>CAYJPE010000001.1:0-37973 GCA_964371965.1 uncultured Desulfovibrionaceae bacterium
CCTCCCCCACACCCCCTCCTTCCCCTTTCAAAACGCGCTTACTGCTTACTCCCTTTGTTTACTCTAAAAGCTCTGATTGCAGTCTATACATGCAGTCTATACATGAATGATTTTTTTGTGAGGAGAGTGAAAGGAACTTTTCTCTTCGGGGCTGTCGTCAAATGCGCCTTTTTGCCCCTATCGAAATGGGCTCTGCGTCAGACTTCGCTTACTTTTTCAGTCAAATACCATAAGGGATATTGCTTCAAAACACGCTCAACTTTGTCTCAATGAGCTTGGAATAGCACAGAGATTCGCGATTTGACGGCAGCGCCTAACGAAATTCCAAGTATATTTTTTTTAAAAAGTTTTCTCTTGACATGTACTGGACGAACGGTATAGGCTGTCCCCGTAGCGAAACATTTTAATACTACGTAAAAACATATGCACAATACCATTCTCCTTACCACTTCTTCTTTTAGCTTGAGCACATATTTTGTGTTCTCTTTTAGCTATTTTAGAAGCACCAGTGGTGGGAGCGCGAGCATTTGTAGTACCTAAAAGTTATGCTGACAACGTTCCCTGAGTCCTTAATAAAGGCGCCACTGGTAAATTTACTGGTGGCGCCTTTTTTTATCTTTAACAATCCGATGGAGGAGTATCATGAATCTTGGAAAACAAATTCGCCTTGAACGCATTATCAATCGCCACAGCAAACGCACCATCATCGTTCCCATGGATCACGGCACCACCGTTGGTCCCATTGACGGTTTGGAAGACATGCGCCATGTCGTCAACGATATGGCTGAAGGCGGCGCCGACGCTGTGCTCATGCACAAAGGCCTTATCCGTTGCTCTCATCGTGCGAGTGGTAAGGACGTGGGGCTTATCATACACCTTTCTGCTTCAACGGCACTGAGTCCCAATGTCAATAAGAAAGTGTTGGTCGCAAGTGTCAAGGAAGCTGTCAGTTATGGTGCGGATGGTGTATCCATCCATGTCAACCTTGGTGCAACTGATGAAGATAGGATGCTGACCGACCTTGGACGCGTGGCAAATTCATGTCAAAAATGGGGTATGCCCCTGCTTGCCATGCTCTACGCTCGTGGACCAGAGGTCATCAATGGTTACGATGCCGCAACAGTGGCTCATTGTGCGCGTGTAGGCAATGAACTTGGCGCCGATATTGTCAAAGTCGTTTACTCGGGAAGTATTGAAAACTTTGCCCAAGCCGTAGATGGTTGTTGTATTCCGGTGCTTATTGCCGGTGGGGAAAAAATGCACTCCACCCGTGACTTCTTACAAATGGTGTACGATTCTATTCGCGCAGGCGGAGCCGGTCTTTCTGTGGGGCGTAATGTATTTCAACATCCAAAGCGCATCCAACTTGTACGCGCTTTGCGCGCCATTGTACACGAGGAAGCCAGCGTAGAGCAGGCCTTGGCGATCGTTGGTGAGTAATTCACCGCAATACACCATAACAAAACAAGAGCATATCATGAAAGCACCATCGTCAACAGACCGCCTTGGGCGCATTCGGCAAGAAATAGATATGGTTGACCAAGAGCTTTTGGCCATACTCAATCGCCGAGCGGCCTTGAGCATTGAAGTGGGGCAAATTAAGGCCAATGACACAAGTTCGATTTTACGACCGGAGCGCGAACTTGAAGTCTTGGCGCAGCTCGATGCCACCAATGCCGGCCCCTTACCTAGCGCACACATTCGTGCCATTTGGCGAGAAATTTTTTCTTCTTCTCGCGCGCTTCAAAAAAAGCTGCGAACAGCCTACCTTGGTCCGGAAGGCACATTTTCTTATTTTGCTGCCACGCAGTCCCTTGGCTCAAGTGTGGAATTACATGCCTGCACAGACTTTGAAGATGTATTTCGTGCCGTTGGTCATGGACAGTGTCAACTTGGTGTCATTCCATTGGAAAATTCCTTACAGGGCACGGTTGGGCAATGCTTTGATTTATTTTATCGGTGGCATGTGTCCATTCAGGCGGAACTTTTTGTACGCATAAGTCACAGTTTGCTGAGTACACATATGTCAGTAAACCATATAAGGCGCATATATTCTCATCCGCAAGCCCTTGCTCAATGCACGCCTTGGCTCCGCATAAATGTTCCGTGGGCGTCTACCATTCCTGTGGAATCCACCGGGGCAGCCGCCCACCGTGCCGCTGAAGATGCCGAGAGCGCTGCCATTGGGCACATGTCCCTTGCAGAAATGTTGCCTTTGCGTGTGCTTGCAGAATCCATTGAAAGCAGTAATGACAACTGGACGCGTTTTGTTATTATTGCCCAGCCCAACACGGACGAAGGGAAGACGCCAGCGTTGCCCTTGTCGAATATGGCGCTTGGCAAAGCACAGATGAAAAGCTCTGTTCTCTTTACCTTACACGATAAGCCGGGCAGTCTTGCGCTTGTACTGCAAGCCTTAGCTCAATACAGGGTCAATATGCGAAAATTAGAATCTCGCCCGTTGCATTTATCCGGTGCGCAGTCGTGGCAATACGTCTTTTTTGCTGATCTTGAAACGGACTTTCAAGCAAGCGAATATGCACCTCTCATGGATGTGTTACGCTCTTTATGTAGTTCTTTTCGTGTGCTTGGTGTATACCCCAGTGTGCCGCCCGCAATGCCTGCAAGGGATGCAATCTTTACCACGGACACGATGTTGGAAGGCATAGGAGGCAATACATGTTAAGTGATGTGTCCAAGGCAGTGCCTTATATACACAAACCCTCAACATATACTGCTTTGCGGGCTCTTGTGGTGGGCAGTACAGGACGCATGGGTGCTTTTTTTTTACGTCGTTTCACAGCACTTGACGTGGACGTATGCGGAATTGATGTGCCTTTCACACACGAAGACTTGTGTCATGGGTGCGAAGGTCGACATTTCGTCATCCTGTGCATACCTGCGGCTGCTTTAGAAGCCACAGTTACGCTTCTTGTGCCCTACCTTCCCGCAACAGCAGTCATGATGGACATTACGTCTGTGAAGGTACAGCCCATGGAACATATGCAGACACACTGGCAGGGGCCGGTCATAGGCACGCATCCTCTCTTTGGCCCTCAGCCCAGCAAGGGTGATCCCATGCCCATGGCCATGGTGGCGGGACACGGAGTCGAGGCGCAGCACATATGCCTTTATGAAAGCATGTTTACGCAAATGGGGTGCAGTCCTTTTTGGTGTACGGATCGGCAGCATGACAAAGCTATGGCGGCCATACAAAACTTGAACTTTATCACGTCGTTAGCCTATTTTGCAGCCCTTGCTCCATTGACGGACGATGAGGATATGCTTCCTTTTTTGACACCCTCGTTTCGACGTCGTCAGGATGCCGCCAAGCGTATGCTCACAGAAGATGCCGAGCTTTTTACGGGATTATTTCAGGCAAACCCCTATAGCCATGAGCTGGTACGAAGATATAGAGGCTATTTGAATATTGCCGCCGGTGGCGATATTGATTTGCTGGCAGCACGCGCTCAATGGTGGTGGAAATAGCTTTTAACAGTCCGTTGAAAAAGTGCAATCTGCGGCGTTAGCATAAAAAAGCCAAATCGCTTATGTATGTCTAATGCACTGCGCGCCTTGACTTTTTTTGCTTCCTTGCATCTCACACTTTTTGAACGGACTGTCAAAAATGGAGTTTTTCAACAGGCTTTTAACAGGATGTGTTTACGTTGTAATGCCTGTTAAAAGCCATTTCTGTCGTTACTTTCCTTGAAAAGCCGCAACTCCAAGGTGTAAAGCTTTCACATTGGCCGCTGCGATTTTTGCAGGCAAGAATGTATTAATTCCAAGCTCCATGGCTGCCACAGCCTCGTCAGGGCTTCCCAAGGGTAAAAGGCCGCTGGCGCACAAAGCACCAAGCAAGACAGTATTACCACTCTGCACAGAGCCTGCCTCTTGCCCAAGGGTGCGACAGGGCAAAAAGTGGGCGTCGGTACACACAGTCTGAATGTGTGTCTTCATGTTCTCAATATCGGGATAGTGCTCTTTGCCAAGGCATACGTTCACAGGGGGCAAGGGATCCGTACTGCTCAATATAACACCCTTTGGGGCAAGGTAAGGGAGGGCGCGAACCGTTTCCAGTGGCTCAAAACCGAGCAAAATATCCGCCTCGCCGTGTCCAAGCTTCGACGAAAGCCAACCGCCAAGCAAGACAACAGATTCCACAACGCCGCCGCGCTGTGCCATGCCATGTACTTCGCCCGCCACAACGGTGAGTCCTTGTTGCAAGGCCACACGTGCCAACAATGTGGTGGCCGTGAGCGTGCCCTGACCGCCAACACCGGTCATATAAATACGCATACGTTGTTCTTTTTGCATGATTAGCCCTCCTTCCGCTGTGCTTTAAAGGCCGTGGGTGCCACTTGTAAGCACACCATACAGCCGGTACACAAGGTCGCATCCACGCCAATGCTATCGCCCTCACGCACAAAGGCAGGGCATGCCAATGTTTCCACACACAAAGTAGCGGCATCGTTTTGTTCTGCCACATAGGCCACGTGCGTTGCAGTCTTTTTCAGCGCTCGACGCGCATAAAGGACACAAGGCTCTTCGGCAATAAGCACACGCACGCCACTTTCAGCCTTCAATTCTTCCAGCGCCTTGGTGGTGGCGCGCACATTGTACGCCTTAGTGGTCCGAACATGTGGCACGCCCATGCCACGCACAATGGCTTCAATATCAAGGTGCAGGGCATCGGTGCCAAGCACATCTTGGAGCATGCCGGGATTGGGTTGATGTCCTGTCATGGCGGTGGTACCATTGTCAAGAATGACGAGTAAGACATCGTGTTTATTGAAGACAGCATTGGCAAGACCTGTGAGACCCGTGTGGAAAAATGTGGAGTCGCCAATAAAGGCCACCACGGGCTTGTCGGACACACGGGCAAAGCCGCAGCCGGAAGAAATAGATGCACCCATGCATACAAGGAAATCTGCCATACGTAAAGGCGGCAAAAGGCCAAGGGTATAGCAGCCAATATCGCTGGCATAGTGGGCATTGTCGCCGTACACTTGGCGCACGGCATAGTAAACAGCGCGGTGGGAACAGCCCGGACACAAGTTTGGTGGTCTGTTGGGCAGAGGTGTTGTGGTACCTGTGCTGGGCGTAGCAGAAGAGGCAGAAGAATAAAGCGCATCGGCAAGGCTTTCTGCGTTTACATCATCTAAAAGTGCCGCAAGGCGCTTTGCCACAAGAGCCGTGTCGTATTCTCCTTGCACTGTGAGTACGTCATTTTTACCTTCAATACGCACAGCAATATCAAGGCGCTGAGCAAGGGCACGCAAGTCGTTTTCAAGGAGCACGGCACCTTCTTCGAGCACCAATACCACATCGTGCTTTTGCAAAAATTCTGTCAGAGATTTTTCCGGCAAAGGCCACGTCATACCCAACTCCAGAATATCCACATGTGTTGCCCAATCGCCCGTGTATAAGGCGTCGTGCATATAGGCACGGGCAAGGCCGGTGGCCACGATGCCGAGGCGGGCATTTTCCACCGTGTGCGTTTTGCAATATTCTTCGGCCGTGTCCTTGGCAGCATCCATGGCCTTCTCGAGGGCAATGTGGCGCATACGAGCTACGGCAGGTACGGGCACAAAACGCTGCGGACAGCGCTCAAACGTTTTGATGGCGGCAGGTTGTGGCAAGGGGCCAAGGGTCACGGAGCCACGTTGGTGACTGAGGCGCGTTGTCGTGCGCAAAAGTACGGGCTGTTCCATGTCACGGGCAAGCAGAAGGCCGTCGCGGGTCATGTTGCGGGCTTCCTTGGCTGTGGCAGGCTCAAAACAGGGCATGCCGGCAAAACGGGCATAGTGGCGGTTGTCCTGCTCGTTTTGACTGGAATGGCAGCCGGGGTCATCGGCAGAAAGCAATAATAGGCCGCCGGGCAGTCCTGTATACGTGGTGGTTAAAAGAGGGTCTGCCGCCACGTTCACGCCTACATGCTTCATGGTCACAAGAGTGAGTGCGCCGGCAAGAGCTGCCCCTGCACCCACTTCGTAGGCTACTTTTTCGTTGACGGAATACTCCATACGATAGCGACCTTCGCCACCGATTTTATGGAAGGTGTCCGGAACTTCCGAGGACGGTGTTCCGGGGTAACATGTGACCACGTTGACACCCGCTTCAAGGGCGCCTCGCACGATGGCCTCGTTGCCCAGCAAAAGATGGGTGGCACCTGCGCTTTCTTCCAACAGGGGATGACTCATATATTCTCCTTAAAAATGTGTACGCACAATGCATATTGAAGCAAGAACTCACTGGCGAAATGACTTTTTGTCCCTCTTCGTTGTCATGATGGGGCTCGGCGTATTGCGTGAAGTCCTTACATACGTATGTCTCAATGACTCTACGCAAGTATCCTGTGAGGCAAGGAACAAAAACTCGATAACTCGTTGATTTTCTAAGTTATTGAGCGTTCTCGGCATTGTCACTTTGCTCTTTGTCCGTCGTTTGGGGAGGGGTGGAGAGGTGTTTGGCCCGATACAAGTAGAAGGCAGCTTTTGGTCCCATACGGGTGGCGGCCATAGCCTCAAAAGTATTGCGTGCTTTTGTCTCCTCACCCGCTTGCACAGCAGCTTCTGCCAATGCCTGTTGCACAACAAGAAGTTGTTCGTGGGGCACACGGGGCAAAAGCTTTTCAAGCACGCCCAGAGCTTCTGCGGGTTTTTGTGCAAGGATAAGAGCCTGGCCTTGATTGAGTGCGGCAAGGATGCCCATGGCGCTTTGGGGATTTTCTTGCTCAAGTTTTGTGGCTATGTCGCCAAAACGTTGCGCAGCAGCGTCATAATCTTGCATTTCCATAAGACTTTCTGCAATGTCCAATGTTGTGGCTGTTTGCAAAGAGGCAGGGGCACTGGGCAAAAAACTCTCCAGCGCTTCTATACGCTCTTTGCCTTGCAAAGCAATCATGATACGGCTCAGCTCCAGTTGTGCGGCGGCTTCCGTTTTGTTTGTGTACCAATTATAGGTACCCACACCCACAAGAACGACCACAAAAAGTCCCAAGCCAATCATGATGGTGAGGGCATGTTTTATAAGAAATTGCAAGAGTGGTGCTGCTTCTGTGGAAACTTCTGACTGTAATTCGTTCAAAAGCTGTGAGTTCGGTTGCGCATCCAGTGGTGTCCTCGGTTGGGGCATTTGAGGCGGCAGCACGGGGCCGCCGGGAAAAGAGCCTTGTTGAGACATACAGTCCCTCCTTAAAAATATGGCAAGATATGGCACAGAACATTTGCATAATATAAAGCACTCAGAAAAATAACATACTATCGTTTAGGCATTATAATTGTCAAGAAAGTCCGTCCGTGATTTTTAAATTTTTCACAACTATCTACTATTTTAAAGAATTATTTAGGGTCTTTTTTTATGACAAATTCTGGACTTTTTTTTTATTGCAAGATATTGTCATTGACGATTAATTTTATAATGTTAAAAAAGGAGTTTTACCATGCCTGCATTCTGCGTGTACCGGGTTTTACCGTATGCAACAAGACTTGTATGCTTCCTTTGTTTCTTATTTATTTCAATAACAGTGGGGCTGTTTTCTTCAGTGGAAGCAGCAGAGCGAAATCTCGTCTATTTGACGGCAACAATCAAATACCGCCCGCTCACGAGCACCTCAGGAGTGACTATCTACTTTGAGCCGGATGAGGCTTTGTGTCGCAAAGAGTATGGTGCTGACTGGAAAGACAAGTGTGACGTGTGGCTTGGAGAGTCTGGTAGCGTTCCCAAAGGTTTGGAAGCGCACGACTGGCCTCACGGGCGATGGACCTGGAGTTCATCCAACAGCTTGCGCTTTGAACCTTCCGGCGAACCTGGCGGCATACCCGACATCACGGGGAAACTCACGCCGTCCGGTAGGTGGAAGAGTGCCACAGAATACACGGCCAATTTGCAAAATCTTGTACTTCCACCACGTGTGGAATTGCTCAACTTACAGACTTCCGTAGAGACTCTTCCACTGTGCACACGTTCTGGAACAGGTGAAATGTGGATTGATCCTTCCGACAAGGGTGAGCATGCCATTTCCTTTGCTTTGGAATTTACGGCACCTGTGGAAGCGCATCAGCGCACTCTTTTGGAAATTGTTACGCCAACAACAGAGAGCAAGGGGCTTGAGCTTGGCAAGAGCAAGTGGATTTGGCTCGACGACAATACACGCGCCATTGTGAATACACCTGTTTTGGCCTTGCCCAGCGAAGAAAGTATTGTCAAGCTGACACTGCCCCATATCCGTCCTTTGTGGGAAGATGATAGCTCATGGCGTATTCTTTCACACGATTCCGTGCACGAGTTAGTGGTCAAAGGTATGGACTCCCTTTTCGGTCTGCAATCCGTTTCCCTTGAGCAAGTCCAAAATAAATCCTTGCAAATGGAACAGCACCTCGTCTTTCTCTTCTCGCGTCGCGTCACGCCGGAGTCTTTGCGTGCAGCCTTGACGGTGCTGGAATTGCCTGAAAATAGAAGCTCGGAAAATATTTTACCCAGCGACTGGCGCCACGGTAATGTGGCTCCAGATGACATGAAAAAAGCGCGTACTCTCGTACCGCAATTGGTCTCTGTGCCTGGCGAACCTGAAGATTATATTCGCTTTCGCCTTGATGCCACCCCTGGACGTTACATCATGTGGAATATTGCCGCAGGCTTTGGCCCCATGGATAATTCCGGCAAAAAATCCGCCTTACAACGCAGTCTTGAAGGTGTGGAGTATGTGGCGCAGGGCAGTGCACGTATTGAGCTTTTGCAAGCAGGCAATGTGCTTATGGTGAAGGATCAGGCACGTCTGCCCATTTTGAGCGAACACGTTGACAGCATCCGCTGGAAAGCACATCGTTTTAGAGACGAAAATCTCTCTTTACCATTTATCAACTCTCTCAATGATACTTACATTGCGGATTATGACCTTGATGCTTCTACGGTCGTGAATGAAGGGGAACTGCGCGTAACACCCAATGTAAAGAGTGGTGGTGCAGAGACAATATATACCAGTACACCCGCAGTCACATCGTTGTTGGCCAATTCTGTCTTTACAAAGGGCGGAAAGGACATCGCCCCCGGCGTCGTCTACCTTTCCCTTGAAGGTATAAGGGATGGCGAAGTGGTGGCAAGCGCCGGTCGCGTACTCATGTACTCTAATCTTGGCCTCGTGGTAAAAACCCTGCCCGACGGCAGCCGCAATGTTTTTGTGTGCACATTGGATGATGCCAAAGCAAAAAAAGGTGTTGATATTCAAGTGCTTGGAATGAATGGCGTGCCTGTGGCCGAAGCGAAAACAGACAGTGCAGGCATGGCTGTTTTACCGTCTTTGTCCCATTTGACACGGGAAAAAACACCCGTCGCCATTGTTGCCTCCTACAGTTGGTGGGGAGATACAGATAAAATTTGGATGTCTCTCACCGACAGAGAGCGCACCACAAACATGGGCTCTTTTGCCGATATACAAGGGCAGCAGCGCAGTGAATCTACGCTCAATGCCTTTGTTTTTGCCGAACGAGGCATGTTCCGCCCGGGCGAAACCCTCAACTTTGGCACGCTTTTGCGTAATAATGACTGGTCATTGTTACCACCCAATATGCCCCTTGTGGCGAATCTCTACGATCCCATGGATCGTCAGGTGCTCAAAAAGCCCTTTGTGGCAGGCACAGGTGTGCATAGCTTCTCGTGGGAAGCACCGGAACACGCCATGACGGGGCGTTATCGCCTCACCATCAGCACACCTGCGGCCTTATCGGCCTATGGTGACGGTGGTCTTGTGCTTGGTTCTACCACCGTGCGTGTGGAAATGTTCTTACCAGACACATTGAAGATTAAAACATCTTTGGAATATGTGGCTGAAGGTGCCACAAGTGCCGATGCCGTCCTTGTACCGGAAGCAGGCAAGGGCTGGCTTGTCATGCCCGAATCGGGAAGCGGCATAAAGACCATGTTGCGCACTCGCCTTG
The DNA here is from genome assembly GCA_964371965.1 of uncultured Desulfovibrionaceae bacterium. Classification (GTDB taxonomy): domain Bacteria; phylum Desulfobacterota; class Desulfovibrionia; order Desulfovibrionales; family Desulfovibrionaceae; genus CAYJAD01. The sequence goes on from CAYJPE010000001.1 coordinate 9,939, forward strand.
ACAATTTGTACGGGCAAGCAGCGCAAGGGCGTCGTGTGGAAGCGAGCATGCGTCTTTCTCCTGCATACTTGCACTTTAAAGGTTTTGAAAATTATCAATTCCAAGATCTTTCGTCCTTCTTCGCCGGTGGCATGGATGCCGTTACCCGTCCCTTGGGCGAAGGTATCACCAATGACGCAGGCGAAGCTGTGTTGCCCCTTGACCTTGCCCAATGGCGCTTTGGTACTCTTCAGTGCACCATTGCCACCCAAGGCTTTGAGCCGGACGGCGGACGTTCCGTGGCAGAAGAACGTAACTTCCTTGTATCTCCATTGACTTATATGTTAGGATACAAGCAAGGCGATGATGTCAATAATATGCACTTTATTGACAAGGGCAGCGTGGCGCATGTGGATTTTGTGACCATTGACGGAGCTTTGCAGCCCACCAATCCCGGCAGCTTAACCTTCACGCTTTCGCGAAGAGATGAAGTGATTTCCCTCGTCACCAATGCACAAGGGGAATATATTTATGAAGAAAACCCTGTAGAAACAGAACTTTCCCAAAGTGTACAACAGCTTTCTCAAGACGGCACCTTGCATTGGGCCTTGCCCACGCAAGATGTGGGAGACTTTTTATTGACAGTGAAAGCAGGCAAGGGTGCGGTGCACGAAGGCGTTGTCTTGGCGCGTATTCCCTTTTCCATTGCGGGGACGGATGATGCGCGTCCTGCTTTGCAAGGCTTGTACAGCCTTCCTTCTGCCACCTTACGTATAAAAACAGACAAGACCGCTTATACCGGCGGTGATAAAGCAAAAGTCCTTTTGACTTCACCCTATGACGGTGTGGCGCTCATAAGTCTTGAGCGTGATTCTGTGGCGGCTCATACGTGGGTGCGCGTACCTGTGGGGCAAAGTGTTCATGAATTACAAATACCCAAGGACTTTGCCGGTCGTGGTTATATCAGCGTCCTTATGGGCAGAGCGCCCCATTCCAATGCCATATTCATGCAACCGCAAAGTGTGGCCTTAGCCTCTGTGAGTGTGAACAGCGCCACACGCCAGTTAACATTGACCATGGATGTGCCCGAAACGGTGCGTCCCGGCGAAGCTCTCCGCTGGAATGTCAAAAGTGCGGACGGCAAGCCCATGCAAGCCATACTCTTTGCGGTGGATGAAGGCATTTTGCAATTAACGCGTTTCAGAACACCTAATCCCTTGCAATACCTCTTGTTGGACCGTGCGTTGGAAGTGGAAACATCGCAGCTCTTTGATGTCATGATGGCAGACGATGCCATGCTCTTGCGTCGAATCTCTGCCTTTGGTGGTGATGGTAGCGCGGCTGATTTGAGTGCTATGCTGGGATCTTTCCAAAATCCCTTTAAGCGAAGCCTTGAGACGCCTATGGTTTGGTGGGGTGGTGTGATGGAGATTGGCGCCGACGGCATTACCGTGGACGTGCCTGTTCCAGACCACTACAATGGCAAGGTGCGGCTTATGGTTGTGGGCAATCAAAGCACCACCGTGGGCAGTGCTCAAGAAAATGTCTTTGTACGCGGCGAGCTTGTGTTGGTTCCGCAATTGCCAAGCATGGCAGCTCTTGGCGACAGCTTTGAAGCTGGCCTTGGCATAAGCAATACCACGGATAAAGAAGTGACCCTTCTTCTCAGTGCGGCGCCTACAAAAACGGCAGAAGTGACCGACCTGCAGCTTGCCGGTTTGCCACCCTCCATTACGCTTGGACCCAAGCAAGAAAAACTCGTACCTTTGACAGTACGTGTGGGTAAGCAGGCGGGGAATGCGGAGCTGCTCTTTACGGCAAGCACACAAGACGGTTCCTTGAGCCAAAAGCGTACGGCGTCTATGAGTGTGCGTCCGGGACAATTGCCACGACAAACGCAACAGGCGTTCATGTTGACGCAGAATGCAAATCTTTCTGTTCAACGTCAACTCTTGCCTTTGCAAGAAAAGCAGGATGTGCACACATCCTTGAGTCTTTCTACGACACCCATGCCTTTGTTGCGTTCGGTGCTTGCGTACCTGCATAACTATCCTTATGACTGCGTCGAGCAATCCATAAGCAAGGCCTTTCCTTTGTCATTGCTTGTGACCATGCCGCAATTTGCGACCATGATAACACAGCAAACGGGTCTTATGACTGATAAGGACATGGAAAAAACCTTGAAGCAAGCTCATGATGCCATGGTTGGCGCCTATCGTCGTTATGATGGCATGAGTATTTGGGTGGATAGTGATGCGAGCACGCTTTTCTTAACAGCCTATGCGGCGGACTATATCCTTGCCATGCGTGAGGCAAATATTCCCTTACCTCCGGGTCTTGTGCCACAATTGTTCAACACGCTTGAGAATTCTGTCAACAATCGTCCGGACTCCTTATATGAATTGCGTGACATGGCCTATGCCGCATGGGTGTTGGCAAGAGCAGGTTATGTGGTGAGCAGGCCTTTAGAATTGTGCGAATCCTTTTTGCGCGACGAACCACAAGGCAGCGATATTTTCCGCAGTCTTATGGCGGGTGCTTATGCGACACTGCATATGCAGGATGAGGCAAGAGAGCATTTGAATTATGTGCTGGATACCCAACCTGCGGAGTGGGAGAGCGACGGTCATGACCTTGACTTGCTGTCACAATATGGCTTGCATACGGTTATTCTGGCTCGTCACTTCCCCAAATACTTCTCGGAGGCCATGCCTTTCTTGCAAGAGGCCATGCTTGAAGAACTCAATAAACATCATGCAACCCTTGGGGCGGCTATGGCGGCCAGAGGGCTTTTGGAAGTGTTGAAAGTGACACCGCAAACGCTGGAAATGGCTACACCCGATATCCAGTGCAAGAACTATGGCGAGGGCTTTGCTCCGGCGTCGGCACCCATGGTAGAAGTACTATCGGGTATTTCCGTGCTCCATGCCCCCGGCTGCACAAACTTCGTTGTGCAAGTACCTCAAGGACAAAAGTTCTTTGCGGAAATTGACACCTATGGTTACGATCTTTATCCGCCCACACAGCCCGTGAAGCGTGATTTGCAAGTGCAAAAACGCTGGTCCATTGTGGGTAAGGACGGTGCCATGATTCCCTTTACGGGCACTGTGTCTCAAGGGGATATTGTGCGCGTGGATGTGGACGTGGAATTGCTCTATTCCGGCAATGTGGACGTGGCTGTGGTGGATTTGCTGCCCGGCGGCTTTGAGCTTGTGTCGGAATATGCCGGAGACACATATCCGAGCAGTGATATTCGTCTTGATCGACGCGAAGATCGCTTTATTGCCTACATTACGGCTTCGGACTATGAGACAACACTGACATATCATATCCGTGCCATCACGAAGGGTGAATATACCTTGCCTGCTGCCCAGGCAGAAGGACTCTTTGATACGAGCGTTGAGGCAAGTTCCTCGCGTAATCGTGTGAAGGTTGTGAAGTAGTAGCGTGTTTTGTCTATATGTGTGTTTTTGAAAAGCATGTGGGGGGCGTGTGCCCTTTAGGGTGAAACTTTTTTTGGGAAAAAAAGTTTCCCCCCACACCATCGCTGCTCTCGATGCCTGTACGCCTCGACCCTCGGCTACGGTCACGCCTGCGGCGCATTTGGTCGGCCTCTTCAAAAAAAACAATAGTTCCAAAAGAAGGAAGTATTGTGTGGCGCATGGCAACACGCATAGAATGCAATCATAGCTTTTAGAGTAGACAAGGTAGTAGGCGTTTTCTGTACTCATATCCAACTCTAAACATAAAAACGGGAGAATTTTGTATTCTCCCGTTTTTTTGTGATGCATAGACCAGTTACCCTTGGAATCACAGATTCAATAGAAAAATATAGAAATCTACTCTTATGTAATTTTTTGAAAAGAGGAGGAATGAAAGCATTTTGAGAGGATGGGGGGAGTTTGAGGGGGAAGGGGAAGCTTTTGGGTTTTGGCACCTGTCCCTTCCTCAGGGGAAAGTTCCCCTTTATCTGTTACGGCCTCTATCTCTCCACTGGCGTTTGTCACCCACGCGTAAAGTGAAACGCTCCCTGTCCAAATATTCTAGTAAGGCAATAAGGTATTTACGTGAAATTCCATCTAAAATTTCCTTCAAACCCGCCGGATCAAGATCGTCGTGTACATCGAACCATTGTCGAACCTTATGACAAATATCATCTATAACAGGTGCGGCATAATAAAGAGTATCTTTCACTTTGACGAGTTTCTTTTTTTCCACAAGTATCTTCAGAACAGGCGCCGCGCCTTTTGCATCAACATGTAAAGTGTCAAGCACATCTTTGAGATTTGGCGGCGTGAGACCTGCTTGTTCGTAGATGTGTAACAAGTCGCTTTGTAATTGGCTTTCGTCACTTGTAAGTGTCACACTGTGATTGGCAAGGCGCAAGGTCTCACCCTCCGGCACAAGGTTACCAGTGCGTACACAACGCTCTATGACAAGGTGCGCCAACTTGGCTTTTTGTTCAGGGCACAAGACGCCGCGCGACATGCCTGCCTTGAGTGGGTCGCGGGCATGAAAAGCGGCCGCTTGCGCAAGACACAGTTCCATAAGCGTGGCAAGGCAGTCGCCATGAATCCAATATTTTTCTTCTTTGTCAAAGCACACAGCTTGGCCTTTGCCGGCAAGTTGTTGTAAGGATTTTTCAAGTTTTTTTGCATGGGCATTGGTCAGTACCATAAGTTCGGCAAAGCTTGCGCCGCCTACTCCCGCAAGTAAAAGGTGGTCGTGGCACAGTTGCCAAAGGGCTTCAGCCTTGCCAGATTGGGCTTCATGCGCATCGACACGGTCTTTTAATGTAGAAAGAAGAGTAAAATGTTGATCAAAAAGCGCATCTTTGCGGCGCAACGTCATGCCCAGCGGGTGTACAAGCGTACCACCTGCCACCGTGCGCAAAGGAGAATAGGCACGCACAACGCAATAGTCTCCCCATACGCCCACCAGCGGCTCAGTAAAACGTACTTCCGTAAGGGTACGTTCTCCCGGCTGCAAGCGGTCGCGGTCAAAGAAGTAGAGTCGGGCAGCCACTTCACGGGCGCCGTGGTGAAAGTGTACCTCCGTACGCGCCTTGAGAGCCCGTGGCGCAGAGGGTAAGCATTGGAGCATGACAAACCAGCGTAATGCAGGAAAGAGCGTGTCCTTATGGGCAAGAACGGCACCGCGCTGTACCGAGGCCACGTCCACATGTTGCACATTCACGGCGCAGCGCTGTCCTGCACCTGCGCTTTCTGCGCTGGCACTATGCCACTGTAAGCCACGCACACGCGTCGCTATGCTGTCCGGCATAAAGTGCGCTTCATCACCGACGCGCACATTTCCCGCAATGACGGTGCCTGTCACCACGGTACCATGACCCTTCATGGTAAAAATACGATCCACAGGCAGGCGAAATATGCTGCTCTCACGATGGGGTACAAGGTGTGCGGCGGTGGAAAAAATATGTGCCCGAACTGCCTCAAGACCCTGTCCCGTGGTTGACGATACGGGCAAAATGGGAGCTTGTTCAAAGAACGTGCCTTGTAAGAAATCGCGCACATCTTCCGTTACAAGTTCAATCCATGCCTCATCCACCATGTCTATTTTTGTTAAAGCCACAAAACCATGACGGATACCAAGTAAGGAGCATATTTCTAAGTGCTCGCGCGTTTGCGGCATGACGCCTTCGTCTGCCGCAATGACGAGCATAACAAAGTCAATGCCAGCGGCTCCGGCTACCATATTTTTGACAAAACGCTCATGACCCGGAACGTCCACAATGCCAAGTCTTTCGCCATTGGGCATGAGGCAATGGGCAAAACCCAATTCAATGGTGATACCACGGCGCTTTTCCTCTTCAAGTCGGTCACAGTCAATGCCCGTGAGTGCTCGTACAAGGGATGTTTTTCCGTGATCAATATGTCCTGCTGAACCTAAAACCAGTGGCATGGTAGTCCCCTATCTCTTTGGTATCCGTGTCCCCTACATCAGCGCCTAACAGTCCGTTGAAAAAATGCACTCTGCGGCGTCCCCTCTGGAGCGAGGATAAAAATCAAAGCGCTTATGTTATGTCTGAAACGCGTTGCTCTCGATAGCCGTAACACTCGTTCCTCGTGTAACGGCTACGCCTTCGGCGCCCTTTGGGTCGGTTCGCGCGCCTTGACTTTTTCGCTTCCTTGCAACCTTTGTAGATCGGCACTTTTTGAACGGACTGTCAAAAATGGAGTTTTTCAACAGCCTGCTAGCAGGTTGTTAGTCATAGTAGCCGCCACCATCGTCACTACGATAATCGTAGCGTCCGTCATCGGTGCCGTCCTCGTCGCGATCATCTTGCGTGTTGCGATTTTTCTTGTCTGTATCTTCGGGGGCTTGAGAGGGGTCTGTCAGAGATTCATCTTGAGTTTGGCTTGCGGCCACAAGTGTTGCTGGGAGTGTATCGCCCTGCGCTTGTGCGTTGGCAACGTACAAAGACATAAAGTTTGTGACAAAAACACACAAAAGGCACATTACTGTGAATCGGAATTGGCGTAATTTCATACATTTTCTCCATAGTCTATGAGTTTTTATCCACAAGTGTGGACTGTTAGTGGGAGCACTGACTTCTTGTTTTTTGACCTTGCTATTGCAGCAACGTAAAGCACGCAGGGGTGGCATGTACAATGTGCCTTCTTTGTCGCAAGGACACACATTGGCTGTCAGCGCTTTCATGTACGGTGTGCTTGTATTCCCCTGCTGAAGAGGTGTAGGCGATGATCGTTTTTCGGCGCTATGCCCCTTAACTTCTTTTTCCGATATACATATGAGGCGAATAATGTCAACAATCGTGAGGATAAAATTTCCCGCCAATACCGATTCTTTGCGCTGTACTTTTGTTACATTGTGAGGTACGATAGTCAATGTATGTGTATTGCGATTTGCAAGGAGCCTTTATGCCAATATATCTATGGAATAAAAGTCTGGTCTTGGGCATTACCGATGTCGATAGCCAACACCGCCAGCTTATCAATGCCTTACGTGAGTTACAAATTGGTCTTTACGACGAGATGTCCGCAGAAGAAGTGCAGCGGCAATTGCAGAATATGGTGAACTATTGTGCAGAGCATTTTGCTACGGAAGAAGCACTCATGGAACCCCATAAAGATTCCATGAAATCATACGAAAAGCATTTGGCTGAGCACGCAGAATTTTGCAACGTAGCCGTGCGTTTGCAAGCTGATTTTGAAGAAAAGGGCGCCAGTATTGCCACAGATATTTTTCAATTTTTGGCGAACTGGCTTGAAAAACATATTAAGGGCACTGACAAAGACATGTGCGAAGAGCTTTTTGTCTTGACAGGTGGTAGAGTAGGCGCAACGTCCGTGCCTTCGCATGCCTTGCCGCGGCGCCTGTTTAATGATGCTGTTTTTTGAGTGATTTAAAAGTGTCGCCACAGAGTACACTGTTGTCTGCATGACCATTGTCATCAGCGTAAAAATGTCACATCATGTATGTTTAATGCGTACTGTTCTCGATAGCCGTAACACGCGTTTCTCGTGTAACGGCTACGCCTTTGGCGCCCTTTGGGTCGCTGTACGCGCCGTGGCTTTTTTCGCTTCTTCGCATCTCACCGTTTTTGAGTGACTTGCCCAAAATGGACTTTTGCAGCAGACTGTTGCCTATTGCCACGTGCTCCCTTGGCATGTGGTATGTGAACGTTTTTGAACTTTTTATGTAAGGATTTTTCCATGCCAAAGAATATACGTGTGGCCGTTGTGGGTGCCACAGGTGCTGTTGGACGCGAAATGCTTAAAACGCTTGCTGATCGCAATTTCCCCGCCAGTGAAATTGTACCTTTTGCCTCGGCGCGTTCAGCTGGTACAAAGGTGCCCTTTCATGGTACGGAGCTTGTAGTGCAAGAGCTGCGAGAGGATGTTTTTGAGGGCTTTCACATTGCTCTCTTTTCTGCCGGAGGCGATACATCTCACACCTTTGCCCCTCATGCAGTTGCGGCAAATTGTGTGGTGGTAGACAATTCTTCGGCGTGGCGGATGGACGAACGTTGTCCTTTGGTGGTTCCCGAGGTCAATGCTCACGATCTTGAAATGCACAAAGGCATTATCGCTAACCCCAACTGCTCCACAATACAAATGATGGTGGTCTTAAAGCCCCTACACGATGCGGCGCGCATTAAGCGTGTGGTCGTATCTACTTATCAGGCCGTTTCTGGCACAGGGCAAAAAGCCATGGCAGAGCTTGAAACACAAGTGCGTCAAATGTTTAACATGCAGGAACCGGAGGTGGAAGTGTATCCCCACCGCATTGCCTTTAACTGCCTGCCGCACATTGATACCTTCATGGAGAATGATTATACTAAAGAAGAAATGAAGATGGTTCACGAGACAGTCAAAATTCTTGGAGACAGCTCTGTGAAGGTGACTGCCACTTGTGTGCGTGTTCCGGTTTTTTATGGGCACAGTGAATCTGTGAATATTGAAACTGAAGAAAAACTTTCTGCCAAGAATGCGCGTGCTCTTTTGGCACAAGCACCAGGTGTGCAAGTATATGATAATCCACAAGCGAAGATGTATCCCATGCCGATCGATGCCGCAGGCGAGGATGCTACTTTTGTAGGGCGTATTCGTGAAGATGAAAGTATTGCCAATGGCTTGAATCTTTGGATTGTGGCTGACAATATCCGTAAAGGGGCAGCTCTCAACGCAGTGCAAATTGCTGAAACTCTTCTGGCAAAAGAGTTGCTAGGCGTGAAGGATGCAACACTGTTTTTGAAAAAATAATGTATGCGCTCATCAGGTTGTTGAAAAACTCCATTTTTGACAGTCCGTTCAAAAAGTGTGAGGTGCAATGAAGCGAAAAAAGTTAAGGCGTGCAGATCGACCCAATGGGCGCCGAAGGCGTAGCTTTTACATAAGAAACGAGTGTTACGGATATCGAGACTAACGCGTATTAGGCATAACACAAGCGATGTGACTTTTATCGCTGATGCAGCGGATTGAACGTTTTCCGCGGGCTTTCATGCCCGCTTAAAGCCGTGTTACTGCAAAATAGCCCGTTGAAAAAGTCCAAATTGGCAGCTCGTTCACAAAAAAAGTGACATACAAGTATACTCAACAATCCAAGCTTCGCGGCATGGTAGGTATAAAAATGTCTAAGGAAACGCTGATTAAATAGAATTTTTGTTCTCTAACAAGGAAAGCGAGTTTTGGGAAGCGCGCGGTATATATAGACATATATAAGCGTTTCACAAAGTGAGCTTGACGCAGTTAGAGGGCAAAAAGGCATTTAATCAGTGTTTCCCTAAATTTTTTGTTGGCGCAGGAGATTACCTTTTTTCAATGGCCTGATAAACCGTGTAGTGAGCGAGATGCGAGAGAGCGAAAGTTTGAGGCATCGTAATGTGTGAGACACATGAGATGCCTGAAATTTTTATAAGCATGATATGACGTCAATGCCCAAGATGGGTGCTCAAGGATATTGCAACATGCAAAAAAGCAGAAAATCATGAAGGATATTCTCTTCTATCAACATTATTTGGAGCGCATGCTCGAAGCATCGCGTCCCGGCGTAGAGCATATATTGGCATTTTACGACCATCGGGTGGGGAGCATTTGCAAGGACGCACGTCTGCTTCTTGTGCCTCTTGATGACCATCTTTGTCATCGTGGTGACGGTATTTTCGAAAGTATTTCTTACCGTTATGGACATATGTTTTCCTTGGATGCACATATGGAAAGAATGTGCCAGTCGGCTGCCGGGCTTAAACTCACGCCCCCTTGTTCTTGGGAAGAAGTCCGAAGTACCATTTTGGATGTGGCTCGTGCAGGAGGCGAAGAAAATGGCTCTGTGCGTGTCCTTCTCGGGCGCGGTCCCGGGGGGTTTGGACTCTCTCCTGCTGAGTGCCCTGAGGCAAGCCTCTATATTGTTGCCTTGCGCAGTAACTCATTTCCTCCGGAATATTATGCAAAGGGCATCAGCGCCTGTCGTTCTGCCATTCCTGCCAAGCAGGCCTATTTGGCACAGATAAAAAATGTCAATTATTTGCCTAATGTACTTATGAGTGAAGAAGCTTTGCAAAAGAAAGTGGGCATGACATTCTCCTTTACGGAAGAAGGTTTTTTGGCAGAGGCTGCCATGGCCAATGTGGGCATTGTTACACAGAATGATATACTTGTATGTCCTCCTTTCACTCACACTCTCGCAGGCACAACATTGTTGCTAGCCCACAAGATTGTGGAAAAAATGTTGCAAAAAAAGCGTGCTGAAAAAACATCATACGGCGTAGTAAGGCGACAATATTTGCAGGATTGTAAGTTTGAAAATATTCGCGAAGAAGATATTTTTGAGGCTAAGGAAGTACTTATTTTTGGGTCGTCTCCTCTTTGTGTGGGCGTCACATCTTATGAAGGCATCCCCATTGGTGACGGACATCCGGGTCTTGTGGCGCACATGTTGCGTCGCCTTCTTATGAAGGAATTGTTGGCAGGCGGTGTGGGTATATTTTAGGCGCTGTCGTCAAATGTGCCCTTTCGCCATTATCGAAGCGGGCTCTGCGTCAGATTTTACTTACTTTTTCGGTCAAATACCATGAGAGCATATTCCCTCAAAGCAAGCGCGTCTTCCTTGATATAACACGAAAAATCTCTATTTGACGACAGCGCCTAGGGTTGAAGGCAAGGCATTGCTTTTTTTGCATCCTTAATGCACGATGGGCCTTTTTTATTGGCCTGCCAATGTGAATTTTTCAAAAGACTGGTAGGACTTTTATGGATGATATATCGCACACAGCACACACCAAAGAGCCACAAGAAAAAGATAAAAGTGTACATAGCATGCAAAAAACGCATAAAGAAACACATGACTGTGATACAAAAATGTCCATGAGTTCTCCCCTTGCACTTGCACACCCCATCCTCGTTTTGCTGATTGATGACAGTGCGCACTGGGCAAAAGCGCAAAAACACCTTATGGCCGTGGCTGCTGTCCTGAGTGAGTGCGCTCAAGCTTATGAAATACACATCATCTGTCGTAAAGATAGCCCCTTACACCATGCAGCACAGGCATATTCCTGTATACCCCTTTTCCCGCCACAAGATATATCACGCCTCAAAAAAAACAGCCCTGCCGCATGGCGTATGGCTTTGAAATTATTATGGCGTTTTGGGAGAAAGGTGCCCGCATGTGTCCATACCTTTTCACCCTCTTGCATAGCTTTGGCACGAAAGTTCTCGCGCTGGCGCGTGAAAGATAAAAAAAATATAGCAGGGACACGTACGCTCATGTTGCATTCTGCTTTTGGGACGCCCAAAGAAGAGGGCTTGTTACCTAAGCATGCGCGTCGTCATGGACTTATTGCGGAAAAAATACTTTGTCCGTCTCAATTTGTCATGGATGCGTGGTTTGAATCTGGTGTTGTGCCTGAGCGTATTGGTGTTGTATATGCAGCGTACGAACCGCCCCCCGAACTGTTGCCCGCAAGCGCATCCGAAACGACAGCGAAGTTGAGAGATGAAGCTACACAAATTACGCCAGCAACGATAAAAAAACGCTTTATTTTTATGGCTTTTGAAAATCTTGAGGAAGGCGCCGGCCTCACGGTTTTGCTCAAGGCCATGGCTGCCCTATGGCAACATCCTCATTTGCCAGAATGGGAAGTGCGTGTTGTCGGCAGTGGTTCCCTTTTTGAGACACTTTTGGAGGAAGCAGAGGCTCTTGGTATAGCACCGCGCCTCGCACTTTTGGGTATACAGCCGATGGAGCCCATGGCTTCCACCGCCCATGTCATTGTATGCCCACATACAAAGCCGATAGGCAATATTGACAGTCTCATGCTGGCATGGAACTACGCCTTGCCACTCATTTGTACACAGGTGCCCGGCAATCTTGAGGTGGCCACTGTACATAATGCTCTGCTTGTGCCGCCTGGTGACCCCCAAAGCCTTGCGGCGGCCATGATTGCTTGTATGAGTGACCCTCAAATTGAACAACATTATAGCCATATGAGCAGTACTATGAGTACACAAGCACATATGTCGCGCTTGCAAGCAGAATACTGCAAACTTTATGAAACGAGTATCGCACAGAGGCATTGGTCAGTTCCAACATAGGCCTGACTGCCAACACGAGCACACGAACGAAAAGGAATTGCATGAAGTGTAAGGTATGTAAGGAAACGGCTGTTGTCAGTTTGCGCAGCCATCATACGGGCTTTTGTGCCTCGTGTTATCTGGAGTTTTTTCGCCGCCAAGTGGAAAGGGGCATACGCGCCCATAAGCTTTTTACCCATGACGACCGCATCTTGGTGGCGCTTTCCGGCGGCAAAGATTCTTTGGCGCTTATGCTGGAGCTGTCACGTCAGGGCTATACGGTTACAGGTTTGCATATTGACCTCGCCATTCCCCTGCAAGGCAGTGCAGAGCCTTGTGGTGAGGGGCAGGGCGCTCGTGGTGTCGTCGAGCGTTTCTGCAAAGCACACAATATTCCCTTGATTGTCAAAGAAATGGCCACTGAAGGTTTAGCCATACCTCGCGTCAAAGCGTGCCTCAAAAGACCCATCTGCTCCGCTTGTGGTAAGATAAAGCGCTATTATTTTAATAAAACAGCCATGGACGGTGGCTTTACGGCCCTTGCCACAGGGCATAATTTGGATGATGAAGTGGCACGACTTTTTAGTAATACCATACGCTGGGATCGTGCCTATTTGTCCGACCAAGGCCCCTGTTTACCTGCAGAGGCCGGCTTTATAAAAAAAGTGAAACCTTTGTGGCGTCTTACAGAGTTTGAAACCGCCAATTACGCTTTTCTTATGGGTATAGAGCACCATTATGCTCCATGTCCATACAGCCAAGGGGCAAGCTTTACCTGCTACAAACATTTGTGGCAAGGTTTGGAAGAGGTGATGCCTGGGCGCAAGCTCGACTTTTATCAAGGCTTTTTGGAACGCGGCAGACCCGTATTTGCCCGCCATGAGGCAGAAGAGGCGCCGCCCCTTAATAAATGTGCTGTGTGTGAATACCCAACGTCCGCAGATATATGCGGCGTGTGTCGCATTAAAAGTGTTGTACAAAGTACATCCTGAAAACCTGTTGAAAAACGCCATTTTTGACAGTTCGTTCAAATAGTGTGCGATGCAAGGAAGCGAAAAAAGTCAAGGCGCGTATACAGACATACGTAACTTGAGTAAAAAACACCGTTTGACGCAGGCAAAACGTAAAAGAATTTATTTAGGGAAACGCTGATTAAATAGAATTTTTGTTCTCTAACAAGGAAAGCGAGTTTTGGGAAGCACGCGGTATATGTAGACATATATAAGCGTTTCACAAAGTGAGCTTGACGCAGTTAGAGGGCAAAAAGACATTTCATCAGTGTTTCCTTAGAAACAGCCCCTAAAAAAGTTTCACCCTAAAGGGCACACACCCCTCACATACTTTTAAAAAATACACATTTAGACAAAGCACGCTCCTCGGCATGCATAAGTAATTTGAGTTTTTATCGCTGACGAAGCAGAGTGCATTTTTTCAACGGGCTGTTAATAGCATATTTTGAGTGACACTTATTTCTTGTCAACACAGCCAAGCCCAATCCCCGCAAAGATGAAAATACCTGCCACCATAAGTCCCGTATCAATGGCTTCGCCCAAGGTGAGCAGTGAAAAGATCATGCCCACAACGGGCGTTGCTAACAGGCCAAGGGATGTGACAATGGCAGGTAAGTGTTGATTGATGACTGTCATGCCCCAAAAACCAAAGGCTGTGGCAAGCACACCACTATAGGCCATCTGCCAAAGCAATGCAGGTTTCCAGATAATATTCGGCACACCTTCCAACCATAGCGCTATAACGCAAGACAATACTGTGGCCAGCAGTATTTGCCACAATACCAGTTGAAATGGTGTGGAGTGCCACGTGATGAGCTTGATTCCAATGATGGTAATGGCCCAGGAAAACGATGCCACGAGTAAAAGCACATGTCCCACTATGGCTTCACGACTGTGTATTCCACCGACAGATGGTAAAAATAACAAGCATACACCCATAATACCGAGCGCAACGCCGATGATACGCCATATATTTATCGGTTCGCGTAAGAAAAAAATAGCCGCGGGCGTTACCCATAATGGCGTGGTGTAGCCAAGCACAACAGAGCGTCCCACAGAAATGTATTGTAGGCCTACTGCCATGAGTGTGGCAAAAATAGTCATGTGAAAAATACCGACCACAAAAAGCGCAGGAATATCCCGACGAGTTGGTATAATATACTGTTTTGTCAATATTTGTAAAAAAAATAGAGGTACGGCTGCAATAAGACAACGCATGGCATTTGACCATATTGGCGTGATTGACTCAACGATAAGCTTTGTCACTGTCCAGTTAACTCCCCAAATGACGACGACAAGAATAAAGAGGGGGAGTGCGTATGTTTTTTTCATATTTTTTTCTCAACTATCTGTGTGCATTGCAGGTGTGCTTCTAGCGGCAGGCTGTTTCAAACTCATTGCGTGAAGTCCTTATGGATGTCACATATAGCGTAGCTTTTTCCAAAATTGTCTTCCTTGCGCGGTAGTGTCTACACGAGTTGAATTTTCGTGTTATATCAAGGAAGATGAGCGGGTGTTGAGGGAATATACTCTTATGGTATTTGACCAAAAAAGCCCGCAAAATCTGACGCAGAAATGACCGAAAGGGCATTTGTGTAGACACTACCTAGAGAACAAATCTCTATGAGGTCAGCGCTTCATTAAAAAAGCATGCTTGTTATGAATGTGTTTTATTGCTTGTATCATCAGCTAATTGTGCTTCGCGTGCTGCTTGCAGAGCAAAGGCCGCCAGAACCGGCCCGGCCACAATGCCCGTGGGGCCAAAAGCCATAAGGCCGCACAAAATGGCAATGAGCACAACGGCAAAAGAGGCATTTAATCCATCACGCAGAAAAAATGGCCGTAAAAAATTATCGGCTCCCACAACGACTATGCCGCACCACAAAAAAAGCCCCACAGCAGTACTTTTAGATACGGCAAACCATATATAAATGCTCGCGGGTAGCCACACAATACTTGTTCCAATAATGGGTAGTGGCGCCACAAATGCTGCTACAAGTCCCCAAAAAGCGCCGCCGCTTAAGCCCGCAAACACAAAGCCAACACCACACAAAAATCCCTGTATACATGCCACGAGTACAACACCCCATAAGACAGCACGTATGGCATGACGTACAGCTAAGATGAGGCGTTGCAACACATCTGCAGGAAAACGTGTCAGCGTTTTTGTAAAGTAGAAGAAATGCGGCGCATAAATAATGCCGATGAGGCTTAAGGAAATAAGCACGCATAATCTTAAAATAAAAGTCATGGTACTGCCGGCAATGCCAAGACTGCTACTCACAAGGCTTTGCACGGCAGAGGCAAGAAAGGAGGTAAGTTCTGCCGTTAAATGATTTATCCCCCCCTCCATGCCGGGAATCATGCGAATAAATTCGTCAACATCATCAATAAAGGCATGCATTTCTGGGCCTTGAATCCAACCCGATTGCTGCAAGCCATTAAGCAATTGCAAGCCGGCGGCCGCTTGCGGCGTGACCATGAGCACTACAATTGTAATGGGTAAAATGATGCCAATGCATAGTCCAATGGCCATAAAGGCAGAGGCAAAAGAAGGGCGACAACGCAGTAATATATGCTCGTACACCGGGCGTAAAAGGCAGGCAAAGCATGAGGCCAAAAATACTTCATTGGGAAAAGGCCATAGGAGTAAAAACCAACTGCCAAAGGCTAAAAGTGCGTATATTCTGTGCACAAGTTTCTCTCTTGTAACAATGTTATGGCGCGTGTTTTGTTGTCATATGTAGGCACGCGTCGGGAAGATTTTTTAGCGGTGGTGAGCATGGTGCACACCGGTAAAGGTAAGGAAAAATATAAGTTACAACTATTTCAAGAAAAAAAATAACATTTTTCCATAAGAATGATTTTTTTTGTAAAATCTGGCATTTATCTTGCTTTGGATGAAAATAGCCAGACAGCGTAGGCAAAAATGTCCACAGAAAAAGTCTACGGAAAACATTTACATGGGAGGAAGCTGTGAACAATACCATCGAAAGCCCATTATATATACCAGTCACGATGTGCTCTCAAACACCTTGTGACCCGCACAAGCATACAGGGATTAGCGACGAAGAACAAGCCCCCAACTGTGCCTATAAAGAGCGTGAGCATAGGATGTCAAGCAGAGCGCTTGACATGGTTCAGCAGTGTATGGCCGAGTTTGGTGACAGTGCAGCACAGGATTTGGAAGCGCATATGGAAGTTTTGCAAGATGCATTTCTTGCACACCTTAATACATTGCTCCATGCAAGAGGTCTTGCCTTGGAAGAAAAAATCATCTTGAGCCTTTCTCAGCACAATACACTTTTTTTGGAGTGCGAAGGAGATGAAGAGATATTCCTCAATGCTTTGGGAGACGATACGGAGCTTGTAGCGCGCCTCTGCTTATTGCGCAGCGCGGCACTTATGCAGCGCGCTTTGCAGTTTTTTCTGGAATCCCAAACAGAAAGCGTTCCGGATCATATGCCGCAATATAAAGTCTGTGCCAAGGGTCAGTTATCACATTTTTATTTGAAGGATATGGCGTGATGCGTCAGATGCGCCGTAGGGTATGTGCTCTGCAGAGTCCTACATTAAAGAATGGTATAGTACGTGTGTGCGTGAAAGAGCATGCTCCTTGCGCGCTTAAAGCGGACAAGGGAACACTCCATCACGCATCATGACGACGTACGTGTTAGTGTGATAAAAATTTACGATACATGAAGCAACTTCTGTGCTTCAATGCTGATTGCCTGCGCTTTTTCCACCTCGAAGTCCTCTATAGCACCCTGTAGTTGCGCTAAAGGACTTTCAAGAGGTGTTCCCTTAAGCCGTTCTTTTAAATAAATAACCGTATCACTGGCATGCCCCCAATCCTGTTCCATGTGAAGAATAGCCTGCGTAAGCACATGGCAGGCGTGCTCTCGTTCCGCCACATTGAGCCGTTCTTCTATGGGTACAGCACTCTCGCCCGGGCCGGACAACCCATCGTCACCAAGGTTTTCAATAATGGCACTCACAGCCTCTGTGAGACGTACTATAAGAGTGCGCAAGTGCGGTGTTATCATATTTGGATTGTGTGTGATGGTTTTTTCTAGGTTTTCAGCAGCTTCTGCCAATGCCTCCGCACCCAGATTGGCAGCTATGCCACGCACAGTGTGAGCATGTCGCACGGCGGTTTCAAGGTCATTGTTTTGGAGGCAGGCACTTATGTCCTCGTTAATGGTCGCATAACGATCGGCAAATTTGACAAGTAATCCGGCATAAAGCGTTTCGTTGCCGCCTACAGTGGCAAGGCCGCTTATGAGGTTAAAGCCTTCCAAGTTTTCGGGAAGTTTGTTTTTGCGTATGGGGGCAACGGTCGGTTTGGTGACGTTTTCCTTTTTCGCGGTGGTGCGTGCGGGTAACAAACTATTGATTGCGGCAAAAAGTGCCATAGGTTCCAAGGGTTTGGTGAGGTGCGCATTCATACCGGCAGAAAGCGAAGTTTCTTTGTCGTCAAGCATGGCGTGAGCAGTCATGGCAATGATGGGCATACGATAGCCGGCAGCGCGAATGCGTCGTGTGGCTTCAAGGCCGTCCATAATGGGCATTTGCACATCCATAAGGACGAGGGAGTATTTTTGCTTTTCCACAGCGTCCACAGCTTCCTGGCCATTGTTGGCAATGTCTACTTCCAGCTGGGCAGCTTTGAGGACTTCGTAAGCTATTTCTTGGTTTATTTCATTGTCTTCCACAAGGAGGATGCGCGCCGGTCCATCGTCCGCATCATCGTCATTTTGCGCTGGTATATCCGTTGTTTCAGGAATGTTTTCCAAAAGCTCTGTGAGAAGTTTTTGAAATTCTGCAGGTGATGTTGGCTTTGAGAGTGCGGCGGCAATGCCAGCATCCTTTGCCAGTTGTTCCACCTCATTGAGGCAGTACTGGGAATGTAAAATCAAGATTGGTGCGTGGCGCAAGGTCATTTCTTGTACATAGGTGGCAGCTTCTATGCCATTCATGCCGGGCATGCGCCATGTTAAGACAATCACTTTAAAGGGGTCATCCGTATTGTCGGCTTCAGCGATCTTTTGCAAGGCATCTTCGCCATTTGAAGCTATACTCACTCGCGTCCCTAAAGATTGCAGTGTGGATTCAGTCACTTGCTGACTTAAAGGCTCATGATCGACGACCAAGATTTTCAGTGACGTGATGGGGCTATCATTCAGGGCCTTTTCCGACACACTGGGAACGCTCAGCGGAAGAGTGACATCAAAAATACTGCCACTTTCTGCCTCTTTGTTAGGAGCAACGGAAATTGATCCCTGCATGGCCTTGGTCAGTCGAAAGCACGTGGCAAGGCCAAGCCCCGCACCACCGTGATCTCGGGTATGGGAATTATCCACTTGTATAAATGGCTTGAAAATTTCTTTGCAAGATGCTTCGGGAATGCCAATGCCTGTATCAATCACTTTGAAGGATATGGCGCCGTCACTTGTGCAGCTCACATGAAGGCTCACACTCCCTTTTTCTGTGAACTTAATGGCATTGCCTGTGAGATTGAGCAATATTTGCGAAATACGCATGGCATCGCCTGTGAGTTCAGGAGGTACATCTTTTTCAACATGAGCGCGGAAAAGGAGGGATTTTGCGCGGCACCGTGGCTCTATCGTCGTAATGATATTTTGGATAATGGTATCAAGGCGAAAAGGGAGAGGGTTAAGTGCAAAACCACTTTCTTCCATTTGCGAATAATCCAACATCTCTTGAAAAATATGCAGCAAGTCTTTTGCAGAATCTGTAATAGATGTCAGATATTTACGCTGCTGGTCGTCAAGGCGTGTTTGCTGAAAAAGATAACCAAAGCCTATGATGGCATTGATGGGAGTTCGAATTTCATGGCTAAGTTTAGCTAAGAAGTTGTCTTGCATATGCGATAAGTCCTCAAAAGTTCCAGTGTTGAAGAATAAATTATAGGCGTCTTTTACTCGCACGACATTGCATCCAAACAAAGGTCATTTTGCATAAAAAATGTCTTTTTCGCAAGATGCTTGTGGGGCTTTCTCAAAAAAAATCCATATAAATCCTATGAAAAAAGTAAGTTTTTCCATAGGTATGCAAAACATCCCAAGAAGTACAGGATTGACTTCATCGCAAATTACTTTATAAGAACACTTATGCAATTCCACTGTTCGGCATATTCGTAGGTCACTTTATCCGCAAGAGATTTTACAAGAAAAATGCCTTCACCTCCCTCCTTCATCTCCAAAAGATTTTGCAAGCGCAGCGAGTCATCGTGCTCAAGCGGATTAAAGGCGGGGCCTTGATCTTTAATGTGTAAGAGTACGGCGCTGTAGTCGGCAAGAACACTTATGCGAACAGGACCTGCCAGTCTGTCTTTATAAGCGTGTAAGGCTACATTGTTATAGAGTTCTTCAAGGATGACGAAAAGTTTTTGGCGTACAGTCATGTCAGTATCAGCCGCAAGTAACTGTTCCGAGGCCATGGCGAGCACGGGGCGCAGATTGTCCGGTATGGCAATGCATTCAAAATTTTTCATTTATGCCCCCAATGCGCTGTCAGCGCGCGCGCGTGCCTCCTCCGTATCTTTGGCAAGGGGAAAAATTGTGCTAAAGCCGGAAGTGGTAAAAATTTCAAGCGCAAGGCCGCTGAGACCACACAGAGTCATGGTGGCGTTGATGGCCTTGGTGGCTTGCCCCAATATCATGATAGCGCGCAAGCCTGTGCTTGTAAGATAGGGCATTTCTGTGCAGTCAAGAATAAGAGCTTTTGTTGTATCTGTGATACTTGCACGTATGGTTTCTATGAATTCAGGTGCTTGCAATGTGTCCAAAGCGCCGATAATGCGAAATTCGGCAATGTGCTCTGCATAGGTGTTTTTGATGATTTCCATGTATACTCCACGATATTGTGAATGTTATGCGTCAGTCGTCGTTTTTTTTACAGAAATACGACCTGTGGACGTGAGGACTGTTTGAAATATCACGGGAATGTTTTTGAGCCCTGCGGGTATTTCGCCCTCCAGTGAAAATTGCATTTTGAGCGGATCTTTGGAATCCGGCACAAAGGAGACATGTACATTTTTGATGCGTCTTTCATAGCGGCTGACCACCTCCAAAATACTTTTTTCAATGGTTGCAATGGACGCACTGTTGAAAGTTGTTGTGAGTGCAGAAAAATCGGGTATGCCAAAGTCACTGCCGATAATAGCAGATTCTTGACGAGTGTTGAGCACCTTCGTAAGGTGGTTCAAAATGGACTCTTGCAGCTTCACAGGGTCAGAAACATCGAGGGTTTGTGGCCCCTGTTCCATTTCGCGTATGCGTTCTAGTAATCTTTTGTCGTGCATAATCGAATTATTTTATTGGTGTTAACTTGATATAAATCATGGTATCCGTGTAGCGTACTTCTTCAGTAAATGAGGCTATGGGGCTTCGTCCCAAGAGGCTTATGCGAGCATAATCTTTGTGCTGCGCCATTTGTACGAGGCGTACGGGCAAGGTGGCGGCAGGGTGTTCATTTTGATACGAACAGTGAATACTCCCGTGAAAGTCCAGTACGCGTGCCCTTTGTGAACTGACAGTAAAAGTCGTATAGCCCTTCACGTGACCTTCATAGGGAATGGCGATAAGCACATCGTCGTCCGAAATTGGTATACCCTCAACAAATGTTGTGACAATAACAGCCTTTTGAAAAGTAGCTTTGCCATTTTCTGTGCCCTTTGGCAAGAGCGGGAGCTCGGTTATAATCTCCGGCTCCGGCTGTGGTGAACTTGCAACAGGTGTGGGAAGTGGCTCCTCTGCTGTGAGAGAGATTGCGTTTAATGTACTGGCATCTTTTTGGAAGGTGTGGACAATGACCGAAAAAGGTGTTTCAAGGTCATGAAACACGAGAAAGGCCAAGGCTACGAGCATCAACACCCAAAAGACGAGGAGAGCGCTCAATTTTTTTCGTAAAACTGTTGTCATGGCATCACCATACATGGGTTATGCGTTCAGGAAGGGCAGGCAAGGTATTTTCTTGCGCAGCCACAATTGCCGCCGCATTTTCCGGCAATATGCGTATCGTGATTTGTTGAATTCCAAGAGATTTCAGCGTTTCTGTTTGTGCAGGAAAATCCTCCGGTGTAAAAATGCGTTCGCCGTAGGCGAAGTCTTTCAAAAATGCGGGCATATCAGGATACACGTAGCTCAGTGTGGTTGAAGGAAAGCTCAAGGTCAAACGCACCACATGCGGCGTTTTGGGCACGTAGGTAAAGGTTTTTCGTGCAGGGTAATTGCTATTGCGCAAGGTAATGGCACCTGTGGTAGGGGCACCTGTGACGGCGTCTGTGCCTGCGGGGCCTGTGGTAGACAGTTCAAAATATTGGAGGCGTTCCTTGGCGTCGGCATTAACGTTGCTTGTTTGTGAAAACATGCTTATTTCGTAGGAATCTTGCGGCAAATTCATGCCAACCACATTGCCTTGCTGCACAAAGGATAAGAAGTCTTCCGTGAAGGGGAAGCTCGTATCGAGCCATGTTTTCGTTGTGTAGGAGCCCACTTGTCGGTTTAAGAAAGGTGCGGCCACATTGGTGACAAAGGCTTGCAAAAGGCCTTGTTCTCCGGCCAGGGCTTGAGCAAATTTTTCTTGCGGCAAGATGATGGCAGGGGCAAGGACGGTAGCTTCCCAGTATTTTTGTACGGTTAAGGCGGAGGCACAGGTGAGTGTGTGTGCGAGAAATCGCAATGGACCTTGCATGAGAAAGGCGATGGGATTATCGGCGTCAGGCTTGGCGGCTTGTGCCAGTTGGCTGTGGGGGCTTAAAAGAGCCGAATTTTTTTTCTCAATATTTATGCCTATGCGCCCGAGGCAGGTCTGAATGTTGTTGTGCCCGACGGCAAAGTTGCTTTCCTTGGCATTGCCTTCGTATTCTGCGCGCGCCAATTCGTAGGTGCCGGCTTCGCTTGTGAGGGTGCCTTGCAAATCTTTAAGTGCCTGCTGATAATTGCGTAGATCGTTGATGGCGTCCAAGACCATGCTCATATCTTGCGTTTCTAAAAGCGCATCAAAGGAGGCGTCTGGTGTTTCAAAAATGCTCATAAGGGTGCTTGGCATGGCCATGAAGGAGTTTGGTTTTGTGTTTCGTGAAAGACGCACCACATCTACCAAAGCCTGCATAAGTTGCAGCTTCTCCACCCATGCCGGAGCAACGACAGAGTTGTGCAAGGGAGTGAGTTCTTCTGCCGCCCTTTTCAAAAGGCGCATGGTAGGAATATCTTCAAAGCGTTTGACCATAGCTGTGGTATACAGTGTGGAGACTTGTGTGACATCCTGCCATGCAGTATCTGTTTGTAGTATAAACTCCTTCCACGCAGTGGCGTAGCGTTGTTCGTAGTCTTTCCAGAAGGCTTGCTCTCGTAAGGTACCCACATCGTCGCCGAGGAGGCGCTGCACTTGTTCTTCGAGCAGGCTGTAGCCGGCTTTTGTGTACATGGGGAGCACTTGAGTGAAACCTTCGGTGCCGGCGGGCACATTGGGCCAGAAGTCGGAAAGGGGGACAGCCTTTCTGGCGAGCTTGGTATTCACTTGATGTTCCAGATAGGCGAGCATGTTACGCTCATTGTTATCAAAGAGTGTGTGGACAGCTTCGGCAAGCTGTTTTTGGAGCGTTTGTAAACGTGTTTCGTCGGCTACTTTGACGTAGAGGAGGAAGAATTGTCCAAAATTGAGCGACCAAAGCGCGTCAATGGGGGGACCTTCTTCGGCAAGGGGTGTGAGCCCTCGGGGCATGCCGGACGCAGAGAGTGCCGCCAACGTGGTTGCCGGACTGGGATCCGCCGTCGCTGCAGTAACAGGGGTGTTCACAGACGCAATGGGACTTATGGGAGGCGCCGGCGGCAGGGGATTGATAAATTTTTCGCCAGTGAAGCGCGCACCCACGGCATCTTGCATCCAAAGAAGGCAACGCGCGGTGTGGCTTGCAAGGGCATAGTCGCTCGCGCTGTTTTGCTGTGTTTCTGTCGCGAGAGAACGCAAGACATAGCCGTCGTTTATGTCCATAAAGGTGCGCAAAATAAGCGGGATAAGCTTTTGTTCCATACTGTTAATAAAGTGCGTGGCCGTTGTTTTGCGTGCTGTCTGTATTTGGTTAATGCCAAAGAGCGGGAACCACCAGCGGCGAATGGCACTATCAAGATGAGTCAGTCGAGAACTTTGTTGCAGAAGCTCTGCATAGCCGGGCGCAAGGGTGCTTTGCTCTGCCACAACTTCAAGCTGCTTAAGCTCCCGCATGGTGTGACTTGTATAAATGGTGTTGGCTGCTATGATACCGCAGAAACTGAAGAGGAGGAGGTACCATGCGCTTGTACAGGGCAAGGCCAGCTGCTCAAAGCGTATACCATGCTTGATCGGTTGCTGAAGAAAGCGATCGGCCGGCAGTCTTTGTAAAAATATTTCTTCCACAAAGGCCATATTCCACTGCTGTTTGGGGGTGTGCGCATATGGGGTAAAAGGGAGAGCAGAGTGCTTGCCATGTGTCATATTTGGTAGAGGCAGCGTGTTTTCGTCTGTTGTAGAGTGCGCGTGTGTGTCGCTGTTGCCTTGTTCGTTGGCGAGAGTTGCGATGTCTGCATCTGTCATAGGACTTGTTGCAGTTGGTGGTGTAAAAAGAATGTGAGGCATGCCTCCCGTACCGTGTGTGCTCTCCTGCTCTGCTCTGTTTTGCTGCGCGATATTTGGCGCCGATGCCGCGCTCGTTGTAGGCACAGTCTTCGTCAAGTGTGCAAATGGATCGGATTGCATAGCCGTGGCTGTGGCTGCATAAGTCTCTGTTTGTGTACACGTGAGGTAGACAGCACGCAAGCGCGCAGTGGCGCCTGTCGCTTTGGCAAAGAACAGGCAATTTAAAAAAATTGCCAAGCCTTTTTCCAGAGCTTCAACGGCACCCGGCGCTGCATAAACATCTCTTTGCGGGCGCATATTTTTTTTTGCGGCGCAGCTAAGAATGTGCTCACGCAGCGTTGCCACTGCATGTGTGATGGTAATGTGCGCGTATTCGGCAAATGTGTTTGGCGGTGCACTTTCTTCATCAAAATTGGCCGTATAGGACGTCCATAGCGGAAAAGTGCTTCCCCATGAGCGCGTACGGAGTTCTTCCGGCAGGCTTGCTATGATATCGCACATGCCGGGTAGGCGTTCACTGTGTGTAATGAGCACATAGAGGGGAATGTGTGCGGCGGCAGTGGTGCTTATTTCATGAATACGTGCCCTGAGGATGCGGGCATAGTTTTGTATGTCATGGGCATGCCGATTTAAAAGATCTGCTGTGACCGTCACAATGAGGGCGCCGAGATTGTGCTGTTTTCGCGCTCTTAAAAGGTCAATGAGAAGGTCTTCCCATTCTGTTTGGTGGTGCTCAAGCAATGACACACTTTGAAGGTATTTGTCGTGAGGACGCAGAAGGACAAGTTCAGGGAGACTGTTCCATTGGAGGAGTGCTTGGCTGTTTTCTTCGGTGTCGTTGCCAAGGAGAGCACGGACAATGTCTGCCCGATCGTCAAGCCCTAACATGAAGGCCCATGGCATATTCTTTTCAGACAGTCTGCCTTGGCGACGTGCGCCTTGATTCCACGCATCAGACATGGAGCTAGTGTATGCTTCCTCTTCGGCCTCCACAAGGGAAGGGTCGTTTTCCAAAACGTGGCGCACATAGCGTCTTTTGTTGTACCAAATCATAACGCGACGCCCGGCAAGAAAAATGACCACCAAAGCGGCAATGACGCACAAGGCGACGGCGCTTGTGAAAAGAGGAATATTTGCCCACCATGCAAGTCCCACAAGGAGAGCTGCCAGCAGGAGTATACTTACTATCCAAAAAGCACCTATGGCTATTGTTTTTAAAAAAGCAATCATGCGATCCCCAAAAAAGCGCATACGATGGCAGCGCCTTCATCAGTGTTTTAAAATAAACTCTGTCCCATAATGTCAGCGCAAACAAAGTACCATAAGCCTGTAAGAAGTAAGGGGATGATGAGAAATATGATGTACCAAAAGTTTAGTCCTCCATAGAAGCCACCATAGAGGGCAGGCGTCATGACGGTCTCGTTAGTCTCATTGTTCGCTTTTGTTGGCAACATGCCTTGGCAGAGGGCGGTAGCACTGCGGCGTATATCTTCAAGAGCCATAGATGTGTGGTTGTCATAGTATAAACCTTTGAATCCATAGATAATACAGATGGCATAGAAGTTCAGTGCCACACAATGAGCCTTTTTGTGCGAGGGCATACTGATATGACGTGTTTTGTCAGCAAGACAGATGCTTACGGCCTCTTTGAATTGTTCGTGAAATGTCAGCGTAGAAAAAGGTGCGTGATAAGCGCTGCTGGAGGGAGCTTTTGGCATATTATTGTGTGATATGTGTTGTTGAAACAAGGGAGTAGGGAACTCACCGTTTTGGAAAGTGTGTCTGACAACGTTTTCTGTGGTGCCATGCACTTCTCCATTGGTATTTTCTTCAATGATACTGTGTGTAATATCAAAGAGTTGCGTGAAGAAAAGTTCTCCTGCACGATCTGTATTCATGTAGCGTACTTGCAGGCGGTGTTGATACCATGCCATGGCAGAATTTGTATTGTGGTGGGGGCTTTCCATGAGGATTTCATCCACAAGGGCATAGGTGGCGAAGCGGCAATATTGCAAGCATGCGTCCATATCTTGGGCACTGATGTGATTGTCCGCATCGGTAGGAGCAGGATGCACACGCTCTGCTTCTGCCAGAAGATGCATGCGTGTACCTATTTCTGACCACGGAAGTTTTTGACCGTCTTCCGTATCGCGAACATGCAGTGCGTAGTGCAGTATATTTTCAAAGCGTTCAAGCATTTGCAAGGCATTCATAGGATCCTCTGTAAGTACAAGGTGTTCTTTGCAACTTATGTGTTCATGATGGCCAAGTGCACGCGTATGTGTTGCGGTGTTTTTGGCAAAAAGAGTCCCAATTCTCCCGTGGTAAGCACACGTGTCCACAAGGTGTCTGTTTGATCCAGGGTAAAGTAGAGTGTGTCACTGCGCCGTGGCAGTCCGGCCGGTGCTGTTTCTGTGGGTCTGAGGGCAATACCGGGCAAGGATCGTGTCACAAGGGTGGATAATTGCTCCATAGGGGCAAGTTTCGCCCATTTGTGAACGTGGTCTGTCATAAACTCCATCTCATCGGCACTGCGTATATAGAGCCACCAAGCAAAGGGGCTGGTGCGTATGTGGGGAGGAATGCGACAAAACCACGTGTTTTCATCCATCTCTTCAAAGTCAAGGGTATGGGCAGGCCCTGTGACAAGGGTGCCCGCAAGGCGCGAAATGGTCATATGTGCCGCCTCAAAGCAGGCACCTACATTGAGATGATTGTAGGGAGGTACCACACGTACGCCTGAGATATTCTCCCCAAGGGCAGAAAGCTCTGTGGAGAAAAGTGAGAGTTCACCAATGAGTTGACGCAAAACCCCGTATAGATGCCACGGGTGCAATATATCTGCCTCAAGGCAATGTTCGATGAAGGGCAGGTATTGTGAGAGGGTGCGCAGCATGTGGGTAAGTTCGAGCGTGCGCGTAGTAAGGCTCGTGTCAGACGAATTGTGCTGGGAAATCATTTTGTAATCGTCGAGCTGTGTGACACGGGCGAGCAGGGTATTGCGAATATTTTGTATAATATCGAGGAGAAAGGGGATAGCGTGTATGTTGAGGCAAGGAGGTATGTAGTTTTTGTCAAGGCGAATAACATCACCGTCTCGTAGCAGACGGGCAAGGGGTATGACAGAGACGTTCTGACTTGTTGACACTTCGCTGCCCACAAGAATGCGGGCATTATAGTCCATGAGTCGCACATCAACACGGGGATTGGTGCCGTACATATCTGGCACGGTGTACGGCTGTTCGGTGGTGACAAAGCGCGTGGTGGCTTGAGCAAAATGTTCTTGTGTGCTTACAGTCACATTGTGTTCGTGGTCGACGATGATTGGTAGAGCCAAGAATATGTCAATGGGCGTTTCCGGATCTGTCCATACACTTAAAAATGCCCGCGGCGGGAGAATGGTATTTTCGCCAAGGATAAGGTGTTCACCCGTGGGCATAAAGACATCAAGAGCGCTACAAGAGAATGTTCCGGTGAGGAGCGCTTCTTCGCGTATGGCATAATGACGTATGCCATAAGCAAAGGGTGTTGCCATTTGCGCAAGCAAGGAGCTCATGGGGGCAAGGCGACCGTCCATGAGTTGAAAGTGTTGTGGTTGTAGAAGGGTACCTTCTTCCCAGTAGATGTTTTTATTTTTGTACACGTTCAAATCCCTTTATGGTCACTTGCTGTTCTGTAAGAAAGATTCTGGCATCCAGAAGACCCGGACTGTATACATCTGTTGGTATACCATACCATGCCCACTCTGTGTCCTGATGGATGGGAAAGGGGCTTATGGCAAAGCATTTTTGCGGTTCAAGGGAATCAAAGCCAACCACAACAGCTAAATAACGCGCCCCTTCCGCCCGGTCAATCTTCAATTCGACTTGAGAGGCTGGTTGCACATAGAGTTGCCTAGTGAGTAATATGCCTGCTGACTGTGGTGTGCCTTCAAGCAGTAGGCGAATCCCTTCCTGTGTGGCTGCCAAGGCCACAAGGCCTTCTTGCGAAGCCACTTGAAGGAGCTTCACAAGGACAGCATGGTTTACATCGCCCACAATGTTAATATCATCTCGCGCCACAATGAGCACATCCACGCCGTTGGGCATATAGCCCCACTTGATTTGCTCGGGGGATTCGACCGGTGTGGGAGGTGGCAGGCTGTCTGCGGGCTTTGGAGGATCATCGCCACACGCACAGAGGAGCACGAAGCAAAGGCCGAGCAAGAGCAGTTTCCACGTATTGCAACGTGTTTTAAAAAAAGTATGCCGCTTCAAAAACCTCCTCCTCCCATTGCTCAATTCGTGTTATAAGCTAGTGATGTGTCATTTCTGTCATATTGGAAACGTTAATAATATTTTGTAAAAAACCGT
>CAYJPE010000001.1:38073-45053 GCA_964371965.1 uncultured Desulfovibrionaceae bacterium
AAAAGCTTTAATTATTCCCCTTTTTAATAAAGTGAAAAGAGGCGTAATGAATCACCGAGATAGGAGAAGTTCCTTTCTGGAATTGCTTTATAGTAAGCTTTGTATAGGGTTTTATTGAGTCAGTACTTCCTTAGGGCTGTCGTCATATATCAAATTTTTGAGTTATATCAGGCAAGAAGAGCTTGCTTCGAGGGACTATATTGTTATGAAATCTGACTGAAAAAAGAAGCGAGCTCTGACGCAAAGTCTGTTTTGATAGGGCGAAAAGGCGCATTTGACGTTAGCACCTCGTGCCTTGTTTACTCTACAAGCTACGATTGCACTCTATACATGCTGCCATGCGCCGCATAATACTTCCTTCTTTGCCAAGTAAAAAATCTTCGGCATGCATGCGAACCTATTGGTTTTTTTGAAGGGGTGTGTGGGGGAAAGCTTTTTTTCCCAAAAAAATTTTCACCCTAAAGGGCACACGCCCCCACATGCTTTTAATAAAGACGCATTCAGGCAAAACACGCTACTAGAGACAAATCCTAAAAAGTTTTCTCCTCACCTGTCGTCAAAAAACAACACCCTATCCCATAAGCACGATAGCCTGCGAGGGAGCTACCACCGCACCCGTTGTATTACCTTGGTTCTGCTTTGTGGGATCGCCCAGCCGAATGGCGGCTTTACCTTCCAGTCGTACCTTCATGCTCCCATTGATAAATTCTGCCGGTCCCATGATTTTTCCGCTCACAACGCCCAAGGCCACGCCCGGTTCATCGCCATTACTGAGAGTGGTTTTGGATGAAAGCATTGCTGCAGGAGCCTTTGCAACTTTCACCTTTTTTGTCAGCGTACCAGGGTTCAGCATGGTGCCTTGCGACATATTGGGAAAGGGTGTGGGGACAGGCGATCCGGACGGTGTGGGTACTTTACACACATCCGGTACGTTGGCAGTCATCATGCCGCCCATATTTGTGAGTGCTGGTTGTCCCATAGATACCTCATACTTTGCGTGTTGTATAAAGCGGTGTCGATGAAAACCGCACGAACCGCAGACATCCCTAACCTATATGTACATGCTTTCCGTCAACGGTGACGACTTCTTGTGCGCGAATATCGGCATCTTTCGCACGAACACGCACACTTTTTTCTGCCGTAAGGCGCACACGCCCAGCCTGTGTGTCCAGTACATCATCCACACGTTCTGTGCGCTTTCCATAGCAGTGGAGCGCCTTACCCACGCGCGCGAACATGTGGGCGCACATGTCACGCACGGAAAAAAACTGTTTTTGGAGGACTCGACCACTCATGCGCAGCATATGTGCCGCAATATGCATGTTCTGTGTCGTCATGTGGGTTGAGGGCGCATCCAAGGCAATATGCTCTGCACCATGCATTATAACGGTATCTGAAATAATATGCAAGCAACTTTTATGTTCTGAGGATGACATTCCTTGTGCCTTTTCGCTCTCAATGGTAGTGTGCTGTGGGAGCACCATGCGAGCTTCTATGGTGTGACGTTCCAGCACGTGGAGCACGTAATTACCTTCGGCACCCAACATGACGAGGACAGTGTCATTTTTTTCCGGTGCTAAAAGACAGCCGGCGGCTCGGCGGGCGCGCACCATGCCCACGGGTCCCACTACCATATAAACATCTTCAAGGGCGCTTTGGATTTTACCGGTGCCGAGCATGGGCGTGCCCATGTTTGGGTGTTTGTCGTGTGTATTGGCGTATGAGAGGGCAGTATCTCGCATGAATATTCCTTATGTTATGGGGTAAATTGTTCCGCTTGGAGGCGTTTTTCGTCAGTGCCTTGCACAAGATCCATACAGGCACCGGAAAAGTCCGCTGCAATTGTGGTGCAATTGTGCATGGCGGCAAGGGTCATGTCTGTGCGCTGGCATTGGGCGCCTGTCATGTCGGCATGTTCAAATTTTGCGTATTTGAGATTGCACTCTGTGAGTATGATCGCGCGCATCTGTGCCGCAGAAAAGTTAGCCATAGAAAGATTGTGTTTGCTCAAGTTTGCACCATGCAGCACAGATTCGGCAAAATTTGGCCTGTCTATAATGCAGTTCTCAAAATAAGATGCCTCCAGAAGGCATTGTAAGAAGTTTGGCGTTTCCAAAGCACATTCTTGAAATTTGGCACCTTGGAGTTGGCATTCTTGCAGCATCCATTGTGCCCAAGCGCACTTTATAAAGCGTGTGCCTTGGCATGAGCAATGACGCATATCAAGGCATGTGCCTGTACAGCCTTCAAAGGTGCTGGCGTTCAAGTCACAATGAAAGAGCATGGTACCGGTGAACAGGGTGTTGTGAAAATGTGTTTGTTTGAGGCCGGTGCAGTTTTCAAAATGTGCGCCCGTTAAGTCGCCGTTGGAAAAGAGCGCTCCCGAAAGAGCACACTCGCGAAAGGAAGCGCCTGCCCATGTGGCATTGGGCGCAGTGCATTGAATAAAGATACTCCCTTCCATGAAGGTCGTGGCAAAGTTGGCAGAAGCGAAGGAACTTTCTTGACATTGCGAGCCAAGAAAAGTAGCGCCATTGCTGTCAAGTTCTGTGGCATTGCAACGGAGGAAGAAGCAGCGTTCAAGGGTGCTATTGGCCAAATTTGCATTCGTAAAAGTGCAATTTTCAAAGCGCATGTGAGAGAGGGTGCGTTGTGAAAGATCCGCACCACTTAAATCCATATTCTGGCAGACGAGGCCATGCACGCTTTTTTCTTGGGCAATCATTTGGAGAAAGTGTTCTTTTTCTAACATGGCGTTCTCCTTTATGTACCGCGCACGAGGCAGGTGGCGTTGATGTCGGTGTCGAGCATATTGGTGCGTGTGGTAATATCGGCACCGTCCATATCGGCTCCGTAGAGACTTGCGCCTGCTAAGTTTGCTTCGTCTAGTTTGCAACTGCGTAAAGCACCGGAAAAAAGGTCAAGTCGCGGCATATGTGCTTTGCGTAAGTCGCAGGCAAGGAATCGGCAGCCCCGTGCGGAAACGCGGGCACTTTGCAGGGCGGGCATGGTACATTCCTCAAAAGTGGCGTCGGAAAGAAGAGCCTTGTCAAGAGTGAGGCCGCGGGTTTGCATGCACAACCACGAACTTTCCCTCAAATCCCCGCCGGCCATGTCCACATTTTCAAAGACAGAATGATAGAGACGCGCCCCTTGCATCGACGTCCCTTGCAAGGTGACATTTGTGACGTGACACTCATGTATTGTGACGGTGTTGGCTCTACCTTGGAAGAGACATTGGTCAAGAGTTGTACGCTCAAAGTTTGCTTCTGTAAAGTCACTGCCGGGAAAGGCGATACTTGTGAGCGCACTTTCGTTCCATGATGTTGCGGTGAAGTTGCCTTGGAGCGTGCAGTTGTGCAAACGTGCGGCGTTAAAGCTACTTTGCGTTGCGGCGATGTCCTGTATGGTTGTCTGTTCCCATTGGGAGGCGTACAGGTCGGCGTTTTGCAAGTTTACGGCGCTGGCTTGGATGTGGTGCAGACGGCAGCCTGTCATATTGGCAGACGTAAAGTTTGCGCCCGACAGCTGTGCCTGCGTGAAGTTTGCGCCCGACAGCTGCGTGTCAATAAAGAGACATTGTGTCACGTTGGCACCCATAAACATGGCTCTGTCCAGCATAAGACCGGAGAAGTCGCAGCCAGTGCAGTCAAGGCCGGAAAAGTCAAAGTCCGAAAGGTCATTGGTGGACAGGTCCTGACCTTTGCGCAGTGCAAGGAGGACTTCGGCACCAGTGGTCGGCACAAAGACAGGTTCCGGTTTTTGCACAAGTGTTTCCGGCTCCGTCATCTGTTTTGGTGGGGGTGGTGGGGCGGGTTCTGGCGCACGTTCCGGTAGAGGCGGCGGCTTTGGCAGTGCCGGTTTTGGCAAGGCCTTATTGGGAAGCGGGTCAAGCTTGGCAATCAGCGCTAAGAGAGGGACGCTTGTGACACCGTAGCTTTGTGCCATTTCCGAAAGGTCGAGCTTGCCGTTGCCGGGAAGGGTGGGGATGCTTTTGCTTTCTGGCGAAAGCGTCAAATCCTGCCCAAGCTTCATCAATCCTTTGTCTGGGGTAGGCTGCTCTGCGGCAAGCGCTTGAAGTTCTGCGGGAATGTCGGTGAACATATACAAACCGAGGCGCACGTTCATGACTTGTTTATCCACAGAGTTCACCATACTTCCGGCAGGCATACCGGCTGCTTTTTCAAACTCTGCCATGTAGGCTTTGAGGCTTTCGGTGGATGCATCGTCCGGCATAGGCAAGTCTATGGCCTTGATCAGATTTTTTGCCTCTGTGGGGGACATGCCGACTGCCGTGAAAATTTTTTCCATTGACGCAGGAGACATGCCGTCCGTATCGCTTGAAGGCATATCAAGGGTGTCAAGGAGTTCCATACCTTTCACATTTTTCAGCTCTTCAAGACCAAGCTTTTCAATCATGGTCTTGGGGCCATTGGCGGGTTGCCATGAGGTGGTGCTGAAGTCTTCTGCGAGACGAATGCCTTGTAACAGTTGCTTTTGCACACTTTCCGGCGCACCTGTCAGTTCCGTAAATTTCTGCACATAGATTTCGATGCCTTTTTCGTACGCTTCTTCGGTGAGGAACATGTCCGTCGAGGGCATGGGCAGATCTACGGCTTGCATCATGTTGTCTGCTTGTTCCGGTGTGAAGCCTGCTTTTTCCATGACTTCCTCAAAGGACGGCATGGGTTCGTCCATCATTTTTTGGGCATCGTCCAGCATGCTTTGTTGCTTTTCAAGTTGGGCGCGCACGTCTGCTTCTGTGATGGGTGGCAAGCCATGCTTTGCGAGCTCTTCGTTGGCTATGGCCACGTTTTCGCGGATTTCTGCATCCATATCGAAGTCATCTACCGGTGTGTCAGGCGCAGCCGGTGTCGGTGCAGGTTCCGGGGCACTGGCAGGCGTTGGCGGTGCGAGTCCGTCTACCATGCTTGCTGCTGCGGGTGCCATAAGGGGCACTGTGGGGGCGAGGGGCGGTAGCACAGGCGGTGCAAAGGCGTGGCTTTCTGTGGGCGCAACGGGAGGATTCAAGGGTTTTTCGGATTGTAAGGGTGGCGGAATTTCTACATTTTCCACCAATAAAGAGTCAGACGCCGTGGCAATGCACTCCGCCGCCGGGCGCGGCTGTGTGTTCATATCTTCCACAGAGACGGCGATGGTGCACATATTTGTTGCGCGCTCGTCATCTACGACAAAAGCGGCACGCCAAAAAACACCGCCAAGCTTGGCATTGGGAAAGAGCCACACGGTGTCTGCTTGGGCAGTCATTTCGTGCCACACGGGCGCTTCGTCCGTGCCGCTGTTTATGAAGATGCGCAGGCGTTTTTCCGGCAAAAAGCCGTGCAATAAGGCATGGTCAGGGTGCATATTGCTTATGCGCACATATTCGTTGCCCACAAAGGGCGTGGCTTGACGCTGCTCTTGTTGGGCAAGGTTATAATAGCTCCAGTCGAAATCGTCAGGCGGGCCGGGCCAACGGGTGCGTAGCCACTGGATGTCAAAGGTGCCGAGGTTTCCTTGGGGCATGACGGCGCAACTGCGCGGTCCAGGGCAAGCTGCTTGCGTGGGCCTGTTGTTGGACATGACAGTGGGCATGGTGATGTGTCCGTATTCCGGGTGCTTTTCCATACCAATACCCAGCGGATTTTCTTCCGAGGCAGGTCCGCCGTAGGTGTTGCGCCAGCCGAGGGGCATGGTACTGAAGGGGCGCGGTTTGGGAATGCTTATGCCATCGCTTTCGCAGGGGCCTGTGACGAGGAACTGCCTTTGCAATGCTCCTACGTGCACATCAACGGGCAAGCCGTGTACTTCTTGACCTTGAGGTGCGCAAGCCATGCCTGTCATAAGCCATTCGGCACCACCCTTAGGGATACCAAGGTCAAGGATGTCTTCCGGCGCAAAGCTCGAGAGTGCCGCCTGCCATAACATATCGGCGGCAACAATCTCTTTTTGACCCGACTTTTGCACCGAATGCGCACCGTCGTGCAAAGGAAAACATAAGGCCATGGTCAATATAAGGCGCATCTGTCCCGCAATGGGCATAGCCTGACGCGTGAGGCTGAGTTCCGGTGGGTGTACTACTTTCATGAAAACCCTCTGTATGGCATATTATCCAATTTTTATGAGTGTGCCGGCTACGGTGACTTGCCGTGTCGCTTCTGCTATGATGATGCCGGTACTTGTTGCTCCAAGGGTGATATTGTTTTTTGCGCCAATGTCCACATCGCCTTTCGTGCTTTGGATGGATATATCCTTGCTGGCAGTCACTGTTACATTCTCGTTTTTTAGGGTGCTTTCCTTGTCTGTCATGACTATGCTTGCGTCTTTTGTCACTTGTAGCGTCAGACTTTTGTCCTTCATTTCCGAAAAGACATTGGCGTCAAAAGCCGACTTTATGGACGTATCCGACAAAGTGAGGGTACGGTTTTTTGCGGCATCGCCACCAGCGGCAAAAAGCAGTTCGCTGTGCTCTTTGTCCATGGTCAGGGAGCCTGTCACCGTGTTTGCGCCACTTTCAGCGTTTTTGCGGACAAGTTCGAGGACGCTTTCTTTGTCTTTTGTTTCAGGCACTTGTGTAATCGAAAGTTTCGTCCCCGTGTTGTGGATTGTCAAGTGCTTGTCGTTTGTATCATTTTGGAAAAGAATTTCGGAATAGGTATTGCTTGAGGTAGTATGGATAAAGTTTCCTACGGCTTGTTGCACCTCCTCAATGGAGCGGTGATGTCGTATATATGCGCTACCCTGCAATACTGAAGGTCTTTTCAAGACAGTCGAGTTTTGCGCTATTTTATTGAAAATTTGAGTGTATTGCTTGATGAAGGGCGTGGGGGATCCTGCGTCCCCTTCTCTTGGTAATGGCGTCGCATCCATTGTTAACTTGTTTGTGATGTGTATGTTCGTGCCCGAATGGATGGTTGTGCCTTTTAGCGACATGTATTGGGCATCTTCATAGGCCACAGTGCGCACTTGTTCTGTTTCGG
>CAYJPE010000002.1:0-11079 GCA_964371965.1 uncultured Desulfovibrionaceae bacterium
TCTCCCAGGAGGAGGCCTTTATGTCTGATGTAGCTCGTAAAATCTTCCCTCTAGAAAGCGTTCTAGCATTGGTTTTTGCCAAGGAAGATGTTGACGTAAAAGATGTTGCCGGTTTTCTTACCGGGCGCTCCATAGCGTGTGACTGTTGTGCGCGTGTTGTGGCACCCCTTGCTGCTGGTTTTTTGGCAAGTTTATATCCTGGTTTTGTCGCTTTAGAATGGGACAGCGAAAAACCATGGGATGACTTTGTGACAGAGCAGAAAAAGATTATTGGTGACAGTGTTTCTATGCCGCCTATGAATGAACTTTTTCAATCTTTAGCAGCAAAAACTTTGGACGCCCTTGCGGACATGAATGATACAATGACTGCACAAAAAACAGAAATTGCATCGTTGCACGCTAAGGTTGCCATACTTGAGCCTCAAGATGCGAAAGCAAAAGAATTGGAAAAAAAGTGTGATCAGCTGGAAGGTAAGATAAAAACCATGACAGCAGATATGAATGCTTTGCGTAAACAGCTTCTGCCTTTTAATGGTAAAATGGCTGTTGATCAGCAGGAACTTGTGACCATGATCAAAGATACCATTAAAGCTAATATGAAAGGCTTTGTGGCAGCTGGTGCCGGAGTTGCCGGTGCAGATATGGTTGCCGATGTGGTAGAAGAAGATGAAAGAGAAGAAGGTGCAACCGTAAAGCCACCAGATGACTTTGGCTTTGGTGCCTCTGGTTCTGATGGTGATGGTTTCGGATTCTAATTTCAGCGTATCGCTTACAAAAGGAGAGGGAATTTTCCCTCTCCTTTTTTCTGATAGTTTTTGCCAGTTGCAAAGAATCAACATATTTTATCATACCTAGTAGCGTGAAACATTTAAATTGGACTTTTGTGCGGGGATACCTTGAATTGTGGTGCCCAGCTTTGTGTGGAGAAATGTATGTCTGAAAAACAAAATGACTCAACACCTGCTATGAATGACGTAGGTGATGTTTTGCTTGTTGGCTATCATTTGATTGCAGCCATAAGAATAGCGACTATGGCAGGATTTTTGAACAAGGCTTTGAATGATTATGTGTCGCGGACTTTAAAGCCCCTTTGTGCTGAGGACTCGGTATTATCGGATGATGATAAAAAAACAGTTGCAGCATGCATGAACTTTATTCGTGGAATTGCAAATGCATACAATAACAATCAAAAAAAAGAAATACCAACAGATTTTAAAAAAATGGCCAGAAAACTCCATAAATTTATGGTGTTTTTTCATGAAAAAATAGAAGAAAATCGAAAGTAGTGTATTTTTTAAAATTAAAAACGCCGAGAAAAAATTCTCGGCGTTTTATGGTTCTCAAGCTGCGTTTTTCAAAAAATTATTTTATGCATTTCTCTGCGCTAGCATTAAAAAAGGCAACTTTTCCAGAGTGACAAACAGGACAGCTGTCACATTCACCTTCATGGGTATAGCCACAAACTTTACAGAGGTAATAATCCACATCAGCAAGGGCTGAGGGGTTTTCTAAAGCTTTTTTGTATAGATTTGCATGAACTTCTTCAACAGCATTTACTTGAGACAAGTGCTTTGCAGCGCGAGCGTCTCCTTCGGCTTCTGCATCTTTAATCATGTCGGGATACATTTTCGTAAATTCGTAGCTTTCACCTTCAATGGCAGCTTTGAGATTTTCCTCCGTCGTGCCAACGTGTCCGGCCATACGGAAATGAGCTAGCGCATGAATGGTCTCTGCCATGGCAGCTGCGCGAAAAAGTTTTGCCACTTGGGGTAAACCTTCTTTATCGGCAGCCTCAGCAAAAGCAGTGTACTTTCGGTTAGCTTGGGATTCGCCTGCAAATGCTGCCATTAAATTGTCATGAGTTTTGGACATTGTGTTCTCCTTTGAAGTTGTTGTGAGTCTTCTTTACTGCGAAAAATTACTATTAGCAAACTTTCATTCATTTTGTCAAGTAAAGAAGTGCTTGTAAAATATTTTTTTGAAATCAAGAAAATAAACGTATCTCACTGAAAAAAAACCCTTTCTTTTTTGCGAAAAGGCGATTTTTTTGCTGTTCAAATGCTTTTTTTTGTTGTACATACTTTTGGCACTTGGACTTGGCTCACATAGTGTGTGGGCTTTTATGTCGCTTTCGTTTTGTGACCTTTGTCAATGTATTCTGAAGTGTCAATGAAAGTCATTTTCTGTGACGAAACGTGAAGTACAATGAACATTATGAACCAAGCTTGTTTTTACATTTAAAAATACTGGAAATCGCTATGATGAAAACAAAAATCGTTGCAACTGTTGGTCCTGCTTCTAATTCTAAAGAAAAATTGACAGCTCTTGCCCTTGCAGGCGCCCGTGTGTTCCGTTTGAATTTCTCCCATGGTGACGCCTCTATGTTTGTGGATATTATTAGTACTATTCGTCAAGTTGAAGAGGAACTGAAACTTCCTTTGACTATCATGCAAGATCTTTCCGGGCCTAAGATTCGACTTGGGACTTTGCATGGTGATGCAAGTATTTCTGTCGAAAAAGATATGGAATTGCTGCTCGGACCTTCGGATAAGTATACCGATGAAATGCCATATTTGCCATTTGATCACAAAGTTATCATGGACAGTTTGGTGAAGGACGATCGTCTTGTACTTGCAGATGGCGGCTTGCAGTTCCACGTGGAGCGCAGGCGTGACGATGGTCTTGTTGTGTTGCAGGCTAATAATTCTGGTATTGTCACTTCACGTAAGGGACTTGCTCTGCCAGGAAAGGCAACAAAGGTGGCTGCACTTACGGAAAAAGATCGTATAGATTTAGCACAAGGCCTTATTCTGGGAGTTGATGCTGTGGCGCTTTCTTATGTGCAAACCCCTGAGGACGTGGTCGATGCAAAGAATATTATTTTGGCTGCCGGTAAGAATATTCCAGTTGTGGTCAAATTGGAACGCCAAGGGGCTGTAGATAGGCTTGATGAAATTTTGCGTGAGGCAGATATTGTTATGGTGGCTCGTGGTGACCTTGGTGTCGAATGCCCCTTACCTATGCTTCCGGCCATTCAAAAGCGTATTATTCGTGAGTGCAATAAAGCGGCAAAGCCTGTCATCGTGGCCACGCAAATGCTTCTTTCTATGGTCAACAGTCCTGTGCCTACCCGCGCAGAAACAACGGACGTGGCCAATGCCGT
This sequence comes from uncultured Desulfovibrionaceae bacterium, assembly GCA_964371965.1. Lineage (GTDB taxonomy): Bacteria > Desulfobacterota > Desulfovibrionia > Desulfovibrionales > Desulfovibrionaceae > CAYJAD01. Next base: position 3,164 of record CAYJPE010000002.1, read on the forward strand.
GCTTGACGGTGCTGATTGCGTTATGCTTTCCGAGGAAACAGCCATGGGGAATTTTCCTGTCGAGACTGTGGAGTATATGCGTGAAATTACAAAACAGGCCGAGATAGTGCTTTTGGAACGCCATGAATTGAAGGAACCTGAGTCTAGCAAGGGGATTAACGAGTTTTTGGCATATTCTTCTTGCTTGCTCGCAGAAAAAGCCGGAGCTGTTGCAATTGTGTCACACAGTATGAGTGGTTCTTCAGCGCGTCAAATAGCTGCTTGCCGCCCACCACAACAGATTTATGGCCTGACACCAGAACCAGAGGCAGCAAAAGCTTTGAATTTTTCGTGGGGTGTCACACCTATTCTTCTTGTAAATCCCGATGATTCCATAGGACATACGGCTCGTGCTGAAAACTTTGTGGCAAATAATGCCAAGTTTCATCCTGAAGAACGTATTGTTATTACCGCAGGTCAGCCTCAGAAAGGAAGTCGTTCGCGCGGTACAAACCTTGTAAAAGTATATTGGAAGTAAGTATGGCACGAAAAGGCTCTTCTGAAATTCGTGAAAATATTTCCGAAAATTATTATCAGATTAGCGGCGAAGTGCTCGCATCATTTCCCAAGTACCGTCTGCCTTTGGATCTCTTTGTTTTTAAGGAAGATATACTTGTGCTTGCCCCCTATAGCCGTAAGGGGCAGCGTTTGACCAATGAGCAAGTTGAGGAAATTAGAGACCTCTGCCGCCTTGGGTTGTTATTTGTTTCGCGGGCAGATTTGCCTATATATTCTGAGCACATGGTCAAACAGTTGGATCTTGTATTACAAGATGCGCACTTGAAAGAAGCAGAGGTGGCGGATATTTGCGTTCGCGCACTTTTGCGTAATTTTAATGATTTTTCAAACAATCCTATAAAAATTAGTTTTGATCCAATCTATGCGTCGCTTATGGTGGTGACCGAATGGCTCTGGCAGGATAAGCACAGAATTAAGTACTTTTTGCGTCGTTTACAAACTACGTATACACTTGCAGGCCATGCGTTCAATTCTATGGCTTTGGGTTTGTGGCTTTGGATAGAGACATCACCTGCGGATGCGCCTCGGCGTTCGTTTGATCGAGTAGCATTGGCGCTTATGTTGCATGATATAGGGATGACAAAAATTCCCCAGATTATTGTGACAAAAACCAAGGATTTGTCTGGTGAGGAACGGGAAAAGGTCAATGTACATCCGTTAATCGGCTATCGAATTATGCAAAAACTTGACCTTGCTTTTGCGGAACTTGCCATTTGCACAATGGAGCATCACGAAAGAATGGATGGCTCTGGGTATCCACAAAAGTCTAAGGGGGCTCAAATTAGTGAATTGGGGCGCTTGACGGCGGTTGTTGATGCTTTTTGTGCAATGATCGCTGATAGGCCGTATTCTAAAGCCATGCAGCTTGAAGAAGCTGCCAAAACCTTGGCGGCAGATAAGGGTCGATTTGACGCCAAGTATACAGGAAAAATTTTGATTGGCGTGGTGAATAAAATCATTACAAAAGGCTAAATTGTAGTTTTCAAAAAACGTCTAGACCATTGAATTAATAGAATTGACGCTTTTTGTCGACGAAAAAGAGAAGCCTGAAGCCCGTATGCATGAACGGAAAAGCTGTTGTCATCGAATGTTTGCTACTTGACAAGAAGGACGAATTTTGAAAAGCCCGCGGAAAATATTGTTGTATAAGGATTGCGCGAAGTGATTCTGCCGCCGGCAAAGGGCAAGAAGCATGACATCAGTGTTTCCTAAAATAAAGGTGTGAGCTTCGTGAAGCGAATTGGACGCTGACAAAGGGCAGAATGTACGACGTAAGTGCTTGCTAGGGGCTGTCTCGAAATAAAATTTTTTGCGTTTTTGCCACTGCTCCGAAGGGGCCAAACGGTGTTTTTTGCTCAAGTAGCGTATGTCTTCAGAAACGCCTTTCGCAAAAAAATGCGTTTTCCTTGGCAGAAATATTAAATCTCTTTATTGAGAAACAGCCCTAAGGAAGATATTCTGAAGTAAGGGGGAATTTTTGTGCAAACAGGGATTTCCCCTTTTACGTCAGAACAGGCTCTTGATAAGCGCCATTTTCAGCAATCGTCAAAGCTGACGATGCAGTAAAAAGAAAAAACCCATGCGCGTGGTGATTGAAATATGGGCGCTGTCGTCAAATTGCGCAATTTTGTTTTTTATTAAGGAAGGCAAGCTTGCTTTGAAGGAATATACTCTTATGGTATTTGACTGAAAAAGCAAGCGAAGTCTGATGCGGAGCCCGCTTCGATAAGGGCGAACACTCGCATTTGACGACAGCGCCTAGAGAATGAATGTGATTGTGAATATTTGTAGGCAAGGATACACTTTTTGAACGAACTGTGACTTTTTGCCTGCTGGGGGCGTGAAATATGTTAGAATTTATTGTTTTTATGAGTGGAGCCATGATCATGGTTTTAGAGATGGTGGGCGCACGCGTTATGGCACCATACTTAGGAACTTCAGTTGTGGTTTGGACAAGTCTTATAGGGGTTGTGCTTGCCTGTCTTGCGTTAGGTGCTTTCTTGGGGGGGCGTTTGGCAGATAAGAAGCTATCGCACAAAATATTGTCGCGTATTCTTGCAGGCGCTGGCGTTGGCAGTGCTTTAACTGCTCTTGGGCATGGATTTGTAGGCAGTTTTGTGACAACGTTTATTGGGGATATTTACGTGGCGGCTGTAGTGGCGGCCATGGCTCTTTTCGCTTTTCCGGCAGTGCTTTTTGGGATGATTTCACCCTATGTTATTCGTTTACGCTTGGCGGACATTGCTACGTCCGGTGCGACGGTGGGGCGACTTTACGCACTGTCAACGACGGGCAGTATTGTGGGAACATTTTTGGGTGGCTTTGTCCTCATTTCTTTTTTTGCTAGTACGTACATTCTCCTTGGGACTGCTACAGTTATGTTGCTTTTGTCGCTCTTGGTTTATCGTGAAAAAAAGCATCATGTTCTTGCAACGCTTATGCTTTTGGCAACCATGCCTCTTGTGACTTTTGCCCATGCACATCACGAGGCAAAGCTCATGGCGCAGGGAATTTTTCCTCCTGAAGAGACGCCATATAGCAGTATCCGCGTTTGGCAGGGGATGGGAAAAGACAATCGCCCCGTACGACTTATGGCTACAGATCCCGGCTATGCGCAATCTGGCATGTATATTGATGCGCCTGCAGAACTTCTTTTTGATTATACACGTTTTTATGCTCTTGGAACGGTGCTTTTGCCGCATGCGCATAAGGTTCTCATGCTTGGTGGTGGAGGCTATTCCATACCTAAATGGCTTTTAGCAGGGCATGGCGGGCTTGATAGTGAAGCTTTGCGCCTTGATGTTGTGGAGCTTGATGCCGGCATGACGCGCGTTGCCAAAGCATCGTTTGGCTTGCAAGAGGATTCTCGTATGCGTATTTTTCATGAAGATGCTCGGCGCTTTATCAATAGAAATACACAAATATATGACCTTGTCTTTGTGGATGTGTTTAATTCTCATTATTCCATACCTTTTCATATGGGTACTGTTGAGGCGGCTCAGGCTTTGCGGCGTGCTGTCAACGACGACGGTGCTCTTCTTATGAATATTATCTCTGCATTTGAGGGAAATGACGGTGCCATTTTTCAGAGTATTTATGGCGCTCTTTCTCAAGCATTTGCTGAAATATATGTTTTTGCAGTGTATGAGGGGACGTCACGCTCGTCTGTGCAAAATCTTATGGTTATGGCATTTCCTAAACAACGCCCTGATTTGGCAAAAATATTGCAAAGTGAACCTTCACAACTCCCTTTTTCCCATACGATTCAGGCCTTGCTTGCATCGCGTATACAGGAAAAACCAGAATTGTTGGTTGCCCCATTGCGCGACGATTTTGCCCCGGTGGAGCGTTATTCACAATCTTTGTTAAAGAAATAAAAGATGTTTCGCGTGTATTAATATGTTTTGAGTATATGTTGAAAGGTGTTTTGATGTTTGGATTTTGACCTTAAAAAGGCTTCATTTTGAGAACTTCGTGATATACATGATTGACGAAACGAAGCAGGTGCTCTGCAAGGGAAAAATGGCATTCTGTGAATGCTGATGTGAATCTTGACATGTGGCTATGTTTTGTTTCATACTTGTAGATTCCGTGTATGTGTATGTTTCTGCTAGGTGCTGTTTCTAAATAAAAAGATGTGCTGTTTTTGCCAAGAAAACACGTTTTTTTGCGAAAGGCGCGTATATAAACATACGTAATGTGAGCAAAAAGCGTTGTTTGCCCTTCCTCGGAGCAGGCGCAAAACGCAAAGGGACTTCTTTAGAGAAAGCTCCTACAAGAACTGTTGTGCCTTGAGCGCCATTGGAGATTTTATGAGCGACGATAAAAATTATAAAAAAACTTTGAATCTTCCTGTAACACGTTTTCCCATGAAGGCGAATCTTGTGCAAAAAGAGCCTGAAATGTTAAAAATGTGGGAAAAAATAAATGTTTATGTCTGTATGGTAGAAGCTGCTTCAAAAAGTAAGCGAGGGCGTTATGTGTTGCATGATGGGCCACCTTATGCCAATGGGCATATCCATATGGGAACGGCGCTTAATAAAATCCTCAAGGATATTATTGTTAAGTCACAGAATATGCAAGGTTTTTCCGCAGAATATGTGCCAGGTTGGGACTGTCACGGTTTGCCCATTGAGCTGAAGGTAGAGCATGAGCTTGGGGAGAAAAAGAAAACGCTTCCTGCGCATGTGGTTCGCAAGGAATGCCGCAAGTATGCGAGCAAGTATATTGATATACAACGTAAGGAATTCAAACGCTTGGGGGTTTTTGGTACATGGGAACAACCCTACATGAGTATGGATCCGGGCTACGAAGCGGCTACTGCCCATGCCCTGGCAGATGTTTCGGCCGCAGGTAGCCTTGCGCGCAATAAAAAGCCCATTTACTGGTGTTGTTCGTGCCAAACAGCCTTGGCTGAGGCTGAAGTTGAATACGAAGACCATACGTCGCCGTCTATTTTTGTACGCTTTCCCGTGCGAGATGCGGCAATAAAAAGCCTTTTTCCTCAGGCGGATAATGAAAAAACATCTGTGATGATTTGGACAACGACACCGTGGACTTTGCCTGATAATATGGCTGTGTGCGTACATCCTGACTTTACCTATGCCTTGGTGCAGCGCGGTGATGCTTTTTTTGTGCTTGCTAAGGACCTTGTGGAAAGTGTTGCCACAAGTCTTGTGTGGGACACATACAGTATTGTGGGTGAAGTGTCCGGTGCACAGCTCGAGGGGCTTGTGGCGCAACATCCATTTTATGATAGGGAATCTCCTGTGGTTTTAGGGACACATGTGACGCTTGATGCAGGGACGGGCTGTGTGCATACGGCGCCCGGTCATGGACGAGAAGACTATGATGTGGGGTTGAAATATGGCCTTGACATTTATTCTCCCTTGGATGATGGAGGACGTTTTCTTGAGAGTGTGGGCTTTTTTGCGGGTCTCACTGTTTTTGAAGCCAATCCCAAGGTCATAGAAAAATTGCACGAAGTTGGGCACTTGCTCGATGCAAAGAAAATTAAACACTCCTATCCTCATTGTTGGCGTTGTAAACAGCCGGTTATTTTTCGTGCGACGACGCAGTGGTTTATTGGTATGGAAAAGAATGCCTTACGACAAAGGGCTCTTGATGCCATTCGTAACGATGTTCATTGGATTCCCGCATGGGGTGAAGAGCGGATTTACAATATGATTGAACAGCGTCCTGACTGGTGCATTTCGCGTCAGCGTCAGTGGGGCGTGCCCATTACGGCCTTATTGTGTGAAGCCTGTGGACATGCGTGGCATGATGCGGCGTGGATGCATGATATGGCAGACCGCTTTGCACGTCATGCCACAGGCTGTGACTATTGGTATGAAAGTGATGTGACGGAGGTGGTACCTGAGGGACTTGTGTGTCCGCAGTGCGGCATTGCCAAGTGGAAAAAAGAAACGGATATTTTGGATGTGTGGTTTGATTCCGGCACAAGTTTTGCGGCTGTGGTGGAAAAACGCCCCGAATGCCACTTTCCTGCAGATTTGTATTTGGAAGGATCCGACCAGCACCGCGGTTGGTTTCATTCGTCATTGCTCGCTTCCATAGCCACGCGTGAAGTACCACCTTATAAAGCCGTTTTGACTCACGGCTATGTGGTGGACGGAGTAGGGCGCAAGATGTCAAAGTCCATTGGCAATGTTATTGCGCCGCAAGAACTTATTGATAAGTTTGGCGCAGAAATCATTCGTCTGTGGGTATCGTCTGTGGAATATAGAGAGGACATACGCATATCTGATGAAATTTTGTTGCGGCTTGTGGATGCTTATCGACGTATACGTAATACGTGTCGCTATCTTCTCGGTAATGTGAGTGATATGGAACCGGCGGATTGTGTGGATGTGCAGGATATGGATGGTCTTGATAGGTATGCCTTGGATGTTGTGGGGCGTGCCTATGTACGTATGCAAGAGGCCTATGCAAACTTTGAGTTTCATAAAGTCTATCATACTTTGCACAATTTGTGCACCACGGATTTGTCTTCCACGTACTTGGATATATTAAAAGATCGTTTGTATGCATCGGGCACAAAAAGTCGGGAAAGACGTTCGGCGCAAACGGCTTTGTTCCATATTTTATCATTACTTATGCGTACGATGGCGCCAATTTTGAGCTTTACGGCAGAAGAGGTCTACGGGCACATGCCTGAAGCTTTACGCCCTGTGGATGTGTCTACGGTGTTTGCGCTGCCAACATATACGGCAGATGATGTGCAAGAAAAAGGTTTTCTTTTGCATACTGTGGAACGCCAGCATTGGAGTGCAATATTTGCCCTTCGCGCAGCCTTGATTCGTACCATTGAACCTTTGCGCAAAGACGGTACCATTGGACACTCTTTAGATACCCGCGTTGCGGTGTATGCCTCGTCAAATGTGCGTGCGGCATGTAAGGCTGTTGGCGTAGACATGCGTGCAGTGTGTATTGTGTCCCAATATGTAGAAAATGCTTTGGAAGATGCACCGGCACATGCTGTAGTGCCGGACGATGTTGAAGGTATAGCGGTGGTTGTGGAGAGGGCACATGGTGAAAAGTGCGAACGTTGCTGGATATATAGCACCGAACTTGGCACGCATGCAGAGCATCCCACACTGTGTCCGCGTTGTACTCTTGTATTGACCTCGTCCGAATAGGCTAAAAAGGCATATATGCGTTATAAAATTGTGTGTGGTGTGGCTCTTTTGATTATTTTGGCGGATCAACTTACGAAGTGGTGGGCTGTTATGACCATTCCTTTGCACAGATCCATTGTGGTGATTGAGGGTTTTTTTAACCTTGTCAACATACGTAATCGTGGGGCGGCATTTGGTTTTTTAAATCGTGCAGATATAGAATGGCAGTTCTGGCTTTTTTTAGGTGCGACCATCGTAGCCACCATGACTATTTTTTTTATTGTGCGTGGGGTTATACACAGACCTATGCTTTTTGTTTCTCTTGGCATGGTGCTTGGAGGTGCATTGGGGAACTTGATTGATCGTGTGCGCTTTCGAGCTGTGGTGGACTTTTTGGATTTTTATGTGGGGAGTTGGCATTGGCCCGCGTTCAATGTGGCTGATATAGCCATTAGCGTTGGTGCGCTTGTCACGTGTTTGGGCATGTATTTTGAGGAAAGGGACGCTAAATTGCGGGAGAAGAAATAACTATGGAGTACATGTTATGGTGGCATTGGTGTGTTTTGGCACTGCCGATTTTGCCAAATTTGTGGGCAATTTGGCATGTACGTAGTCGGCATTTTGCCACATTACAGGAAAAAAACCTGTGGTTTGCTTTGGCAATTTTTGTGCCCGTATTGGGGGGGCTTGTGTATGTGTGTTTGGGCATAAGGCGTTCAT
>CAYJPE010000002.1:11179-39991 GCA_964371965.1 uncultured Desulfovibrionaceae bacterium
CAAGACCAGCAGTTGCGGCAGTTGCAGCCGGGTATGGCCGATACATGGTCACAGTTGCAATCCCTGCAGCAAGAGATTAACACGCTCAAAGGGCAGTTGGATGATTTGAATAATGCCGGTGGTGCTCGGGCGCTCGTCGCAAGGGTGGGTAGGCATGATAGTGCCTTGCGTCAAGTGGAAACGTCCTTGGCTTTGGACTTGAACCTGGATACGCCTATGCCGATGACGGGTGCAGATATGACTGGTGCTGCGGGTATGGGTGGAATGAGCGCGCTGGAGGGCGAAGGCAGCTATGCAGGCAACAGTGGCACTATGACACTCACCCCCCCGCCTCAGCCGCCGGTACCCACTTTGCCTTCGTCTTCAGCACAACCGGATCTTGCAACAACACTGTTTAATACAGGTATAAAAGCATTTAATGCTCGACAATATGCTGAGGCAGAGCGTTCTTTTGTGGACTTTACAAAAAACTATCCGCAAAGCAACCAAGTCAGCGCCGCATGGTATTATGTGGGTGAATGTAATTTTCAATCCAACAAATTTAGTGACGCAGTCCTTGCCTACGATAAAGTGATCACACAATACCCCCAAAGTTCTCGTGCGCCCAGTGCGTATTTGAAACAGGGGATTTCTTTTAGTAAGCTTGGGCAAAAGGCAGCGGCAACGACACGTCTGCAAGAACTGATTAAAAAACATCCTAGCAGTGCAGAGGCTGCACGGGCGAAGGCTTTTTTGCAGGTAAACGGATAGTTAAGTCAAACGCACAGGCTGCTCAAAAAATAGTACGCAGAAAAGTGAAAAAATGTGAACAGTGTGAACTATTCATTGTATATAACAGCCTGTTGGAAAAATCCATTCGAGACAGGCTGTTCAAAAATGGTGAGATGCGAGGAAGCGAGAAAAGTTAAGATGCGCGGCGTATTGAGCATACATAAGCAGTTTGACTTTTTATCGTTGACGACGCGGATTGCCGTTTTTCAACAGCCTGGTAGATGGCATTTTTTCAACGGCCTGATATGGTGCTTGAATTTTATTTGACAAGTGTATGCCTATGCAACGGTGAGCGAGGCTCTGCCGCCAGGTGCGCGTTCTTGGGTTATGTTGCAGCTTGACGTTGCACAGGACAAGCAATATTATAATACAATGCGCGTGAGTAGAACCACGTGGACGAATGACATGTGAGCAATGCACGTGAGCAAAGGCAGGTGAAATATGGAGACTCAGCGTCAAGAAGTGCGTCTGACGTTTACGCCAGACATCTCTAACGAACCATTGGTTTGTCGTCTTGTCAAAGATCATAGCCTTGAGTTTAATATTCTCAAAGCACAAATAAGTCCGCGTAAGGAAGGGCGCCTTACCTTGGAACTCATCGGAACACAAGCAAACATAGAAAACGGTATTGCGTATTTGAAAGATTATGGTGTGCGAGTGCTTGGTATTTCTCATGCCACCGCAAGGCAAGAGGAACTGTGTATGCATTGCGGTATGTGCACGGCAGTGTGTGGGACTCAAGCCCTTTTTGTGGAAAATACAACGCGCCTTGTGCTTTTTGATGGAGAAAAATGTACAGCTTGTGGTTTGTGCACCAAGGTGTGTCCTGTGAGTGCCATGAATCAAGACGTACAACAAATGATTTTGTAATGATATAAAAATATTGTCAATCATATGCTTTAAAAGGCCGGTTCTGTCTGCGGACAGAGCCGGCTTTTTTATTCTTCTTTCTGAAAAAAATAATTGCTAAAAAAATTATAAAAAAATCTTAGTATTTTCCTGTAGATGAGAACAGCACGCTTTAGTGAACTGTTTATTCGTTTTGTGTATATTTTTTTTACAAAAAAATATATGCGCACAACATTCTCTTATTTTTAAAAAAAATACCCTCAACTGCCTTCTCAATTGTCTAGAAATTGTCTAATGTGTGATCGCTCGGTTTTTAAGGTGCGTTGACAAGGGGGAGACTGTAGGGCATAAAGGGAAAAAGTGGGAGATAGTGGGAGAAGGTGGTTTTTATGCCCAAGTTCATCAAGAGTCACTCCAGAAGTTTGGATGTCAAAGGACGGCTTATGCTGCCCGTTGACTATCGGGAAACTCTTGCCGCACGTTCTCCTGCAGGAAGTTTTTATATTACAGCACTTCAAGGGAAGATTGTGGCGTATACGCCGGAAGATTGGCAAAAAAAGAGTGAACAGCTTTTTAGTATAGAAAATCCTCCCTTGGCACTCAGTCGATTTATCAGCAAGGTTCTGGGGCTTGCTGTAGAACTCATACCGGATGCGCAAGGACGCGTGCGCATTCCTCAGCCACATATGCGTGAGGCTCATTTGCAGAAGGATGCAGTGTTAGTAGGGCTTGGAAACAGGTTTGAGATATGGGATCAAGCAAGTTTTGACGCCTTAGCTTTAGAAGATGTTTCTGAAGAGTTGGCAGCCAGGGGTATTGATATTTCTTAGTGCTTTGTTGCCGCACGTTCTTTTTTGCTTTCTTGTATATTGATTGAAGAGATATTGTGAGGGTTTTGCGCATCGAGTTTTGAGATGCGCCAAAACAGTTTGTTGAAAAAGTCAAACATTGCTTTACTTTTGTGTACGGCATGAAAATATGCGCAGTGAAAATTTGCAAAAGACTTTTTTAAAGACCTGATGAAGGAGATTTGTCTTATGTGGTACGCAAAATTTTACCAAGACGCTTTTTGAGAAAGGGAAGAGTACAACAATGCAATACAGTGAAGACTCTTCTGATACTCTACCAACATTGCATGTCCCCGTGCTCTTGGCTCAGACGCTTGAGTCCCTCGCGCCCAAGGATGGTGGCTTGTATCTTGATGGCACTGTTGGGCTTGGGGGGCATGCCTTTCATGTGCTTCAGGCCGCAAAAAATGTACGCCTCTGTGCTCTTGACAGAGATGTAAATGCTCTCTCTTGCGCCAAGGAGCGTTTGGCCTCTTATGGGGATGCGGCGTCTTTTTTTCATTGTCGATACAGTGATTTTGCTACAGCCTTAGACAGTCTTTCGTGGAAATATATTGATGGGGCGCTCATAGATATTGGCGTGTCCTCCATGCAAATAGACAGCGCTGAGCGTGGTTTTAGCTTTAGGAACGATGGGCCTCTGGATATGCGTATGGACAATGAGACGCATACTTCGGCATGGCATATTGTTAATCGTGAACGTTTTGAAGTATTGCGTGACATTATACAAAATTTAGGTGAAGAGCCGCAGGCAGGGCGTATTGCTCGTGCCATTGTGGAAGGACGGCAGAAAAAACCTATTGACACGACATTGGAACTGGCAGCCTTGGTTACGGCGGCATATCCCCCTGCATGGCGGGCGAAAGCGCGCAACCATCCGGCAACACGTACATTTCAGGCGTTGCGTATGTCAGTCAACAATGAACTTGGTGAATTGCAAGCATTTCTTGATGGTATTTTGCAGCGTATTCGTGTGGGTGGGCGCTTGGTCGTTATTACATTTCATTCGCTCGAAGATCGCATGGTAAAACAGGCCATGCGCCACTGGGCAGAGGGCTGTCGTTGCCCTAGGCACGTGATGCGCTGTGTATGTGGGCATAAGCCGGAAGTGCGTGTTTTGCATAAAAAGCCGGTGGTGGCCGATGCGCAAGAAGTGCGAGAAAATTCTAGAGCCAGTAGTGCGAAGTTGCGTGCAGTAGAGAAAATTCGTTGATATGTAGTTCTCACGCGTCTTCGGCTCGAAAGTGCCCTTTTTAAGGCTTGAGCATAAAGGTGAATTGCAAAAAAAAGCAAAGCACTTGGTAGCGCGATGTAGGAGACACATATAAAGATGTCTGAGTGTTTTTGATGACGTAGCAGAAGACTCTCTTTCAACGGCATCACAACAGACTGTTGAAACATTCCATTTGTGACAGTCCGTTCAAAAAGTAGCCGCGGCAGCGTTGTTTTCTTTATCCGTCAGGTTCGTCTTGCACTTAATGGCTTTCGAGAGCAACTCGTACAAGGCATACATAAGCGATAGAATTCTTTATCGCTGACACAAAAAGTACACTTTTTCAAGGGATTGATAAGGAATTTCCTATGAAACGAGGCAGTACAGGGTGGATTTTATTTGTCGTATTTGGCACGTTGTCGGCCATGTTTATGACCTTGGTGCTTGTGTGGGTGAATATTGAACGTATGGATACGAATTATTTCATCAATAAGCTTATGGTCAGTATTCAAGAAAAGGAATCTCACAAGACTAAGCTCGAACTTGAACGCGAATTTTTGTTGTCGCCCCATGAGCTTGGTCGTCGTGCCGAAGCGCTTGGCATGCAGCAACCGAAGGCAGGGCAAATTCGTTGGCGACAGGATATTTAAGGCATCATTGCTGTCAGGCTTTTTTTCCTTCGAACGGCATTGACTTCGTGGCACTGTACTTTTTCACATGTGTATAGATAACGACTCTTTTGAAGTTCGCCTTTTTTGGGATGAGAGTTAAGGAAGCGCTGATTAAATAGAATTTTTGTTCTCTAACAAGAAAAGCGAGCTTGACGTAGTGAGAGGGCAAAAAAGGCATTTAATCAGTGTTTCCTTAAAAAACGTGATCGCTTACATAAGCGCTTCCCTTGTACAGTCAGGCAGTGTGACCGATGTAAGACAGGACAAATATATGTTATTCTTTAAGAAAAAAGCTGTAAATTCGAGGACATATACCAAGAAAAGTCCTGATGCCAAAGTGGACAGATTTGCCCGCGTCCGCGAGGTGAAGGCAACCAAGGGGCTATGGCAGTTTTTAGATCATGTACGTGTATTGTGGCGTCTTTGTGCCACGCACATGGTGGCCGTGGACTGGGGGCGTTGCCGTATTCACATGGTGGCCGTGGGCTTTGCGGTATTTTGGGTCGTATTGTGGGGGCGCGCATGGTATTGGCAAGTGTTGGAAGGTTCGCGCCTTGCAGATCAAGCAAAGCAACAGTACATGGCTTCTGTGCTTATTACGGGTAAGCGTGGTTCCATACATGATCGCCATGGGCAAGTGCTTGCCCGTTCTGTGGAATGTCTGTCTATTTATGCACGCCCAGATGAGATTGATGATGTGGAATTGACAGCGAATACCCTTGGAAAAATTCTTCATATTGCACCACAAAAACTGCATGATCAGCTTTCCAACGATGCGCGCAAGTTTGTATGGCTTGCACGGAAGGTGGATGACTATACTGTACGTGCCGTGAAAGAAGCCAGACTTACGGGCATAGGTTTTTCTAAAGAATATGACCGAGTGTACCCTTTCAAGGAAATGGCTGGGCAGCTCATGGGCTTTGTGGGTGTGGATGATCAGGGGCTTGAGGGTGTGGAACGCGCCTTTGATGAGCATCTTGCCAGTGTGCCCACGCGTCAAATGATACAGCGTGATGCCATGGGTCGGCGATTTTATTTGTACAACGAAGGGCAGGAAGAGCCGAGCGGTAAAGATTTGTATTTGACCATTGATACACAGGTACAATTTTTTGCCGAAGAAATCATCGCCAAAAGGGTAGAAGATTTTGATGCCAAATGGGGCGGTGTTCTGGTGGTGGATGTGCTGAGTGGAGATATTTTAGCGTGGGCACAATATCCTTTTTTTAATCCCAATGCGTATAAATTTTATGGGCCCGCTCAATATCGCAATCGATTGGCTTCGGATGCCTTAGAGCCGGGTTCTACGCTCAAACCTTTCTTGGTGGCAGCAGCTTTGCAGGAAAAGATTGTGAAAAAAGACTCTGTGTTCGACTGCGAAGGGGGCAAATGGGATGTGGAAGGCACAAGCATTCGTGATACATCGTGGCACAATGATTTGACGGTGGAAGAAATTCTTCGCTATTCAAGTAATATTGGCGTGGCAAAAATAGGTCAAATTCTTGGTGCAGATATGTATCATAGGTATCTCTCGCGTTTGGGTTTTGGAGAGCGCACTGTGGTGCCAGTGGCAGAAAGCAAGGGTATTTTGCGCAGTCCATCGGATTGGGGCGCAGTAGATTTATTGAGCACATCCTTTGGTCAGAGTTTATCTGTAACGGCTTTGCAAATGGCTCAGGCATATTTGACCCTTGTCAATGGGGGTGTTTACAAGCCTCTCCGCCTCGTTGTCGATGAAGGCATTCTTGAAGAAGATAGGGAAGCGCTGAAGAAAAAACAAGGGCGTATTTTTAGCGAAAGGGTCACCAAGGATATATTACGCATGTTGCGCGATGTGGTGGAAGAGGATGGCAGTGGTCATAGGGCGCGCATTGCGGGTATTGAAGTGGGTGGTAAAACCGGAACTGCACAAAAGGCGGATAAAGCAAAGGGAACGTATGGTGAAGGGCGTATGGCGTCTTTTGTAGGCTTTGCACCGGCAGAAAATCCTCGCTACCTTACTCTTGTGATAGTAGACGAACCAACAGTGAATCCTTTTGGAGGCGTTGTCGCGGCGCCTGTATTTCAACAAGTGACGCAACTTACCATGACGTATGCAGGTCAGTTGCCAGACGTTGTTTTTGCTGCAACGGCAGATGCACCGCTTATTCAGCGCGGTGCACAGTTAGGTGAAAATGCTCGTGGGCCAAAGCTTTCTCGTAATCCCGTCCCCTTGTTTACAGCGGCATCATTGGAACAACCAAAGCGTACGGCCAATTATCACACACTTCCTGGGCATTTGACCAAGGCCAGCGCGCTTGTGCCCAATGTTGTGGGTAAAACTTTGCGCAATGCGGTGGAACTGTTTGCACGCGGCGGTGTTGTGCCTGTGCTGAAAGGCCAAGGGCAGCGCGTTGTGCGTCAAAGTCCGGCTCCCGGAGCATCATGGCCTTCGAAGGACGATGTGGAGTACATTTTGTGGTTGTCTGAAAATGAAGAAAAAGAGGATGAGTAATATGCAATTTGATGATTTACTCCAATATGTACGGGACACGGCATCTTCACAGACTTTTCGTGTGGTGGCAGACTCGCGCCAAGTGCAAGAGGGAGACATTTTTGTGGCTGTTCGTGGCACAGAAGGCGACGGTGGAGACTTTATCCCAGCCGCTGTTGCCGCGGGGGCACGGTATATTGTGTGCTCTGAAGAACATGTGGTGCAAGATATCGCCGATACGTCTGTTATTCGCTATACGGCTTCTTATGGAGCGCGCCAAGTTTTATGGCGTTTGGCGGATGCTTACTTTAATGTCAATGCTCGCTTTGAAAAGCAAAATATTCGTCTTGTCGGCATTACAGGTACCAATGGAAAGACCACCGTCAGTGCTTTGTTGGAACATCTTTTTACCAAGGTGGGACGACGTGTGGGTGTGCTTGGGACGGTGAGTTATCGTTGGCCCAATGCAGATGGTTCTCAACACGAAGAAGAAGCACCTTTAACAACTCCTGATAGTTTAACGCTGTATCGTTTGTTGTCATGTATGGCAGATGCCGGTGTGGATACGGTGCTCATGGAAGTCTCGTCTCACGCTCTTGCGCAGGAACGCGTGGGAGGGCTTGAGTTTAGTGGAGCCATTTTTACAAACCTTACCCAAGATCACTTGGATTTTCATGGGGATATGGAGCAATATTTTGCGGCAAAAGCGCTGCTTTTTACAGAATTGCCGGTAAAATATAAGGCCATGTCTATTAATGTTGATGACATATATGCACAGCGCCTCATGTCTGTGTGCCCTTCCGCATTGGGTTTTACCTTGGAGGGGGATGAAAGCAAAAAAAACGTGGTGCGCGGTATTGTGGAGCAGATGTCTCCCCAAGGTATGTCTTTGAAAATGGAGTGGGGATATAAAACATGGGTGTTGCACTCTCCGCTTGTGGGGGCTTTTAACGCGTCAAACTTGCTGGCAGCACAGACTTTTGCTTTGGCACATGGGTGTTATGTGTCAGATATGCATCATTTGGAGTCTTTTAGCGGTGTCTGTGGTCGTTTGGAAAGGGTTGTGGAAGGGCACAATATTTTTGTGGACTATGCCCACACACCTGACGCCCTTCTAAACGTTTTGCAAGCTTTGCGCAGTACCGGCTTCAAAAAAATTATTACGGTATTTGGCTGTGGTGGCAATAGAGACAAGACAAAGAGGCCGCTTATGGGCAAGGCTGTGGCACAGTATTCCGATGTGGCAGTGCTGACGTCGGACAATCCACGCTTTGAAGATCCGCAGGCAATTATTGACGATGTCCTGCCGGGGCTCTGCGATGCGGGCATGCTTGTGGTGGAAGTGGACAGACGCAAGGCAACGCAACGTGCTTTGGAATTACTCGCACAAGAAGGAGATGACACAGCCCTTCTTATTGCAGGGAAGGGACACGAAAACTGTCAAATTGTGAACGGTGTGAAGCACCACTATAGCGACCAAGAAACGGTGCGGGAGTTCGTGTAAGTGCAACTACGTTTACAAGAAATACTGTGCATACTGCAAAGCAAGCTGCCGCAAGTGCGTCTTCTTTATGCCGGAGGCTGTGAGGATATTGTGGTGCTGTCTGTGTGTCGCGATACGCGGGATGTGGCAACAGGTTGTCTTTTTGTGTGCTTGCAAGGCCAGCAGCATGACGGGCATGATTTTGCGTCTCAGGCTGTGTCTGCAGGTGCTGTGGCTCTTCTTGTGTCACGTCCTTTGGAAGGTATTGATGTTCCGCAAATATGTGTACCGGATACGCTCAAAGCTTTGGGCGCCTTGGCACAAGGTTGGCGCCGCCGTTTTTCTGGGAGCGTCATTGTGATTACAGGCAGTGCAGGGAAGACGACATGTAAGACTGTTCTTGCCGATGTGTTGGCACAGGCTTTGAGTGGTGAAAAGCTCGTGGCGCGGAGCATGGGGAATTATAATAACCAAGTAGGTTTACCCTTGTCTATACTGGCAACGCGTGGAGACGAGCGTGTGTGGGTTCTGGAGGCAGGTATCAGCGAGGCGCATGATATGGATGAGCTTGGTGCCATTGCAGAACCGGATGTGGCCGTGGTGCTCAATGTGGGCATGGCACACACGCAAGGACTTGGAGAAAAGGGCGTGGCATGGCATAAGGCGCAGCTTTTGAAGTATGTTCGTCCTGACGGCGTTGCTGTTGTGAGCGCAGATTATGCAGAATTAGTGGCATGCGCACATACTGCTTTTGGCGGAAACATACGTTTCTTTTCTTGCACTGAGAAGGATGCGCCATGCAGGGCACACTTTGTGTGCAGCCATGTTCATGGCGTTGGGGAGTATGCGGTGACGTGCTCGGGGAAAGGAGAGACGTATCTCGTGCAGGCGCCTTTTGTGGGGGCGTATGGGGCGGAGCACGTGGCAGCTATCTTGAGCGTGACAGAGGCTTTGCATCTTCCCGTAGCAGACGTCGTCAAGGCCTTTGCCCATGCCCGTTTGCCGCAACAGCGCTTTGAAGAACATTGTGTGGGCGCTTGGCGCATTATTGATGACAGTTATAATGCCAATCCTTTGTCCATGCAACGTATGCTTGAAGCGGCCTTGACGAAAAGTGCTTCTGCGTCCTGTGCAGTCCCCTGTTATGTGGTTTTGGGGAGTATGGCGGAACTAGGGCAAGAAGCGGTGAAGGCGCATGAAGAGCTTGGTCGATACTTGGGAAAACTTTGTGAGAAAGGTCTTGCCTATGTATTTTGGAAGGGACAATACGCAGAATGCGTCCAACGTGGCATGGCATCTGCCATGGAAAGAGCAGGTGTGGCAATGCCAGATAGAGCCACCTTTGTGCCAGTGTCCGACCTAGATGATTTTACCCGTGCTTGGACAGCAGCAGCACTTTTGCCGGGTACGATTTTGTGCAAAGGTTCTCGCAGTCAACGCGTAGATGAGTGCGTTGGATGGCTTTTGCAAGCCGTGGTGCATAAAGACGAAGATACGAGTGGAGGCACTGATGTTTTATAATCTCCTGTTGCCGTGGGCGGCGGAATGGTCGGCTCTCAACGTGTTTCGTTATATTACCTTTCGCTCGGCATGGGCCTTGGTAACGGCACTGCTTATTGCTATTTTTGTGGGTCCAATGTTTATTCGCTGGCTGCGTCGCCTTAAATTTGGTCAGTTTATTCACGAAGATGTGACCACCCATAGCGCCAAGGCGGGCACACCCACCATGGGCGGTGTGCTTATCGCATTTTGCTTGCTTGTGAGTGTGCTTTTGTGGGGTGATTTGAGCAATGTCTATGTATGGCTCACCATGTACGTTTTTGTGGGCTTTGGCATAGTAGGTCTTGTGGATGATTTAAAAAAGATTCGAGGCAAAAAAAATCAAGGCATAAGCGTTGTGGCGAAGTTTGGTGCGCAAATGTTCGTGGCGGGAACGGCCATGTTGTTCTTGGTGAATCAACCCGCTTTTTCCACCGTGCTTGTGGTGCCTTTTTTCAAAGACGTTGCACCAGATCTTGGTTGGATGTATTTGCCCTTTGCCATCGTGGTTATGGTGGGTGCTTCCAATGCCGTCAATTTGACAGACGGTCTTGATGGCTTGGCCATTGGCCCCACGATCGTTGCGGGCGCCGTTTTTGCCATTTTCATTTATGTGACGGGGCATGCGCAATTCTCACAGTACTTGCTTATTCCAACAGTGCATGGCGTGGGCGAAGTGGCGGTATTTTGTGCAGCTCTTGTGGGCGCAGGTCTTGGATTTTTGTGGTATAATGCGTATCCGGCGCAAGTTTTTATGGGTGATGTAGGTTCTTTGAGTCTTGGTGGTGTCTTGGGCTTTTTGGCAGTTTTATGCAAGCAGGAATTGCTTCTTGCCGTGGTGGGTGGCCTTTTTGTGGTGGAGACATTTTCTGTCATATTGCAGGTGGGCTATTTTAAATGGACTGGGGGCAAGCGCATTTTTCGGATGGCACCCTTGCATCACCATTTTGAATTGAAAGGAATTCCGGAATCCAAGATTATTATAAGGTTTTGGATAACGTCGGTGCTGTTGGGACTTGTAGCACTTTCTGTGTTAAAACTCAGGTAGCGAAAGGTATGACTATGGTATCCGGATATATGCGTGGTGGTGCAATCCAAAAAGGGCAAAGAGCCGTTGTCATGGGGGCAGGGCGTTCTGGTGTGGCAGCCGTGCGCTTACTGGTGAGACTTGGTGCGCAAGTGCGTCTTTTAGAAAAGGACGCGCAAAAGATTTCGCCTGCCTTTGCTGCCGAAGCCCACAAAGCAGGTGTGCAGATTGTGTGCGGTGAGCATGGGGCAAAGCACTTGGTCGGTGCCGACTATATTATTCCCAGTCCCGGCATACCTGTGACCAAGGTGCTCATGCTGTTATCGCATATTTCACAGCAAGAGAAACAACCCGAAATTTTAGGGGAATTGGAACTTGCATGGAGGCATTTACAGGGTGAGCCTGTGTTGGCCATTACAGGTACGAGCGGCAAAACAACCACAGCCTCCCTTGCGGCAGCCATGCTGACAAGTCAGAGGTATACAGTTTTTCTTGGTGGTAATATAGGCACACCTTTGAGTGAATATGTGCTGTCGGCTCGCAAAGCAGATGTGCTTGTGGTGGAAGTGTCGAGCTTTCAATTGCAAACATGCACCACATTTTGTCCGAAGGTGGCCATGATTTTGAATATAAGCGAAAATCATTTGGATTATCATAAGGATATGGCTGAATATGTGGATGCCAAATTACGCCTTTTTAGGTGGCAGGATGAAAGAGATGTGGCTATCGTTCATACGTCTCTTAAAGAGCTTACGTATAAATTTAATGCGCGGACGGTGTGGTTTGACGGAAGAGAAGAGATGTTTGCGCAGTCCAAATTGCTTGGACAGCACAATCTGAGCAATATCCAAGCTGCGTGGTTGGCGTGTCGAGAGTTTGGTGTGTACCGTGATAATGCCGCAACTGCCGTGGCCAATTTTAATCCCTTGCCCCATCGCCTTGAACGCGTCAGAAAGCATGAAGGGGTGCTCTATGTCAACGATTCTAAGAGCACGACAGTTACGTCGCTTCAAGTGGCATTGCGTGCTTTTACGCAACCCATCATCCTTGTGTGTGGGGGGAAATTTAAGGGGGGCGACTTGGCATCCTTGGCAGCACTTGTGAAAAACATCGTCAAAGCGGTGGTGCTTGTGGGTGAGAGTCGCGAACATTTTGAAAATGCGTGGAAGGGGCTTGTGCCCATGAACTGGTTTGCCACCATGGCCGAAGCGGTGCAGCACACGCGCGCACTGGCAGTACGGGGAGATGTTGTTTTGTTGTCTCCGGCCACAGCATCGTATGATTTATACGCCAATTATGAAGCGCGCGGTGAAGATTTTAAACGTATTGTGGGGCTTTTGTCATGAGCATTGATTTATCCAAGAAAGAAGTGCAGAAACCTGCTTTGCACGGGCAGTCCGTGGTTCACAATGATGCTACTCACAATGATGCTACTCACAATGATGCTACTCACAATGATGCTAGGCAAAATGATGCTAGGCAAAATGACGCTAGGCAAAATGACGCTAGGCAAAGCGACGCGCGCCCTGTGACCACACGTCATGAGCCTCTTCGACCTCATGCAAAACCATTGGAACTGATCCCCATACCACAGGCGCCTTTTTGGACTCGAGTCAACGTAGGTTCGCGTGTCAAGGGGGGTGTCCGGTGGGCTCAAAAAAAATATCAACTTCTCTTTCCTGCCCTCGCGCCCAGTGAAAAAATGCAGAAGGTAGAAAGTTTGGTGAAGCCCGGTATGGACTGGTGGTTATTTACAGTGGTAGTGGTACTGCTAGGCATTGGCCTTATCATGGTGCTCAGCTCTAGCGGTGTGGTGGCAGAAAAGCTCAATGGTGATAAATATTATTTTTTCAAGCGTCAACTGCTCTTTGCCTTTTCCGGAGGTCTTGTGCTGTGGGTGGCTGCCATGGTGCCCCGCGAAATTGTCAATAAATTGCAGTATCCGGCTCTTTTTGCATCGTTTTGTTTGATTGCTTTGACGCTCACTCCCTTGGCGCCTCGTATAAATGGTGCCCAGCGTTGGTTGCCTCTCGGGCCTTTTTCAATCCAGCCCATGGAATTTGTCAAAATTACTTTGGTGCTCTATCTGGCATATTTTATGAGTACGAAGCAAGACCTTGTGAAAACATTCAGCCGTGGGGTCATACCGCCTTTTTTTGTGACAGGGATTTTTTGTACGGTGCTTCTTTTACAACCGGATTTTGGCAGTGCGGTGATTTTGACGGCACTCTTGTTTTTTATGTGTGTGGCAGGTGGTACACGTTTTGTGTATTTATTTGTCTCTATTGCTCTAGCCATTGCAGGTGCGTTGGCGCTGGCCATTTATTCACCATATCGCTTGCGCCGTCTTACAGCTTTTTTAGACCCTTTTAAAGATGCACAAGACAGTGGTTACCAACTTGTCCAGTCATTTTATGCCCTTGGATCCGGAGGATTTTTTGGGGTAGGCGTGGGAGCCAGTAGGCAGAAAATGTTCTATTTGCCGGAAGCGCATAACGATTTCATTGTGGCCGTACTGGGAGAAGAAATTGGATTTTTGGGACTTACCCTGGTCATGGTGCTTTTTGCTGTGTTTTTTTGGCGTTGCTACAAGCTTGTGCTTGGACAAGAAAGCTTGCGTGACCGTTATTCTGCATTTGGTTTGACGCTTGTTATAGCCATGGGTGCGTGTATGAATTTGGCAGTTATTATGGGACTTGCTCCACCTAAGGGCGTACCCATGCCCCTCTTGAGCTATGGTGGAAGCAGTCTTTTAGCGACCATGTTGTGTGTGGGACTTCTCATGAATTATTCACGTTCAGCTCGTTACAAAAAAGTCGAATATCGACCGATAAGGCAAGTCATATCCCCTGTGAATATTGATAAAACGCACATGGCGGCACCGCTCTCTTCGGAAAGCGCAGCAGTGACAAATGTATAGGATGTAAAATATGGCAACGGTTATTCTTAGCAGCGGCGGCACGGGAGGCCACATTTTTCCTGCCCTTTCTGTGGCTGATGCTTTACGCGCAGAATATGGTAATATTCGCGTTATATTTGTAGGATCTACCTTTGGGCCGGAAAAGGATTTGGCTGCCAAGGCGGGGCTTGAATTTATCGGATTGCCTGTGCGTGGTGTCCTAGGCAAGGGGGTTAAAGGTTTGACATCTTTAGGATATATGGGGATATCTTTAGTCAAAGCTTTACGGCTTATGAGGCGATATAAACCAAAAGTTGTGCTTGGTTTTGGTGGTTATGCCTCATTTGCACCCGTGCTTGCCGGACGTATGTGCGGCGCTTTTACGGCTATTCATGAACAAAATGCCGTTATGGGAGTGAGTAATAAATTGCTTGGGCGCGTGGTACATAAAGTTTTTTTAGGATTGCCATTGCATATGGATGATGCTGCGCTGCAACAAAAGTGCGTACTTATGGGCAATCCTGTGCGTAAGGTGCTTCTTGAGGCGGGTAAAGGATGGGAGACAGAAGGGCAAGAACACGATTTTTCCGGAAAGCGTCTTTTAGTAATGGGCGGTTCACAAGGTGCAGCTGCTTTGAATGATATTGTTATGGAATACATGCCCTTGCTGCGCGCTCGTGGGGTGGAACTTTGCCACCAAACGGGAGTTAAGGATTATGAACGCGTACAAGAATTGTATAAGAAATTTGGCTGGCATACGGCACAAGTTTCTGCATTTATAGATGATATGGCGAAAGCATATATGTGGGCGGACTTGGTTTTGTGCAGGGCGGGAGCGTCTACGGTGGCAGAGCTTGCGGCTGTGGGGCGTGGAGCTGTGTTTGTGCCTTTTCCCTTTGCGACGCACGATCATCAAACGCACAATGCCGCAAGTTTTGTGAAAAGCGGCGCGGCGCTTATGTATGCAGAAAATTGTATGCGCGGTGAAGAAAGCATGGAGAAGTCAGAAAAGACCTCCGGAAACAGCACAATGATGGAAGTTGTGGTGGATCTTTTGCACGACCCTGCACAGTTAAAACACATGGCACAGGTGGCTCGGGCAGCAGCACAAGGGCAAGCTGCAATAAGAATAAGCGTAGAAGTTCAGGCTGTTTTACGAAAAAAAAGGTAAAATCATGTACGCAAGACTTCATGGCATTCATATGGTGGGCATTGGTGGTTCTGGCATGAGCGGCATAGCAGAAGTGCTGCTTAACTTGGGGCACACGGTGTACGGCTCAGACATGGGCGAATCTGCTACAGTACAGCGCTTAAGGGAACTTGGAGCAACGATTTTTATCGGCCATGGAAGCGAGCATGTGGGTGAAGATGTGGAAGTGCTTGTGAAATCCACTGCCATAACGGACGATAATCCAGAAGTGCAAGAAGCACGTTCTCGCGGTATTCCAATAATCCCGAGGGCAGAGATGTTGGCGGAACTTATGCGCTTGAGACAAGGTATTGCCATAGCGGGTACCCACGGAAAAACGACAACAACCTCTTTAACAGCGACAATTTTTGATGCGGCAGACAGAGATCCTACCGTTATCATAGGTGGACTCCTCAATGCTTACGGTGCCAATGCACGACTTGGTGGAGGCACGTACTTGATTGCCGAGGCTGACGAATCCGATGGTTCATTTTTGTGTCTTTTCCCTGTCATTAATGTGGTGACAAATGTGGACTTTGATCATGTTGATTTTTATGAGGATATAAGAGCTGTAGACAAGGTCTTTCTTTCATTTATGAACAAAGTGCCTTTTTATGGTAAAAATATTGTGTGTGGCGATGATGCGGGTGTGCGTCGTATTTTGCCGGAAGTGAAACGACCTGTCCTTACGTATGGCTTTGGCGAAAGCAATGCTTTGCGTGCCAAGGTTCTTGAATGTGGGCGCGTAAGTCGCTTTGAAGTGTGGTTGCATGAAAAACATCTTGGAGTGATGACGCTGGCTCAGCCAGGTAAACACAATATTTTGAATGCCTTGGCAGCCATTGGTGTATCGCTTGAAGTGGGCATTACAGCCGAAGAATGTCAGCGAGGTCTTGAAGAATTTGCAGGTGTGGGACGTCGATTTGAATATAAAGGCCAAAAGGACGATATTATAGTTGTCGATGATTATGGACATCATCCTGTGGAAATTGCCGCAACAATTGCGACGGCGAGGCATGTGTATCCTGATAGGCGCCTTATTGTGGCCTTTCAGCCGCATAGATTTAGTAGGACACAAGCATTTTGGGGTGATTTTTGTGAAGTATTCAAAAATGTTGACATGCTTTTGCTGAGTGAAATATATGCTGCCTCCGAAAAACCTATTCCCGGAGTGAACGGGCACAGTCTCGTGCAGGGAATACGACAAGTATCTCCAATGAATGTTGAATATTGTGCGAACATTGAAAATTTGGTGGAAAGAGCTGAAGAAGTTTTGCAACCGGGCGATATATTGTTAACTCTTGGAGCAGGAACGATTACTAAAGTTGGGCCACTTTTTTTAAAAAATACGAGGAAAAAACATATCAATGTTTAGAGTATTGTGATAGAAAGAATCTATGTTGAGATGAACATAGAATTAATTTTTTTAAGTACTGCTTATGAGCTGTATATGTATATTAGTGGAAAAAAGTGATGCATATTATTCATGAACCATTGCTTTCTAAACGCACAACAATGCGTTTGGGTGGTAAAGCTATTGCAGAGCTTCAAATTTCTGAATCGCATGATCTGGAAATGCTTGAGGAGACTGTGCAAAGGCTAGGTGGTTCAATGTTTATTCTTGGTGCCGGAAGTAATATTTTAGCAGCAGATGAAGATTTGCCTATTGTATTGGTTCGTCCATTATATAAAATGGCACCCCATATTTTAGAAAGTTCACAAAGACGAGTGCTCGTGCGCGTGGGCTCGGGAGTTCGCTTGGCGCGACTTTTGGGGGTGTGCGTCAAGTGGGGATTGTCAGGCCTTGAAGGCTTGTGTGGTATTCCGGGAACTGTTGGGGGTGCCGTGGCCATGAATGCAGGGTCTTTTGGAAATACGACCGGTGAGGCGCTTGAAAGTGTGCAGGTGTATTCAAAAGAGACTGGAGTTGTTGAAATAGAAAGAAATCGTTTTCAGTGTGCTTATAGGAATTTTTCTATTACTGGAATGCCTTGCGGCTTTTTTGTACTTCATGCAACTTTTAGCTTGACGCCAGCTTCAATGAATGGCATCAAGAAAAGGCTGAGTCACAACTTTTTCAAGAAAAAATCTACACAACCTTTAAGGGCTTTGAGTGCTGGCTGCGTTTTCAAAAATCCGCCGGGGAAGCCTGCAGGAATGTTGCTTGATATGTGTGGCTTTAAGGGAAAAAGGAAGGGTGGTATGTTCTTTTCTCCCCTCCATGCAAATTTCTTGATTAACGGCGGAAACGGGAGTGCGGCGGCGGCTTTTGACCTTGTTGCTGAAGCCCGTGAGGCCGTGTTCCAGCGTTTCGATTGTCATCTTGATTCAGAGATTAAAGTTTTACGGGGCTGCTGATGAATGTGGTTTTTTTAGAAATCCTTTCGGTCGAGTCAGCGCGCTATTGTCCAAAGAGTATGGTTACATGCTGCATGGGCTTTGATACGGGGTGTAGCGTATGGCAATAAGAACTGCGAATACGTCTTCTCTTGTCAATTCACTTGCTTTGAGGGCACAGCAAAATGCGCAAAGAGCAGTATCGAAAGGGGCTCCAAAGACTGTGCAGCAAAAAGCCCGTAATACGCGTAAGTCGAAACAGGTACAAGCAAAATCAGCGTATGCAAAGTCAACGTATACAAAGTCGGGGCACGCAAAGACGGGAAATGTAAAGAGTGCGCAGGGCAAACGTAAAGCTCGTGCTCTTGCGCAGCAAAAAAAGAGTGCGTTTCGTTGGTCAAATGTGTTGACAAAGTCCTATGGGTTTCTCAAGTACGCAACTGTTACTTTTTTGAGCGTCTGTATATGCCTTGTTTTTTTGTGTGGCATGGGCGTGAGTTTCTTGTGGTTGTACAAAGAAGCGACAAGCAACGATTTTTTTGCAACTGTAGGAATTGACGTTGTAGGCAATGTGCGAATGTCGCGACAAATGGTTTTGGATCTTGCTGAGCTTAAAGTCGGTGATAACTCATTAAATGTGAATATTGCGCATGTGGAGCATGCCCTTTTGCAAACGCCATGGGTTGAACAAGTGTCCGTGAAACGGATATTGCCTGATCGTTTTGTCATTCACATACAAGAGAGGATGCCCTCGTTTTGGATTCGCCGTGACGGGGTGTTGTATTATGCTGATGTGAAGGGAAAGCTTATTGCGCCCGTGGAGACGAAGAACTTTGTTTCTTTGCCGACGCTTGAAGTGGGTTACGGCATGCAAAATATGATTGTGCATCTTGAAAACTACTTAAACGATTTGAAATCAGGGAAAATTCCGGTTGATTACGAAGCAGTTTCAGCATTACGCCTCAGTGAGGGTAAGGGGGTTGAGCTCTATTTGGATGACAGAGAGATGCGTCTTTGTATAGCTTTAGAGGGTTGGTCAGAGAATCTTGAACGTCTGTCCATGACTCTGGGGGATTTGGCAAGGCGCAAGGAGTTATCACGCGTACGGGAGATACTTTCTGCTGATGGCAATGTGTGGGTTATACAGAATATATAAAATCAGTATATGTCTTCTGGGGGTAAATTATGAGTAAATCCGACTTGATTGTTGGCCTTGATATAGGCACCACGAAGATTTGTGCTGTGGTTGGTGAACTCTCAGATGATGGCAACATTGACATTGTTGGTATAGGCACCAGTGTCTCTACGGGTTTACGTAAGGGCGTTGTGGTGAATATAGAACAGACGGTTGCTTCCGTCCGTAAAGCCCTTGAAGATGCAGAACTTATGGCTGGCTGTGAAATACGTGCAGTTTATGTGGGTATTGCAGGTAATCATATCAATGGTATCAACAGTCACGGAGTCATTGCTGTGAAAGGTGGAGAGGTCGATCAGCGCGATATAGAGCGTGCTCTTGATGCCGCTCGCGCTGTGGCCATACCTGCTGATAGGGAAGTTATACATATTTTGCCTCAGGAATACGTGGTAGATGACCAAAGGGGGATAGTAGATCCCCTTGGTATGGCAGGCGTTCGTCTTGAGGTAGAAGTACACATTGTGACGGGAGCGGTGTCTTCTGCGCAAAATATTGTGCGCTCATGCCACAGAAGTAACTTAGAAGTTGCTGATATAGTATTGGAATCCTTAGCTTCTACTAAGGCTGTTCTCACAGAGGAAGAACGTGAAATTGGCGTGGCTCTTGTGGATATTGGTGGTGGAACAACGGATATTGCGATTTTTGCCAATGCGGCCATAAAGCATACAGCGGTGTTGGCTCTTGGGGGGCAAAATCTCACCAATGACATTGCTTTTGGACTTCGTACACCCATGGCCGCGGCAGAAAAAATTAAGATGAAATATGGCTGTGCTCTCACAGATATGGTGCGTCATGATGAATTTATCGAAGTGCCAAGTGTGGGTGGACGAGATGCGCGACGTCTTTCACGTCAGATACTCTCTGAAATATGTGAACCGCGTATGGAAGAAATTTTGTACCTTGTGGATCAAACTCTTATTCGTTCCGGATACAAAGATCTTATTGGTGCAGGGGTTGTGCTCACAGGTGGCACAGTGCTTATGGAAGGTTGTCAGGAACTTGGCGAACAAATATTTAATTTGCCTACGCGCATAGGCTATCCACGACATGTTGGAGGTTTGAAAGATGTTGTGAATAGTCCAAAGTTTGCCACAGCTGTGGGATTGTTGCGTTACGGTGCTGAGAAAGAGAATCAGGGCCAGAAGGCTTTTGAACATCAGGAAAACACTACCTATGACGGAGTGTTTGCGCGTATGAAGAAGTGGTTTAAGGAAATTTCTTAGAATCTACAAGAGTTTTTACGCGAGGAGCAGTTTATGGATATTCTTATTGCAAATGACTTGGATAATGGTGCAAAGATTAAAGTCGTCGGCGTTGGCGGCGGCGGCGGTAACGCAGTACAAAATATGATTGATTCGGGACTTGAAGGCGTGGCATTCATTTGTGCGAATACTGACGTGCAAGCCCTTAACAAAAGTGCCGCGCAAAATAAGGTTCAACTTGGCGAACAACTCACACGTGGCTTAGGCGCCGGCTCCATTCCGCAAGTGGGCAAGGATGCCGCTCTTGAGAGTGTCTCAGCCATTCGAGATGCTTTGCTTGACTCGGATATGGTCTTTGTGACAGCCGGTATGGGAGGTGGCACTGGTTCTGGCGCTGCACCGGTTATTGCGCAAGCAGCCAGAGAATTGGGTGCACTCACTGTGGGGGTAGTCACAAAACCTTTTCACTTTGAAGGGGCAAAACGTCGTGCCAATGCCGAAAATGCATTGCAAGAATTTCGCCAACATGTGGACTGCCTCATTGTGATACCTAATGACAGATTGCTGGCTTTTGGCCCCAAAAAAGCCTCTTTCAGCGAAATGTTGAAAAAAGCCAACGATGTCTTGTATTATGCAGTCAAGGGTATTTCTGATGTTATTACCAATTCGGGCATGATTAACTTGGACTTTGCAGATGTGAAAACAACCATGCAAAATGCCGGCCTCACGCTTATGGGAACAGGTGTCGGCACAGGCGAAAATCGTGCCCGTGAAGCGGCTCAAAGCGCTATCACAAGCCCTCTGCTTGAGGATGTATCTTTGGATGGTGCGACGTCTGTCCTTTATAATGTGACTTCTTCCGATGAATTGACCTTGGATGAAATCAGCGAAATTGGTATGATTATAAATGAAGCTGCTTCGGATGGAGCGAACATTATTTTCGGGACTGTTATTGATGAGCATGTTGGTGATGAATTGCGTATTACAGTTATCGCAACAGGTATAGATTCGCATAATCAGATGCAAGCGAAGGATTCTGCTGCTTCTGTGACGAATTTTCGCAAACCCACACCTGCAGCAGTGCCGGCACAAGGGCTGCGCAGACAAGCACAGGCGGCATCTCCTCAGGTAATGATGACGCAAGGTATGTCACAAGGCATGCCGCAAGGTGTTGTTCATGTCGATGCGCAAGGCGTACCAGTGCATATACATGAAGAAGCGATGCATATGCCCCAACAAACGCAACCTGCCCCCAGTAGACCTGTGCGTCCTACACGCAGGGGGCAAGTCGAAAGTTGGTATGATGGTGAAAGTGAACTGCCTCCTTTTGTTATAAAACGCGAAGCTCTTGGTACACAAAGACGTAGCTCTTATGTACCGGGTATTAAAGAAGGCGTGTATAACGAAGAAGACTTTGAAATTCCAGCATTTATCCGCAAAGGTGCTGATTAACATTAAACTGGCCTTCTTCCTCACTTCTTGCAATGGGAGTTGATTAAACGTGAGTGTGATGGGTGTGTTGCCCGTTAAGATGAAATCTCGTACTTACCGTCATCCAAGGCATATATGTGTTACGGTAAGTACGAGATAGCAATCGACACATCACGTAGGCTTTTTTTGACTATATTGAGACGGGTTTGCGTGTATCTCTTTTACGGTCAAATGGCGTTACAGGTCGTGAAGAGTGTCTTGTATGGCAAGCTGTATATTTTGAAAATAAGCTCGATTTAAAAGAAAAAAGCATCATTTGAGAAGAGAAAAAGGCCGTATAAAACGGCCTTTTTTTATGGATGTATTTTATTTGCAATGAAATCTTTCTCAGCCCGTTGAAACGTCTATCTTGGGCAGGTCGTTCAACAATAATGAGATGCGAGGAGGCAAAAAAATCAAGAAGCGCTGTGTATTAAGCATACATAAGCGATGTGACTTCTTTACGCTGACGACCCAGATTGCCGTGTATCAACGACCGGTTATGCTCCCAAAGCAAGAGCATTTTGTGCCACAAGAATATTCATGTCCTCATCATGGTTTGCATCATGATGGTTTTCATGGAAGCTTGGCATCATTGCAGATACAGCGCAGATTGTGTCGGTAGAATCACGTGTGTCTGCTTCCATAAAATCAATGGGATTTTGTGTGGCGAGCGAAGTCCTCATGCTACCCATGTGTTGCAATGTGGTTTCAAAATTTTCTGCCGTGGTGTGATTGCCAAAAATAACAATCTCAATACCATGCTCGTTTTTGAGGGTTATTTTTGAGGTAAGACTGTGAATATTTTTTGTGGCAAGTTGAAAGACGTCCAAGTATTCATCAGCAAAGGCCTCTGTTATGTCATAAAATAAGGCAGGATCTGCTTGTTCATGATGTCTCAAAAGCGCGTTCTCACTTAAGAGGATATTATATTTTGCATGACCGAAGAAGTCGTCTTGAGCAAGGGGAAAGAGTCTGTCCTCATCATACATTTCTTCACCATACATCTCTTCACCATAGCTTTCTTCATAATCTGCGTCAGCACTTTCAAGATCGTCAAAGTTGTGCGCTAAAGGCAGCATATCGACATGCTTGTTTGTGTGTGTATACTTATGCAAAAGCGTGTCAGCTTCGGTTCGTTCCCACATATCTTTTTGCAAAACAGCCAACATTTGCATGGAAGGCGCCATAAATGCACGCATGTCAATGGATTGTGATGTCATGAAATTGTAAGGATTTTCTGTGCCAAGTCCTCCTGCTTTGAGAAGGGCATGTGGTGCATTTGCCTTGACCTGTTGGTGTGCTTGCGTGTCAATGTGTGGTTCTTTAGCTTTGCGTCGTGGTGTCGGTGCGTAGGAAAGTGTATCGAAGGTATCGCGTACACCTAGACGCCACGTGTAGGGGAGATAAGGCGTGTTTGAGTGAATAAGAGTCTGCTTTGCGCTGTCTTCGTCTGTTGTATAGGGATCTGACATTGCAATATCATGTCTCTCCAATGCTTCTGTTTCACACTTGTCTGCTTCAAATTCGTTTGCCTCAAATGCGTTTGCTACTAAAGCATCTGCTTCCAAAGCATGTATTTCAAATCCGTCTGGCTCAAAATCATCTGGATCTACGGTGTGCATAGGGGTGCGCAGGTCTTCTTCAAGATTAGTGTTGTCAGTGCAAGTGCGCACGCCGGAATCAGCAATATCATCATGAACATCTTGGTTAGTTGAATCAAGTGTTTCATTTTTGAGTTCTTCGCTCATACACATTCCACCGTTTGATGACCTCACGTCATCGTTTGCGGCACAAGGGGTAAAGGGCCGCGGCATAAGACATTGTGGTAAATTGGCAAAAAATGCTTCACCAGTCAAAACTTTTGTATTCACAAGGAACTGAGGCATATTTTCTAGCGAGTAGACCTTGTAAAAATTTTTGAGGGTAAGAGTTGTGCCATCAGTAAAGGAAAAGAGAATGTCATCTCCCTGTTTCCCCACGAGCGCACTTTCCCTAGAAAAATCAAGAACGAGACGAGCATTGGCAACCGTAAGAGGAATGATCCTGTCTTTTTCGCTTGCAAGTCTGCTTACTATGACGTCAGGCATGGTACTCTCCTGTATTTTAATAATACACTTAAAGAGGTACAGCTTTGAATATAACCAGAGTGTGAGTCCCGATCCGCTAGCACGCACGCAAAGCGCATGAGCATAGCCTTTGTAGAAAAAAGGAGGTTTTCACTTTCCTCATGTAGGGGGGCTTGTGTGAGCAGCATGAGTCTTGAAAATGTGCGCATCGTTACTCTTTCAAAGGCTGTGAGCCAGTGTAGCGTGTAACAATCAATTTTTTCTTGACTCTAAGGCAGTAATTCGCCACTCAATGCCAATGGCTCCGTAGTTTTTTACACCAACGCAATGTTCGTCATTCATTGCAAGGTAAGCATTATGGAGCTATTTGAGCCTAGTTTGTTCATGTTTTATATGACACTCTCAGCTCAACCCTATTTTATGAAACCACCAAGAATACTCGTCCAGTATTCATGCCATGCGTAATTGCACAGCACATCTCTAAGTACCTTGTTCTTGGGATGTGGTCAAGAAAAAATATGTCATTTTTGAAATGAGTTTGCAAAAAAATATATCATTTTTTTCTGAAGAGATAGTGAAAGAAAATGTCGTCGTAAGCATGCAATGGACTGTGCTATGTGGAGTTTGTTTGGTGCTTTTTGGCACAGAGCACTTGAGCGCACGCCTTGTACGTATCTGGGACAGTGAGTCCTTTTATGTGCTGGGCTACAGCGTGCATGAGGTCTATGGCTTCCTCTATGGCCTCCACCCATACATCCACAGCGCCATGCAGCATAAGACCAGGTGCTTCAAGTGGGCCTCGTATGCCGAGTATCGGCACACCGGCTCCACTGGCAAGACCCACCTCAACACCGGCATCTTGGCCTGATTCGCCAAAATAAATAACTATATTCGCCTCAATACATGCATCTTTGCAAAAAGCAAAAACCTGTCCACCCTCAGTGTCTGTGTCCATCCACTGTCTTCGTTCCGCGGGTGTCAGGCCAGTGGGTGGCGTTGCTTTTTCTGTCCAGTCCAATATGTTGAAGCCAAATTCTCGCAAGATTCGACCGAGCAGGCGCACGGCATGCTTGTGCTTGAACGATGCAGCAATGTAAACGTGTGCAACACTTTTCAAAATTCAATTCCTTTTTGTGCATGTATGCCTTGTTGCCACGGGTGTTTTACTTCATTCATGACGGTCACAAGGTGTGCTTTTTCTTGTAACCATTGCGGTGCATGGCGACCAGACAGGACGATGTGAGTGTTATGCTCGCGAGCATCTTCCAAAAGAGTGACCACATCATCTTGGTTTATGAGCTGTGCATGGAGGGCATACAGAATTTCATCAAGTACAAGCAGATCAAGCTGTGGCATGTGTTTTTTTGCCCATAAGAGGCAGAGGCGTGCCGCTTCGCTGTGTGCCGTTCTTTGATCTTCATGACGAAAAAAACCGCGCCCACCTGCATGAAAGTTTTCCTTGAGGAGGGTGCGAAGCATGTTTTGTTCTCCTGCCTGTTCGTCGCGTTTCATAAACTGAACAAAGCCTACACGCAAACCTTGCCCATGGGCGCGCAAGGCCTGACCCACGCTGGCGCAGGTTTTGCCCTTGCCATTGCCTGTATATATTATGATGAGAGGCCTGTCCATACGCCTTCAATTTTACGTTTGCACTTGGGGCAATTTCCGCGCTTGAGTCTATTTTTAATGACTGTCCCTTCCCGTCCAATGCATAGCGTTTGACAGCCAGGACAAAGGGTGCTTGTACCTGTGAGTGTTGGTATATTGCCGATGTATACGTAATGAAGCCCTTCTTCCAAGCCTATCTTGCGTGCACGTTCCAGTGTTTCCATGGGGGTTGCCGGTGTTTTAATCATTTGGTAGGCGCCATGAAATCTACTGAGGTGCCATGGAACATGAGGGCCAAGCTCACTACGGATAAAGTGCGCAGCATCGCGAATTTCTTCGGGGCTGTCGTTGAGACCCGGTATGACAAGTGTCGTAACCTCGACCCACCAGCCCATTTTTACCATGACCTTAAGATTATCAAGAACGTGTGAAAGCTGTGCTTTGCAATAATTTCGATAAAAAGCATCGCGCATGGATTTGAGGTCAATGTTAGCCGCGTGTATGCGTTTATAGAGGGTAGAGAGGCACTGCATGGTTTGGTAGCCATTGGAGACAAGGATGCAGTCAAGGCCATTGAGCGGTGCTTGTTCTGTCACTTTTTGAAAAAGTTCATAGAAGACAGTTGGTTCATTGTATGTGAATGAGATGCTTTGGGCTTTGTGGCGCAGAGCTTCTTTGATAAGGATAGCGGAACTTGTCTTTTTGCCTTTGATGATGCCTTTTTCTGATGGAAGCCGTGAAATTTGAAAGTTTTGACAAAACTTGCAGGCAAAATTACACCCCATGGTTCCAAAAGAATATGTTTTGCTACCGGGTAAATAGTGATAAAGAGGTTTTTTTTCAATAGGATCAAGAGCCACAGAGGCTACAAATCCGTCAACTAAGCTTTGTATGCTCCCCGCTTTATTCATGCGGACGCCACAAAGGCCTACCTTTCCCGGGGCAATGCTACAAGACTGGTGGCACAATAGGCACTGAATCTTGTTGCCGACATCTTGTCGCCAAAGGTTTAGGGACATGGTCTTCCTCATAAATAAAGTCAGAAAGCGAAAAACGCTTCAAGGTATGTCTTACTTGTACTTTTACCGCACCCGAAAACTACTTATATAGTTTTACCCTTAAGATTGTCAAAAGTTTTTTTTGTCGGAGATAAATTCCTTTTATCTTGACCTGTGTTCATAAGGTGGGGAGGTTTGACGTGCGTGAGGGAGTTGCATGCCAGGTGGTGGTATGGGTGGGCTTATGTGGGGTGTTGTGTGTGGCAGTTGCATGCCATACGGCGGTCTATAGTCATACGGTGGTCTATAGCCATGCGGTGGTCTATAGTCATACGGTGGTCTATAGCCATGCGGTGGCCTGGGATCAATGGACGGTTTATGGCTTGAGGGGGGTCTATATCCCGGCGGTGTATATGTCGGCGGTGTGTACGTCGGCGGTGTGTACGTCGGCGGTGTATATGTCGGTAAAGCATACGGAGGCCGGTATGTATCATGTGGAGATACGTGCACGCCATGAGGTTGTGCCGGTGGGCGAATATCGGACGGGGGGAGGTGGGGTGTGAATCCTGGTGGTGGAGGTGGTGGAGGTGGTGGTTGTAAGCTGGCGGGCGGGGTAGAGTTATGTGGTCTAGTCCAGTTCTCGGGTGTGATTTCCGGATATACAATGATGGGGGTATTGTAAGGATAAGGCTGTTGCTGTGGTGTAGGTGGCACTACGGAGGTGATAATGTCGCCTGTTGTTGGGTCTACCCATGTATGCGTTCTGCTGTTGGAGGTGCCATAAATACGATCGCCGGAAGCAGGATTTTGTTCCGCAGCGAATACTGGCGTCAACACGGGTATGCTGGTGCATAAAAGCATTATCATGAGAAAAAAAAGTGCGCGCATAAAATTCTCCTTTATAAGATTTTTTGTAACACATTGTAAATATTTGTTTTGTGGTAAAAAGAAGCATAAAGAACAACTTGGACATTTTTTTTATTTCTGTTATGTATCCCTTATCGCAACTTTTCACAAGGAGCCAATCATGCCACCGCAAACCAATTCGAATTACAGTCAAGCATCCATTGAGGAAATGGAAGGATTCTCTGCCACAGAGCCTGTGCCACCCGTGCCTTGCGCAGGTGATCGGGAAAATACAGGTTTGTCCCGTGCAAAGGCCTATACAGATTCCGGTGTAAACCTTGTTGCAGGCAATGCCTTGGTCGAACGCATCAAGAGCGTCGTAGCCAAAACGAGAACGCTTGGTGTCATTTCTGACATTGGTGGTTTTGGTGGTCTTTTTCGTCCCGATCTTGTGGGTATGGATGACCCTGTGCTTGTTTCTTCCACAGATGGTGTGGGCACCAAGTTAAAATTTGCTTTTGCTTTTGATAAGCATGACACTGTAGGTATAGACCTTGTAGCCATGAGCGTCAATGATATATTGGTACAAGGCGCACGTCCTTTATTTTTTCTTGATTATTTTGCGACAGGTTGTCTTGATGTGGACAAGGCTCAGCATGTTATTGAGGGTATTGTAGAAGGCTGTAAACAAGCGCAGTGCGCTCTCCTTGGTGGAGAAACAGCTGAAATGCCCAGTATGTATGCTGCCGGCGAATATGACCTTGCGGGCTTTTGTGTCGGTATTGTGGACAATGCCAAAATTGTGGATGGTTCTTCCATACGCCTAGGGCAAAAGGTTGTGGGTATTGCGTCATCTGGTTTGCATTCGAATGGTTTTTCCTTGGTGCGAAAGTTGTTTGAGGCCAGCAAGTTGCAGGGAGACGACATATTTCCCGGCACGACAAAGCGTGTTTCGGAAGTATTGTTGGAACCAACGATTATTTATGTTGACATTATTCGCAATATTCTTCGTGATGTTGCCGTGGCAGGCATGGTGCATATTACCGGCGGTGGTTTTTATGATAATATTGCGCGAATTTTGCCGGGGCAAGTGGTGGCCAGTGTTGATTTTGGCGTGTGGGATATTCCCCCTGTGTTTCATTGGATAAAAGAATTGGGGAATTTGACATGGCCTGAAATGTTGCAGATTTTTAACTGTGGTATTGGTTATGTGCTTGTGGTTGACAGTGATGTGGCCGACGAGGTTGTGGCGCGTATCAGAGCCATGCACTGTGGCGCATGGGTTATGGGGAGCATAGAAAAACGTCATGCCAGTGAAGTTGAAGGTGTGCGCATGCACTTTCAAAGTTAATGTTCGCTCGTGATATGTGATGTTGGGGAAGATATGTATGTACAGTCTTCCCCTTTTTTATTCGTATATTTCTGCATGGTTGAGAATGACATACCTGTCGCGCTCAAGACCCGTACAAATGCCTCCCACGGTTATATTGTCACCCGGACGAATTGAAAGTGCCGCGCCCTTGGGGAGGATGCATCGTATACCTGTGAGGCCAAAGGCATCGCTTGCAAGAACAATTTCGGGATAACCGAGGGCGGATGTGCCTGTTCTGTGCACTGTGCCACGCACAGCCACAAGCAGATTTTCGTAAAGCTCGTATGCTTCTAAGGGATGTTCTTGAAAAATATGCCATAGCTCTGCGGGGCTAAAACTTCGTGTAAGAGCGTATGTTTTGCGACATGCTTTTTCTTGGCTTTTGTGTGCCTTACTTTTTTTCAGGCATTGTTCGTATGTATTGCGTGCGCTAAGCATATTCTTGAAGAGCGTATGTTTGTCGGGAAAATCATGTCCCAATGCTGTGCGGGGGCACAGGCAAAGAACGACAAGGAGTATGTATATGTGTGTGGGGTGCTGTGGCACGAGAATATCTCCTTTGTGTGTCGCAGGTGGTTGAAGAATTGTAATCTGCCTAGCTAGCGTAAAAAAGTCAAGGAGACACTGGTTAAATAAAGGCATATATAAAACTTGCTATAAAACAATTCCGGAAAGGAATTTCTCCTATCTCAGTGATTGAGGATATCTTTTTTCAATTTATTGAAAAAAGGAATAATTAAAGCGTTTTGAGGGGAT
>CAYJPE010000003.1:0-26137 GCA_964371965.1 uncultured Desulfovibrionaceae bacterium
CGCCCATGATATCCGTCGTGGGATTGTCCACCATTTCAAAAGTAACGCGACCACCAAGGATGATTTCCCGAGCCGCAAGGCCGTTCATCCACAATGTAAACGTGTCCACGACTGTTTCAATCATGCGGCGCCTGATGGGTGCCGAAACGTATTGCCACGCTGTGAGCACGAGCGTGTTGGCAAGCCATGTAAACATTCTGCGCACGGGAATGGAGCTGTCTTTGACGTCCGTGACGCCCGGGTACACTGTCGTTTGATTGCCCCACGCCATGAGGCCGCCAATCATGTTGAGCCCCGTCACAAGGCCGTTGCCGTTAAGGTAGGCCGCTTCTGTGGGTGTCAAGTGCAGCTCTTTTCCTGCGTGGGTCATGCCCTCCACGAGCATTCTTTTGTTAGACGGCGACCAAAAGGGAATGTCGCCATTTTCCGCGTCGCGTTGACCCATGACGCCGGCAAGGTGGATGGAGCCGGGTTCCGTAATGCCGCCGTACACGCCATTGCCAAACATACACAGCATGTTGACGTCTATGAGATTGTTGTCGTTGAGCCACGCGGGCACGTCGGTGTAATGAGCCACACTGTCAGGAACTTCGCAAATGGCCGTGGCCCTGAAATGGCCATTTATGTTTTGGCATGCCGCTCCAAGAGCCATGCCCACCGTAGGGTCCGTGCTGTACTTCGGCGCCATGACAACGCCCGGCACAAGGCGAAAGCGGGGAAAGACTTCTTCCACAAGCTCAATGCCCGTGCGGCCTGTGACGCTGGTGCCGCCGATAATGTGTTGCGCTGTGACTTTTGACACGTCGGGCGTGTCGGCATCGTCTTTGTGGACTGACGGGTCAAAGACGTTAATGGCCACAATGGGCGCCACGTTGTAGCGCGTGAGATAGATTTCCGCGGCTTGGTAGAGCGTAAAATCTGCTTTGTTCTCACTTTCGCCAACATCGCCAAATTGCGCGATAAAGTCTTTCATGCTGTAAATGAGGCGCGGTTTGTTGACGGGCTTTTCTGTGCCCTCAGGTAAATTGTGTACGGGAGCCGTACCGATAATTGTCGGCATAGCAGAATTAACCGTGACAGGCGTGACAACAGAGGTGGGCACCTCTTGCACATACACACCGTGCTTGTAACTCATAGTTTATACTCCTTCCGCAAATGCGAGTTCAAAGCCTTTGTATTCCCACGTCGTTAAAATATAGGCTTCGGCGTAGGGGCTTGGCTGTTCGAGTGGCCGTTCCCACGGGAGTAAGCGGCCTTTGTCGTCGGTGAGTAGGCGGTACCGGCTGTCCAAGGGATGCTGGCACAGGGGCGAGAGGACATGACGCACACTTTGTACGAGATTCGACAGTTCTTGTGCGGCGTCTTCTTCGTCTTCGGAAAAAATGGCACAGCGTAACAAAAGCTCTGTGCGCGTCATGCCGTGGTCGCCAGTATGGCCAGCTTGTTCGTGTACGCTGACAAATGGGATCACCTCCTCTTGGCCGGCCTTCCGTTTTGGCACGTCACCCACAAAGACGCGGGCTGTGCGTGTGTGCTCACCTTCGGCATTCTTGCCGTCCCTGCCCTTTATTTTTGTTTCTAAGGGCAATACGGCAAGGCTTTGTGTCAGGTGCGCTTGCAGGGCTTTTTGCAATAAAAAAGGTGTGCTCATGACTTACCCTCCAAGTTTTGACAGGCGGTAATTGACTTCACGAGCAAGGCGGGTTTCAAAGCGTCTTTCTGCTATGTCTTCCAGTGATTCTTGTAGGTTTTCAAAGGCCATAAAATATTGCACGCGGGGGCCGAACTGAGCTTGAAGTTCATCACCTTTACGACGAAACACATCAAGCTCTCCAAATCGTCCTTTATTATGGGGAACAAAGGCCCGCGAAAAGTCCTCTTCCTTTTTGTTTTCCTTGAAAGGGCTTCCACGTTCAAAACGCCAACGCACGGGGCGCCACCGTGTAGAGCGCTTGCCCTTTTGGGCTGTAACGCGACGCGGGGCAATTTGGTAATCACTTAAATGTATGGGACGACTTGAAACACGAACACCGCCAATCAAAGAATCACCAAAAGTATTAATGGTCACCCTGCCAATGGCACTCTCAACTACAGCTGGAAACAATGTGGAGTGTTTTCTGATTGACTTTCGTATAAAACGCCGTGCCCCCGTCATGGTGTTTTTGAGGCTTTGATACACAGCCGCTTGCATTTCTTTCGGAAAAGCCGCAAGGGGCGTCAGCGTCCGTTCAAGCTCTCTTGTATCAATAGTAAGTTCAACCATGATGTCCTCACGAGTACAGTCTGCGTAAAACAAGCTTCAAAACGCCAAGACTTTCGTGGGTTCCCGGCATGACTTCCCAGTGCTCGTCGTCAATACACACGTGCTGTCCCACGTCCGGTGTGGCAATGCCTAGCATGTGTTTATGTGAATGCTTTGCGCTGTATACCAACAGCGTGCGCGTGACAGACAGCACACCGTAGGTATTGGCGTCGTAAATATTGTCTTGTATTCTCCCCTGAAGATGTTCCGCCGTATCATCCCACAGGCCGAGCGTCTCCACACCGTCAATGGTCACAGCGTCGGCAAATTCGGCTTGGTTCAAAAAAACGGCGGTATCTGCTATGATTTGCTCTTTCAAATTCATTTCTCCGACCCCATGTTCATGATTTTTTGTTGCGCTTCAGGGCTTAAGTTCAAATGCGTGATGACGCACAAGAGCATTTTCTTTTGTATTTCGTTACTGCGCTGCATCTCTTCAATGAGCCTGTTTGTATTGCGTTGCGCCTCTTCAATGAGCCTATTTGTGCGATCGAGGTTTTCGGCCATAATAGTTCTATGCTGATCGCATTCTCGTGGGCTGACGCTCCGCACACGCACAATGATGGCCACAACAGTCGATATAAGGCCGGCAAAAAGTGCGCTCTCTAAGGCCGTAAACATCATAAAGTACCTCTTTTTGCTATTGTGGCTTGCTTTGCCACAAAAGCGTGTTTTTTTCTTCAGATCCCTTGCTTGATCCAAAATAATACGCCAGCACCATGTCTGCCTTGGCTGACGCGTAGCCGATGACGCCACCCATGAGGGCGATTTGTTCCGCTGGCAATTCCGTCAAGCGCGCCCAAAAAACAAAAACAATGCAGGCCACAAAGGACAAGAGGGCAATGCCGGCAAGCACGCGAGGCGTCCACGAGTCGCCTGTCTGCATTTCTCTTTGCCTCGCGCTGTTGCGGTCTTCGGCGTGGATACGTGCAACGTCAATGCCCAGCTCAGCAAGCTTTGCCGCAAATGCCAGTTCCGCACTTTTGAGCGACACAAGTTGATCAGCCGTGGGCTGTTGCAAGGCCACGCGCAAGTCTTTTTCGCCCCGTGCATCTCTGGTATCAATTCCCAAAGCACCGCCGATGGCCGTGACTGCCGCACCTGCCAAAGGGCCACCAAGGGCCGTGGCAATGGTGGGAGCCACGGCACCGATGACGCCGCCAACAGCATTACCAAGCTCGCTAAAAAAACTCATAAGTACCTCCGGATTTCCAATCAGCTCAAAAAGGGTGCTATGCAAGGAAGCGAAAAAATGCAGACAGCGCGGTGTATAGGGACATACATAAGCTGTCTGTGTTTTTATCGCTGACGCAGCAGAGTGCCCTTTTTCAGCTGATTGGGTGGGTGCGTGTGAGCCAGCCGCGCACAAACTTGCGGTGGTGGAAGTTCTTGTTGCCAAGGCCGACGTAGTGGGCGCATTGCAAAGCATTGAGCGCGTGGACAACGACACTCGCGTCAACGTTGTCAAGGACACGCGACAACGCATCAAGGGATTTTTCCCCCAGCACTCCATCAACTGTGAGGTCGTCAAAAAGGCGTTTTTCCCCGCGCTCCCAATTAAACGCATTGATTAAGCGCTGGACGTAGCGACCGGAACCGCCGCGCCCTAAATTTACAGCTTGCTCAAAGAGTTCATTGCTGACGGCTTGCGGGTATTCTGACAGGTGCATGACGTCCCACCACTCTTGCTCGTACCAACTTTTGACAAGCTCGTGCAGTGTGGGCACGCTTGCCAAGTGCGCCGAAAATGAGCGGTAGCCCTTTTTAAAAGACGAATGCTTTTTGGCCTCGTCAACTATAGGCCAGCCTTGCCAGTTGGGGAAAAAGTTGCGGGCAATGCCGGCATACGTTTCACCGCCGGCGTCGCCTTCCACGTCGCACCAGCCGCCCTCAAATTCCTTGACGATGTTGTAAGCTTCTTCAAATTTTGCCATGTCTGTTCTTCCTAAATATTTGAAAAAAGGTTTTTCAAAGAGCATGTTAGACTGCTTTTAATTCCACAAGGGCTTCGGGGAAGTTGCACAGCATGAGGGGATTGGCCTGCCCCTCAATGTAATAGCCGCGGCCGTTGTCTTCCACGTCCATCCGCGCGTAAAAGGGCTGCCCGTAAGTATTGACAGTCTCCATCCAGTTTGCCGGCGCGGAATATTCCGTAAAAATGCCACTGCCCACGGGGTACAAGTGCCCTTTGTCTGTGTCCACAAGCGTACGGCCCGCTACGACGTCTGACGCCTCGTAAAACATAACGCCGCCATAAAAAAAGCCTCTGCGGCGATAGTCGTTGTCGCCAAAGTTTTCTCGTCGTGAGAGCCAGTCTTCAAAAACTTTGCGCACGAGCTCGTGGCCGGTGAGAGCGTCGTAAAAGTCCGCGCCCACAAGGCACTCAAGGTGGCCAAAGGGCACACCGCCCATTTGCGCCTCCACGTGACGCTTGGCCGTAAAAATGCTTTTAAGAATGGCGTTATCTTTGACAGACACCGTGGTCGGAAACGTGACGTTGAGCTTTTTCTGTGTGCACTCAAAAACGTCAAAAAGGTTGTGCAATTCCGTCTCGCCGTCAGCGTCGTACACAATACCCTTGACGGCACCAAGGCGGTGCATTTCCTTTGTCATGGTCACGTTGTTTTTAATAGTTTGCATTTTTTCATTGACGACGGTGACGGCACTTGTAGGCTGGTTGCTACCAAAAGCCCGCACGTTTTGGATGTCTTCGGGGTGAATAACGTCAGACTGCGGCAAGTGCGCCGTTTGCAGCGTTTTGACACTGCGCTTGCTACCCTTGCCGGCAAGGCTTTGTGCGGGTGCGCTGCGGTCTTGATGTTCCACAAGCGTGATACGGCCTTTTTTGAGGTCGAGAGCCACGGACGTTGTCTTGACGCTCTTGTACGCAAAAAGGCCGGACAAGCGCATGGGCATCAAGGGCAATTTATTGATGGCGTCTGTCATCTCCACAACGTCAAAAGGTTCAAAGTTGAGCATGGGCATAATATTTCTAACTCCTTGCAATAATTCCGAGTGTTTTCAGGTGTGTCAGTGCGGTCGTCTTTTGTGCGTCCGTCACGCCGTCGTCCCAGACAAGCGCGTCCTCTCGCACGACGGCACCGCGCACAATGGCGGTGGCCATGCTTGTACCGGACTGAATATCGACGATGAGCACGGCGGCGGGTGTGATGGGGTTATCCGCGTCGGCACCCGGGCCCGTGAATGCTTCATACGTGCCGCTTTTGTCCACAAGCACCGTGCCAAGGGGCAGGTCGTCCGTGTCTTTGATGCTGACATTTTCGCGGCTGTACAAAGCGTCGATTTCAAAGAGCAGCAAGTCCGACAGTACGGGCGGCTTTTCAAATGTTTGGTGATGTAGTGCCATGATTTCTTCCTTTTATTGAGCTTGTTGTGCGCGTGCTTCGGCGTCTGCCACAAGCGCGCTTTTTTTGGCTTTTACGTGAGTTTCACCTTTCACGTCTGCGGGCAGGGCGGCATTTCCGGTGCTGTGCAAAGCGGACAAAATGGCGGCGCGGGATTGTGTTTCTGCGTCGGGTGCGTCTTTTTGTGTGCTTGCCAGTGTGGCAGCCGGGGCAAACGACGGGACAAGAGTGATGATTTGCTTCGCCGAAAGTTGCGCCGCGGCGCATTGTTCCAACACAGCTTTGACGGCTTCCATGCCAGCACTTCCGGTACAGGCAGCAACGACGGCAAGCAGGGCTTCTTGCTCTTCTTGGTTCGTAGCTTTAAATTTTGCCAAGGTTTCGGCTTTAGCCTCTTCCTTTGCAATGAGCTTTATTTCCGCCGTCAGCTCCGCTAAAAGTTCGGGGTGCTGTGCGGCCAATGTTTGTTTGTCCATAAAGTTCTCCTTTGAAAAAATGTGTAGTGCGTCGTCGAGGTCTTGCACGATGGCGGACACAAGGCCGACGCCAAGGGCTTTTTCTGCCAAAAAGAGTTGCGCTTCCCCCCACGCGCTTTCGGGTTGCGTGAGGTTAAGGCCAGTTTTCACGTCCTCTTTAAAAATTGTATGAATGGCGTTAATGTGTTCTTGCAAGTACGCTTTGTCGTCGTCCGACAGAGCTTGCGAGTCCGCACCCACAGCCTTGTACTGTCCGGCGGCAATGGGCGTTATTTTTATGCCGCTTTTTTCGTATAATTTGCTATAATCCACGTGCATGTGGATGACGCCGACACTGCCGACGCTGGCAGTCTTTGGCGCGTAGATCCGCCCCGTGGCCGCTCCCAGCCACAGGGCGGCGGAAGCGCACAGGCCGTCAACGTATGCAGCAACGGGCTTTTGTGGCTTCACGGACTGCGCGATAAAATCCGCCAGCTCTTTCGTGCCGTGAACGAGGCCGCCGGGGGAGTTTATGCACAGTAAAATGCCTTTGACGCTCACGTCTTGCAATGCGTTTGCGAGGGCAGCCTTGATGGTATCTTGCCCTATGGCTAAAATCTTGCCTGTCCAGAAAGAGCGGATATCCTGCCGTGCGATGGCACCGGTGACGGGGATGACGGCAACGCCATTGTGCACGCTGTACAGCTTTTGCGCTGTGGGCATAACAGCAGGCAACATTGCGGACGGCATTTCAGACGGCAAGCCGGTGTTGATGGCATGTTCAGGCGCGTTTCTTTCATGAAAAAGACTGCGCAAAACGCTTTCAGCCATGCTTGCCGGCAGCGCCCAAAGGTTTTCTATGCTTTCAAGACTGTGTGGC
This sequence comes from uncultured Desulfovibrionaceae bacterium, assembly GCA_964371965.1. Taxonomy (GTDB): domain Bacteria; phylum Desulfobacterota; class Desulfovibrionia; order Desulfovibrionales; family Desulfovibrionaceae; genus CAYJAD01. Next base: position 7,003 of record CAYJPE010000003.1, read on the forward strand.
ATCGTCTTCGTCCTTTGTGTCGTTCGTGTTGTCGTCATCATCTTGTGTGCCCTGATCAGCGTCTTGATTGTCACTTGCCGTGCTCTTGGTGCTGTCCTTCACGCTGTCTTTTTTAGGCAAGTGCGCCATTCGTTCCGCTTCGTCCGTCATAATTTCAAGTCCGGTGTCAAAGTCGCCGCCGCGTTCTTTCCACGCCTCTGAGTAGGTCATGAGATTATTTTCAAGCGCCATGATTGTGGCCGATATTTCTTTCACAGGATCTACAAAGCCGCGGGCGGGGCCGACCCACGAGGCGTGGCACCACAGGCGACGGGCTTCGTAAAAGCCCTTGCGCGTTTTTTTGCCGCCGGGAAGGGTGAGTTCGCCCCGCAAAAAAGCTTCTTCCATGACCATGGAGTACAAGGGCTGACAGTACAAACGGGCGTAAAAAGTGCGGTAGATTGTGTACATTTTCCACGCTTCGTTGAGAGCGGCGCGGGCGCTGGAATAATTCGTTTTGCTAAAATCCTTGCTTAAGCTTTCGTAAGGTATGCCCAGAGACGCACTCATGCCGCGCATGATGATTTCCACAAAGCTTGCAAAGTTTGCTGACGGTCTTTTGCTCTCTATCACTTCCATCTTTTGGCCGGGTTTGCCGTAGAGCATGGTTCCTGCGTCAATGGCTTGGTACGGCACAAAGTCCGTGTCGCTTGACTGGGCGTGCGTGTCCAAACCAACATCGAGGCCGGGATAGCCCACGGGTGCCGGCGGGTGTTCTGTGGCAAAAAACACGGGGAAAGCCGCCGCGATGACTTGTGCGTACAGCTCGTGGTCAAGGGCGTCTGTGAGGTGCCGGAAAAGCCTTATACCTGTGGCCAGTGGCGACACGCCTCTGACCTGTTCGTCCGTGTCCGGCCGGAACACATGAAAAATACCCGGCCTATGCCCACGGCGAACGGGAATGTAGGCGCAATCACCGGAAAAGGGTGCCGACACGCTGGTGGAGGTAAGCATGTCGACACCGGACGCGAGGGAGGGTATGGCGATATGGTAGCCAAGGGGCGTGCCATTGGCTGAAATATGGACGCCGTCGTGCACGTTGTCATAAAATTGTAAGTCTTCCGGTGTCGTGAGGCGTTGAGGTGCAATATTTTGCAAGCACAAAGAAAATGTGCGACCGCGGGCGACGCGCTCTTGTTCGCTAAGCATGACGGGCAAGTGGAGCATTTCGCCGAGCTTCAAAAACGTGCGCATGCCCAAAAATTGCAGGTCTGCAAAATGGAGCATGTCAGAAATGTGGGCTTCACACGTCCAGTCTGCCCAAATGTCTTCCATGTCCTGTGCAAGGCTTCGTGCGTCGTGCTTATCAATACCAAGGCGGCGGGCTGCTGGTTGCGCTTGGGGCACAAGGCCGGTGCCGACGGCGTTTGTCACAATGGCGTCAATGCCGCTGCGTGCGGCCCAGTCGTTTGCCCAGAGGTCTTCCGTGCGGCGCTGGAGCGTGACACGTTCTGCGTGCTCTTGATGGCGCGACGCTGTTTGTGGCCCATGCCAGCCGACGAGTGAGCCGCGGAATGTGCCGCCGTCGCGAGAAGCTTGGGCGACGCGGGTTGTCGTGCGCAGGGCTTTTTGACGGAATCCTTTTTTCATGACAACACCGCCTCTACCTTCTCACCACGAGAGCGCGGCGCCTGATGAGCGAGCCGTGGCCGTCAAGGGCGTTCAGTTCGTCTTGATAATACTTGAGCTGCTCACGGATGGCGGGCAGGTCGTAGCGCGTGAGATTGCGACCACCTATGGCGTAAGACTTGCCCGTGGCTGCGGCTTGCAGTGCGCCCTTCCAGTCAGCGATATAAGACAGGAGTTCTTCCCGCGTAAAAATGGATTTCATGACGCTACCATGACACAAAAACAGCGTCGTGTCATGCGCTTCGCGGAATGTGCGGAATGTGCGCACAGAAATTTGCAAAAAATTGCATTTTTTTCTTGACGGATTGTCTGAATATTTTTTGGAGGGGGTGACTGCTTGCGTGTGAGTGTGAAAATGTGTAGAAGGGGGAGGCACGGCTTGCCTCACGCGCGGCACAGCGCATAATTACCTGTCAGGGTGAGGGAGGTATAAGCCATGATGCGTTTGTTTTTAATCGCGCTGACTGCGCTGATACTGATCCTTATAGCCACTCCGGCTTTTTAAACTAAGAATCCCGTATCAGAATAGCGTCTGATACGGGATTAAAAACGAGGCCCTTGGAAGCCGTGTATATAAGGGGCGCGTAACGCGCTGTGCCAGCCTTGGTTCGTGTTTAGCCGCATGAAGCAAGGCTCCCCTTTTTTATAAGCGCTCCCTTTTTGCTTAGCAAGTGTTTTTTTCGTGAAGTGTGTGTTTTTTGTCACTTCCACTCGTCGCAAATGTCGAGCGTACAATACTTGGGTACGACTTTGCCGTGCTTTGCCCTGACGATGCGCTGCTGGAGCACGTCACCGTTGGACAAAAGGACGATAGCCACGGTGCGTTTGTACTGATCCTTTTTTATGCGGATGACAGTGACTTTGTCGTCAATGCGAATGAGTGACGAAACATACCGCCGCGCTCTTTTACCAGCCGCTGTTTTAAGCTCTGGGCAGTCAATGCCGTAAAGCCGGATATTTTCGCCGCTGTCCAAGATAAGGGAATCACCGTCTATTATGCGTTGGACGGTTTCGGCGTGGGTAGGCAACGCGAAAAGAATCGCGGAAAAAAGAAAAATAACGGTTTTCATGTTTAGTCTTCCTGCAAAAATGCAATAAAAGCGTCGAGTGCTTCTTCAAAGCTCATGTCGTTTATATCTGTTTTATTCAAAAACATAATAGCTTGTTCAGTTACAAAAAAGTCAAATTCTTCATCCGTCATGTTGCAATCTCCTTATGCTTTTTTCTCTTTTTGCACGGTCTCAATATACTCCACACATTCGCCACGGCTAAACCAACGGTATCGTGCCCCCGTGCCATAAGATTTCAAAAGCTTTTCGCGTACCAATTTGTAGAGCGTTGTTTTACTACACCCTAACACAGTACACGCTTGCTGCCAATTCAAACGGTCTTGTAATTCCACTGCCATTGTATCTCCCTCCTGCTTTCTATCGTCTTAATCTGTTCACGCCCGCGTGTGTCGGCGCATTTCGTACGTCTGATCCTCGCTTTATCTTCTTTTCCACATCTGTGTTTTGTGGCGGCTGCATGTGGCGCACGTTAAAAATATAGGCCAGTGCCAGTGCCATAACTTCACAGTCCCACGCGTGATTTGCGCGTCCGTGGGGATTTTCCCATCCCTGTTTCTCGTCGTCCCACACTTCCGCGCACAGTTCCCGCGCGTACTGTTCCAAGATGCCGCCGGCGTTGCTGTGCAAGTGAAACGCGCCCGGGTCTTCCGGTGCAATGCTGAGCTTGTGCGACAGGTCACTTTTAAAAAACGTGGTGTCGCACCGCCACAAGTTGAGGCCGCCCGGGATTTTGACCTTGTTTCCCTTCACGTCCGGGAAATATTCTTGCTGTGATGGCGTAAAAGGTTGTGTGCTTGAGCGCAAGCCCTGCCACGGGAACACGCGCCCGCGGTGCTTAATGGCCCACGAGTACACTTCCTTTGTGCGGCCTCCCATGGCGTCAATCATGCAAGCGCGGACTTTGTGCTCATGGCCTTGGGCGTCTATGTGGACGTTTTTCCACAAAATTTCATTAAGAGCAGAGAACGTGGGCGCGACGCCGTATTGTACGAGCCAGCTTTCTTCCGTGTCACCGTAGCCAAAGGCGCGGATGACGTAGCGGAAGTGGCTTTTTTGCGTGTCTACTCCGGCTAACAGACAGGCAATGCGGGGCTGGTCGCTGTCTGGCAATACACCCGGAACAGCTCCACGCGGTCTGTCGTCGCACAGTGCCAAAATGGCGTCTTCTGTGCGGGCTGCGTACTCTTGCGCCCACGGTTCGGCTTTGTACTGGTTTTGCAGATTTTTGAGGTCGTCCAGCTTGCCGCCTTGGGTGTATTTGAGGTGCGCCGCCGCTACTTCCGACAGGCTGACAAAAAACGAGAGCCACGCGGGAATGTGGAAGCCGACTTTCACGGTCTTGCGCGTTTTTATGTGGGTCATGAGTTCAAGGCCGCTTGTGCGTTCGTGCCACTCTCCCTGACGTACGGCGCGGTCGCGTTCTGCGTCATCCCACACGGCGCCGCAGTGCTTGCAGGCATACCCGGCAAGACGTTTTGTGAGGACGTCTTCCGCTGAGGGTTCTTTTTCCGTATCGCCGCAATCTTTATGTGGCCACGTGATGCGCTCAAACTCCATGAGCTGCAAAATGAGGCAGTGGGGGCAGCGAACGTGGAAGTCGAAACGCGCGCCGGCCTCTTCCATAAAGGCTTTCCAGATAGGGCCGTCTTGCGTCGTGGGCGTGGAGATCTTGAAAATGTGCCGCCTTGTGCGCCACGTTGTCGTTCTCTTTTCTGCCAGCACTTCAGACGTGGCCTCATTCTTCGGGTTTTTGTACTTGTCCAATTCGTCTAAAATGAGCGTGCGTATGGGTTTATTGCCAAGGCGCGACACAGAGCCGGACCAGCCGAGATAAATGGGCATGTGCATGAGGTTAATGCGTAAAGACGATGCATCGTCACCGTAGCCGGTCATGTATTCTTTGAGCCTTGGCGACGCTTCAATCATGGGGATGATTCTGTCTTTTGCGTTTTCGCGAGCCGTTATTTCGTCGGGGTAAACGTACATGACTGGCCCGGGTGAGCGGTCGATGCACCAGCCAACGAGGTTATGGCCTGCTTCGGAGCCGCCTGTCTGGGGGCTTTTGCAGATTATGACAGTCTCCACACCCGGAGTACCGGCGGCGTCCATGATGCCTGTGAGGTAGGGCGTAAACAAATTGCGCCACTTGCCCGGGATAGACGACATCTCAAGTATCCGGTGGCGTTCTGCCCAGTCGCTCACGGCAATGGGCAAGCGGCGGCGGAACAGTTTTCGTTCGCCTTTAGAAAACGTGAAAGCAAAAGACCTGCTTCCCGCAAGCGCTGTGACCGCGGCCTGACGGACGGCGTCGCGGATGGGAGCGGGCATCCAATGCGGCAGCGTGGCCACAAGCTTTTTTTGTGGGGCTTTGGGTGCGCTCTTTGTTTGAGGGAACAGGGTGTTTTGCATTATTTTTCCTTTTTACCGCTTCGGCGGGTCGGGGTAATATATGCGGAGCCAGTGGCCTTTTGTGTGTTCTTCGAGCTCTTTAGTGTCACCAAAAAACTCTTGAGGATAAAAAACAAACTGGGGTTCTTTTGAGTAGCTTTTTACAGATGCACGGACAAAATAAACAACATTCAATCCACAAAGACGTCCAGCGTAGTCACGGATTTCCCCTTTAAACAGATAGTCGCCGACTTCTGTGGGTATTTCGTTTGTCCAGCCTTCTGATAAAAAATCACATTTATCTATCAAGCGCATTATTTCTCGCGCTCGCACATTGCCAAGCAAGCAAGCCTCTGGTTCCCATCTTTCAGCACAAGCGCGTAGTTCATGAGCGATTTGCGGTATAGTCTTTTCACCGCCGGAATATGTTTTCCCCGGCCGTTTTCGCAAAAGAGCATTAATCATCGCGTTCCATGCAGCGGCGGCTTGTTCTTTTGTTTCGTATGGTGGGGTTGCGCAATTGCAGGAAGTTTTGCCTGTTTTGCTAAAGCATTCCGCAACATAAAAATCATACTCATTTGGCCATATGTAGGCATGGACGCATCCACACACGCACGGCATCAATTTTTCAGTCATCTTTCACTTCTTCCATTAAAAAGTCGTATGTTTTGCTATGTTCGCACATATAACCTGTGATTTTGCCAATTTTCGATTTGACAAAATCACACACAAGCTTGTCAAACTCTTCGCCGTGCTTCAGAAGCTCTTCGATGGGTGCTTTAGAAAATATGTCAGCATCTTCAAAGCCAATGTTTGCGATTTCCTCATGAGCATTGTCTATGAGCGAGTGTATGTAGCCGCCGAAAATCTCCTCTATTTCTATATCTCTTTTATCTGCGACGACGCAGACAAGCTTGTTCCCTGAGCGTTTGTAACACCTTTGGCAAGGTCTTTTGCATTCTCTTTTTCACCTATACTGCACAATTCTTCGTCGTAATGCTCGCACTCGTAGTGCTGGCATTCACTTTCGCTGTAAAGCTCTTCCGGTGAATCCCTCCAATCGTTGGCTTCACCATCCCACGCAAATACTGGATCTTCGTACCTAGATATCTTCATTACTCTTGCTCCATTTCAAAAGTGACTTCTATGGTCATTTCGCGGCTGTACTCGTTGAGCGCCTCATCCAGCGTCTTTTCGAGGTGCTCCACAAGCATGGCCACCTTTTTCGGATCGCCGCCTACCATGTAGACCATGTCTGTGGCCTTTGCCTCAAAGGCCGTTTTGAGGCTTGCAGCCAATGTCACGGCGCGGGCGGCAAGTTCCAAGTACACTTGTTCTTTTGGGATGTATTTCCCCTTGGCCACAGCAAGGCTGAATTCTTCACGATCCGCCACTGCGTTGATGCGGCGGATTTCTGCCACTTCCTTTTTGCGCTGCCTGTCCGCCGCCTTGTCTGCCACCTTGTCCGGCGTTCCAGAGAGGGGCAGGCTTTGCAAGTAGCGCGTCACGTCACGCAGTCTGAAGCTTCCGTCCGGCTGTTTGCGCAGGAGTCCTGCCTTTATGTCTTCATACATCTTTGTTTGCCCAAGCTTTCGGCCTTGTTCTTGGATGTACGCAAGAGCGGCCTTGGCGTCTTTGAAGTTGGCGTTTTGCTTGGCGTCAGATTCGCCGTCTTGAGCAGCTTGTCTTTCTTCCTTAGCCTTTTTGTACGCGCGGATGTTTGCCTCTGTGGGGCTTTCCGTCATGTTTCGCAAAGCAACGCTTTCTGTTTTAACAAGAGCAGCAAGGTGTTGACTGTCAAGCTTTTCAATGACTTTATTGATGCCGTTTTCTTCAGTCATGACTACGCCTGTTCACGTTTCGCGGTGACAACAAAATTGTCGGCTATGGTTTCTTCTTCTCTCAAAACCACGGACGGGGCCGCCAGGCGCAAGTCGTGCTTGACGTAAAATCTCTTGTCGTGCGCACGCACGCAAGGTACACGTTCCACGCCAAGCTCTAGGCAAGCCAAGAGGCGAGTGTGTCCCGCAACGAGAGTTCCGTCGCTGTCAATAACGAGAGGCTGAAGGATACCAAATTCTTTGATAGACTTAGCCACCGCCGCCACGGCCTTTTCGTTTTTGCGAGGATTGTTGGCGTAAGGCGTGACGTCGGTGACGTTCACATATTCAATCTTTACTTTTTCCATGGTTTTTTCCTTGGGTTCTTTTTAGTGCGGCGCACGCATCTGTTCCGAGAGCTGAAAATCCACGATGCACTTAGGGTGTCCGCTACAATTTTTGCAGCCAAACTTGCCGCGCTTGCTTGGGCCGTAGTACGTCCACCACCATTGATGCTTTGGGCAAGCAACAAGCATCTTGTCGCTCACTTCCTTACCCGCAAGGGCACGGCGCAGTTCTGAAAGGCTTGGCGCGTCCGGTGGCAGCACGGCGTCCGCAACGGGCGTGCTTGCCGTGGCCTGTGCCCAATGGCGGAACTGTCGTGTGCTGCCGTCAATGTCCTTGGTAGGATTCGTTCTGTCCTCTTCCTTTTTCATGTTTTTACAAGCGCTCTCGGGGCTTGCCCCGCTCCCCCCAACATTCTCACCAGATGCGCAAGCGTCCACCTGTCCATCCGCTAGCGACATGCTTGGAGGCAGTCCGGCGGCAATCCATTCGCGAATGTCTTCGCCCAAAGCAAAGGCGTCGCCGGGATCTTTGCCGTCCGGCGTTGGCCAACGCTTGGCTTGCGGGTACGTCTCCAGCCACCAGTCAACGCCTGCGGCACCGGCTTCGTCGTAATCCAGCGCAACGAGAATGCGGGCGCAGTCCTTGAGCTGCTGATGGGCGAGCATGTCAGGCTTGCCGCGGCTAGTGCGGGTGGCCAGTGCGCCGACGCGGCCATGAGTTGCGTGGTGCACAAGCATGGCATCAAGTTCCGCTTCCACGATGACGTAAACAGAGAGAGCCGCCGCGCTGTCGGGCCGCAAGAGCAAGGGCGCGTGGCTAGATCCGGACAGCTCCATGTACTTGGGCGGGGTGCGGCCGTCTGGCATGGGCGTGAGATCTTCCGCGTGGCGGCGGATGCGTATGTTGGTGACGGTGCCCGTGATGTCAAGAGTCGGGATAACGATACCGCGGGGAATGAGCAGTTTTTTCGGCGTACCGTCTGCTTTCAGCACGTCCTCAAGACCAAGGGCGTTGCGACTGCGGAACCGGCCAAAGGTGCACTTGCCCTCCGGTGGCAAATAGCCAATTCGGTACTTGCGCACGGCATCAGCGTCGATGCCGCGGGCTGCCAGCCATGCCAAGGCTTGAGGCTGGCTAAAGATGTGCTGTTCACCTTCCGTCACAAGCTTTTCAGCGTAAGTGCGCCACTTGTCGCAGGGGCCGGCGGCAGTCTTGGGGCAGAAACCAGTGTCTACAGGCTGTGCGGGTGAAGAGTGTCGGGGGCGAATGGATGTACTCTTGCCACCGTCAGGATTTATGCCAAATTCGCGCAGCGCGTCCTTAAAGCTCATACCCTCGCATTGCATGAGATAAGCAATGGAGTCACCACTGCTATCACAGCGACGGCACCACCACACACCGTCAAGGCCGTGCTTTTGACACGCTTCACCGATGCCGTCGCGCTTGTGTGGCCACACCACAAAGCGGTCAGACTTGCCCAGGTCTCCACCGCACAAGGGGCAAGGGCCGTTAAAGCCGTCACCTTGCCGCCTGATGGCGGTGCCGTAGCGAGATTCGTATATGCTGAGTAAATTCATTGCTCCACACTGTCCTTTCAGGCATTCACGCTTTTGCGTGCTTTTTCCTTTTTTCTTCTTTTTATTCTTTTTATTCTATTTATTTATTTTTATTATTTTTTTATAAAAATAATCATTTTAATAGATTTGTATTTGGACAGATGGACAGGTTAGTATAGAACTTTTAAACGTGTGAGGCATTTTTTAGCCCCTTATGTGAGAAAGTTATAAGCAAACCTGCCCATCTGTCCAAACTAGTATTTTATGTGTATCCTTGGTAAGATAGGCTTGGAAATCTCAAGCAAATACTGGGCAGTTTACTCTTCATTGCCTTGCTCCATTTCTTCAAGTCCGGCCTTAGTGATGCGTATCCCTAGCCATTTTGTTCCATTACTACGCACTTTTAGTATGTTTTTCTTGGTAATGCCTTCAGAAAACTTCTTAACTGACACGCTGTACCGTTTATCTCGGTTTTTTGCGTACCAAATACAAAAAGCATTGTACAATTCTGATGTGCTGATTTTCCACGCATACATGCTAGGGTTATCTTGGTGTGGTTCTTGTTCGCACCAGTCTTGCAAAAAAGCACCTACATCATCCCACTTTGAACGCTGTTCTCGCGTCCATTCTTTTACTTTTTCCGGCACTTTGAGGCCGTCCCGTAGGTATTCCATGGCCCCCTGCACGAGGCGTACAAGGACGCCTTGCGACTCATTGGCAAGTTTTTCATCAAGGTGTTTGTCGGCCTTGCGCTGGTAGGGTTTTTCGGTGTCGGGATCTTCCACAAAAGAAAGCGGCCACTTGACAATGATGGCCCGTTCCCAGAAAGCCGCGTCGTCCGCCTTGGCTTTGGGCAACTCATTTGTCATCATGATTGGGAGATGGGTCTGTACCCACTTGGTGGCTTCTTTGTCATAATTGCCACGGGCGGCGATGTAGCTGCCGCCTGTAAGCTCCTTCAGTTTGGCATGAGCAAAACGTTGGTTTTCTTCCGCTTCATTAATCCACGCAATGCACAGACCACGCAGTTCTAAAATGTCAGTAGACGGCGCGGATGAATTTTTTACTTGCGATGTCTGAAGGAACATTTCAACTTTGACGTTGGTAGAAAGCTCCAAGCCGAGCACGTTCGTGATAAGCTTCATGAGGGTGTCTTTGCCGTTGCGCCCATACTCACCCCAAAAGATGCTAAAGACGTGATCCTTTCTTTCGGTAATCATGCCATAGCCAAGTAATCTCCATATGAAAGACGCCATCTCTGCGTCATCGTCCATGGAACGCAAGAGGAAAGCACTCACTTCTGGGCAAGGGTCATCGAGTTCGAGGAGTGCGGGGTCGTATTTGGTGGTGATGGACTTAAGCAAGTAGTCATCGGGCTTGCCGTCGCGTAATTCGCCTGTGCGCAAATCAATGACGCCATTGGGGCAAGCCTTGAGATAGTGCTGCTTGTCAAGAACATCCGGCAAAATGATAGGTGGATTTTGTACTCTACACACCATTTTAAGCAAATTTTCCATGCCGGGACTGTCGCACAGGGTATTCAACCTGCGCGTGATGGAATTGACCAATACTTCCTTGTGTGCTTTTTCGTCTTTATCCTCTGCATTCTTAGCTTCGTCTTTCAAGCGTTCGCGCATAGCATAATAAAGCAGACAAACATATTCAATATTTTGATATATCTCAAAGAACTTGTCTTCTTTCCAGTGATGCCCCGCCCACACAATGAAACGCATCCAGTCTGACACAAAAACCATACGCGTTCTGTGCATGGCCACATACAACAGAGCGTCACCAAGCCTATTTTTATGAAAACACTCTTCGACATAGTCGTGAGGGATGCTGTCAAGAAGCTCGTTGTCTATGATAGACGCAAGAGGTACAAAGAATTGCTGCTTTTTCTTCTTTGTAGCAATCTTTTTTTTGGTTACTTCAAGTTCTTTGCGACCTTCAACACGCTCTTTCATAGTTTGCTTTTTCATAGATTAACCTCTATTTTTCATGAGCCGTCGATTGACATTCCGATTCTTCGCCACTTTGGTTCCGCAGTTCGCGACCAAAGTCGGGGGGCAGCTTTCCGTTGGAGACATAGGATGTGGGGAAGGACCCACACAAGGGATGGCCTTAGCGCGCCTAGGAAGGCCGCAAAAGGACTTTTGTGGTGTGCAGGCTTTTGTGTATGGGGGAGGAGGGGGGAGAGCAGGCACGCGATACGGCTTTGGGTAGCAATAGGGTAGCACAAACAAAAATACGTCACCTCGAAAAACAAGGTAACGTATTAAAATCTTTGGCGCGCCTGACAGGAATCGAACCTGTGGCCTTTGGCTCCGGAGGCCAACGCTCTATCCAACTGAGCTACAGGCGCACGTGGATTTCCTACGTTAGCACGGCACCGATTGTCAAGAAGTTATTTGAGGATATGTTTTCCGAAACCATGTGATCAACTCACTTGAGTCAGCAAATCTTGAAAAGCTTTTTTTCCCATTCACTAAGGGGAATTTTTCCGTTTCCGTGAAAAAAGTAAACAACTTATGTATGTATGTTTATATATACGGCGTTGTTTACTTTATTTACTTGCACTTCACACTTTTTGAACGGTCTGAAAATCGGACTTTTTCAAGAGGTTTTTAAACGCGTTTTACCTCGATTTCGCAATTCTGCAGCATGGCCAGAAACAGCCCCTAGCAAAGTATGCACATATACAAACACTGTACCGATAATCGTTTATTTTATCCTGCCGTGCGAATTAACTGCACTCATCAAACCTACGATGCCAAAGCCCATCACACGCAGTTTCAAAAAGCGCTCATGCACGCAGCACTTTCCTGCACTGACTCCACATTTTCAAACGAAAATCTCATTCACCCCATCGGTTACCCCCATCGCTTCAGGCATCATAAAAAATTGCTGCACAAGTTTCTTGGCATAGTCAGGATTTGTGCGTTTCAATAACATTTCAATATTATTTTCCTTGACGGCTTCCATGTATTGCTGCAAAAGCAAGGATCCAAGTGCAGCACCCAGTGATTGCTTCTGTTCCTGAAGCAAGGTCGACGCCATGCACAAAGCCTTTGCCTGCTGAAAAACATTACTTAGAAACACTTTATGTGGCTTTTGTAAGGCCTTCTCCATATTTAAAAAGGAAGCCCCCGTGGCATAGCAAAGACGCCCTTGACACACATAGCGCAATAATTCCACCGGCTGTAAGGCACTGCCCTCTACACTCACAAGGCGCGCTTGTAAGGCAAGAAGCGTTGCATCATCATCAAATGCAGTTTTATCCAGGCTGATACGCCCGTCTATGATGGCCTCAAGAATGGGTGCCCGACTCACCTCATCAAAGCTTGGATGCGTATCTGCGTGGGCATAAACGCGACGTATGGCTTCGAGGGGATCATACTGTTCTCCTTCAGTACACAGTTGAATAATGCTTCTGTACAGCTCGCACTCTGCCTGAGTCTTGTGTGCATGTGCGGCCTGCTTCGCAATATGTTGTGTGGCGCGGGCAAGGGCGCAGGCTTCTTCCTTGTCTGTATCTGACATGAGGATGGCATCCTCCGTGGGCACGCACAAGGGCAATGTGGCACGCAGTTTTTCGTCATGAAGAGTGCCTGTGTCCGCCGCAATGCTTTGACTTAATGCCACACATGCCTGCTCCACTCGAGTGCGTCGTGCGTGTTGTTCTGCTTGAGCCTGTGCCTCAGTGTGAGCCTGCATTGCCGTGTGTTCTTGTGCTTCGAAGAGTTTTTGCTGCAATGCGTGCCTGTTTGTGTGGTCAAGCAACATGCCATGATTACGCAAAACGTGCGTCACGTCGTCAAAATGTCCCTCTTCAATGCCTTGCCAAAGCACAGCGTACAAAGCCTCAGTGACAGAGCGCTCTTCAAGGATGTGTATCTCTTGCTGAGAAAATCCTTGCAAGCGCGCTTTTTCTCGCGCCGCAGCCATGATTTGCTCTAGCGATTGCACACTTAAAGCATCGTCTTGCATATTGGCAAGAAGCATGTGGCGATTGTCTGCCAGTACTTCCTCTTGCAAAAGTAGGGCGGCCTGTTGCTCTTGGGCATCGCCATGTTTTTTTGCCCATGCACCATAGACGCGGCCTTGGCGCTCTGCCAGCTCTTCGTATTCTTGTCGTTGTTGCGCTGTGAGTTTTTGCCCATGTTCTTCCCTTTGGCGCGCAAACCATGCTTCATACTCCGAACAGGCACAAGCACCGTCCTCGCCTTTTCTCTCCTTCATGTCCTTTTGCCATGCCAAAAATGCCTTGTGCATATGTCGTGCGGCTTTGCGGCTTTGGCGGCAATAAGGGATATGTTTTTCTGTATATATGCCACTCTCATCTGTGTGCTTTTTGTGCATAAAACCTTCCTTTGTTATATGCTGACAGTATGTTACGGCATTGTTTTAGACACTGTCGTCACATGCGCCTTTTCGCCCTTATCGGAACGGGCTCCGCGTCAGACTTCGCGTGCTTTTTCAGTTAAATACCATAGAATATATTCCTTCAAAGCAAACTTGTCTTCCTTGATATAACGCAAAAGTTCCCCTTCACCCTCAAAAAACACTTCCTCAGTGTGTACTTTCATTCCCCGCTACTCCATAAGCTTGCCAAATGTGGTGCTGGCCTTGTTTATACCAGTGAGTAAGGACGTGGTGCCCTTGCCGATCAGCGGTGTATATTGCTCTTGCGGGATATAGGTATGACTCAATTTCTCTGTTTCCGCTTCGGCGGCTTGTTGGCGATAGTTCCATGCGTCCACACGCTTGTTGTAGTCTTGCCACGCGCCTTCTTCGCGAATGCTGAAGGCGTCAATTTCGCCTTTTTCTGCGGTATCGAGATTGAGGTCAAGGCTGGAACCTGCGTCCACTTGCGCACCGGAGGCTGCTTGCAGAGCCCTTTGTTGACTGATGATTTGTTGCGCCTCTTGTTTTTTTCGAACGGATGCGTCGTAGGCGTCTTTTTTAATGTTCTTGCCTTCATCTTCCATGCGTTGAGCATTTATTTCGGCAATTTCGGCATTGTATTCTGCCATATCTTGTTGGTACTGCGCTTGCGCCCGTGCGTTAGCTTCTTGCTGTTCTTGCGCGCGCTTTTGTGCCTGTTGTTGCTCATACGACGAATACACAGTGGCCGCGGTACCGGCCAATGCCGTGACAGCGGTAATAATTGGAAGTGCAACCCCCATGGCATAGCCCCCTTGCTATAAAATTTTCACAAAAACACTTTCCGCATGCCTTGCGCCAAGTCGCCTAAAAAGCGCGTCACACGGCCTTGATGTCGGCGAAAAGTACTGCACCCGTGCAATCCCCAAATCTCTTAGAAATCCTTCGGCCTTTCGCAACATTCGCAAGGCAAGCATACCCCCACGCGCTTCTTCTGCAATGTACAAAGCGCACAATGTAGCCACTGTCTCATGAGCCTTGTGAAAGCACGGCGCCACGACAAAGGCCGCATAGCCACAGATTGACCCACGTTCATTTCGCACCCCGTCTCGTATCCCATCTCGTGCTGTCGTGATATGCAACATGCCCAAGGCTTCAAGTGCTACGTATTTCTCCTCATTGACAACATATGTGTGCTCTCCGTATCCCTCAGCCGCCGCCTCATTCCAATGGGATTGTGCCACGTCACGGACAAAGGGCAAAATATTATCAAAGCTTTCCGTGGCTATGTGAAACATGCTCATTCTCCCATATCCACTTCCATAACAAGCGCACCAATGGTAAAAGGCACCGGCCTGTCCTGCACAAGCCACAAAGCCGTATTACTCGTCTGACCGCCACCACACGTAAATGTCACATCCCCGCTGAATGGCGCCACCGCCTCACCCCATTTTGCAGGCACAAAGGGGATGTCGTACAATTCCAACTCATTAATACCAAGCGCACTTTCGGCACTGTTTGACGTGGGTATACTGCCAAGCGCCGTATTACTCACGCCGTACTTACCGCCCACGGAACTGTGCAAACGGATTTTACACTGCCCATAGCCGCGCCTTTGTCCAAGCGACGTGCCTGTTGGCAAATCCCCCTCCGGCGGGAGCGGTGACAGCTTGGACGTATACGGCAAACCCACATGGACAACACGAGCAGGATAGGGCAACTCAATACGTCCACTGCGCACAACACAGCCTTCCACGGGGCCACCGTCCGCAAGCACAGACACGGCGCAACCCTCCAGCCACGAAATGCCGTACACGCTCGTGACAGCATTGCCCATGTACGTCGCGCCGCAATCCACAAAAAAGGCTTGGTCAATGCCGCCAACAGCAAGGCCATCCCCTTCAAGCCAACGCGGTGCCAATTTCTCCAAAAAGAAGCGCGTCTGACCTTGAATTGTCCTTTGTACCACAATGTACACGGCGTCACTGTCTCCGTCAGACACAGAAACGACAGAGCGCACAAGCCCTTGCGTCGTATGCCGACTCCAGCCCCATATGTCGTGCTCCTTCATGTATGTGAGCGCCAAAAGAACACCGTCATCGCGCACAATCCAGATGGTAGAATAGGGCGTTTGTTGATAAGCCCATTGACGCAAGCTGTGTCCGTCAAACAAATGCGGCGCCATAATAGACAAGTCATTGCCGGCGTAACCGTCCTTTTCAAGACTGTAAAAAAGGTCACGCACCCGCGCCCCATGCCTCTGTACGTGCAAGATGGAGTTGCCGATAATGATGGGAAACAAGTTTGCACTGCCCCAATAGCTTTGTGCCGTGATACTCACATTGCTTGACGTTATGGCCTGCCCGTCGCCTGTCGCCTTGTATTCACTGCCGCTCGTGCCTATGAGCAAGTCGCCAAAGCTGGCAAGCCACGTAATAGCGTCAATGTTGCCCGAGGCAATAAGATATTCCACTGGGTCATCTTCTTGCAGCGGTCGCGACTTGCGAAAGTTCTCAAAATCGCCAATACGCGACATATAAAAGGCTTGGGGACTTTGAGGTGTTGCCGCAAGCACCATGCGCTGCTGATGAAAGGACACGACACCCGGGTGATTACCGTTTTCAAAGGGATCCCAATCTTCCTTTGGCGTGTCGGCAATGTCGGCTTCGTAATTATTGTCTATGAACGTGGTGCTGGTGCTTATGCCGATAAAGCCAAAGTAGCCGGCTTCTTCGCGGTACACATTGTATTCCGTGGCACCGTCCACCCCGCTCCAATAAATGGTGACTTTATCGCCCACAACCCAATCGGAAGGATGCTTGCCCATGCCTTCCCCCGCTTCTGATGGCAAAGACTGCTTGCCGTTTTCGTCCACGGCCACGATTTTATACCGCAGCGTATAGTCAAGGGTCGGCGGGTCTTTTTCCACTTGAATGGCATTGTCATTGTCGTCCTTCACCACATTGCCCTCGTCGTCCTTCTTGTCCTCATATTCCGGCACATAGGAAAAGGACACAGAAGGGAAAGACGGCGCACCGATGGACGTATTGAGCGCCACTTGCACGAGTTGCCACGAAAAAAACGGTGGCGAACCCGTGCGCATGAGCTTGTGCAGGGGATAATTTCTATGGGCAAAATAGACGATGTCGCCCACTTGCGCATAGGATATGTCGGCAAGGTCGGCAGCGTTCCACGGCGTTGCAAGGGTCGAAGAGAATATGCCGCCGGCATTGGCAATGCGTAGGGCACCGCCTGTCAGCACAAGCACAAAGTTTTGCCCTTGTTCTGCATTGAACGAGAAAGGCAATAGAATGGCGTCGCTGCCAAGCTCGTCCACAAAGAATGTGCCTGCCCTACGCTCCACATTGCCGTGTACTGTGGGTAAGAAGTTCTCCATGCACTGCAAGGAGTTTTTGTAGCGTGCAAGGTCGTAGCGTGCGGACAGTGTGGGCGAAACTTCTCCGCCGGTGAAGTTATTCATGGCAATACGCATGTAAGCTCCTTATTTTGTGAGTCCACGCTTCTTTTCCCAAGTACGTAAGCCGGCAATGCCAAGCATGCCAAGGGTCAATTCCATAAGACCGTCGTCTATGTCGGGCAATGCCGCAAGCTGTGGAAAGTCCGCATAAAACCACGGGAAGATAAAGGGCTTGACAATGTACGTGAAGGCAAAGCCGGCACCGCATACCCAGCCTATGAAGGGGCGCCAACCTGCCACAAAGAGGGAACTGTGCGCGGCCTCGGCCTTGTTGACTTCAAGTTGTCCCATGACTTGCATGTGACCGTTGTTTATTTGCTCGCGTAAAAGCTCCGCTTGACGCTTGTCATCTCCGGTAAAAAGCTCAATGGCGCTGTCAAGGACGGTGCCAAGAAGCGGGAGCGCCGATAAAATGGGGATTGCCATTTTTCTCTCCTTTTGCTAATATGTACCCATGAATACAGCTGACTATCTTACACTTGCCAATATACTTGTGGCTTTTTTGGGCGTCATGTTTGCTATTTTGGCCTTTTTTGAATGGCGTTCATTGCGTACTCTGCGTCAAAACATGGAATCCTTGCGTTCGGAGATACATGCAGAAGTACGCGCAGAAAATACCAAGCTTATGCAAGCCGCGCACAAGGTTATGGCATCGTATGCTGTTCAGGACGTTGAGGCTCGTATTGCCTTGTTGGAAAGTGCCCTTGCAAGTTGTCCTCACGCTTTTAATGGGTATAATTCCCTCGGATATGCCTTGTGGGAAAAGGGCGCCCATGCTGAGGCCATAGACGCCTTTCGCGAGGCCATTGCACACTTTCCCGACGAGAAAGCGGGGTATTGTGACGTGGCTTTTGCTTATTATGCGCAAGGACACGAGACGCTTGCCGAGAAATTTTTCCTAAAAGCGATACACGTAGACCCATCTGCCAAGGATGATATTGCCAAGGACACACGTCTTTCCGAAAGTTTCAGGCAAGATTTTATGTGAGCAAACCCGTGGCATACTCGCCCATTTCTTTTGCCCTGCGCAACCAGCCGTTACGGAAGATCTCATTTTTCGGATATCGTGCCATAATGCTTTCGTAAGTGCTGGCTCTTTGCCGTGCCAAGGCGTCAATGAGCGCCCGCCCGCTCTTTTGCAAAAGGGCGTCTGCTGTCTTGGGGCCAAACACACCGTCAACGGCAAGCACGCTTTTTTGCAACATGTCATTGTAGCCGCGTTGTAAGATGTATGTGGCACCGCGGGGACCGTGGTTCACGCGCATGTCGTACATCATAAAGGCCACATGCAGCGCAAACACATCAAGGTTTGCCGTTTGCCAAAATTTTTCAAAGAATAAGCTCTTTGCCATTTCCGGTGTCACAAGCTTTACGTCGTCCTTGTCAATGTCACCGTCACCGTCAATGTCGCCCCGAACGTCTCCCATAGTCCCCAAATCTTGCAGCCACTTAAGAGACACGCCATAATTTGTCGCCCCGCCGCTGTCTTCTTTGTAATCGGAATAGCCACCCTCAAAGCGCGCGGTAAATTCGTGGGATTTTTCAAAGTTTTCTGTATACGACATAAAGATTACGCTCCTCTCAAAAAATATGCGAGAAAGACGCCAATAACACCGGTGATGAGCGGCACCACAATGGAGGCCGTCCACACCGCATGCTTGGACGCTGTTGCCACAAGTACGGAATTGCTTTTCACATCTTGCGAAAGCTTTTCCAGACTGGACTTTATTTCTTTTTGATTCACTTCCACATGCTCAATCTTATTTGCCAAAACTGCCATATCCCTTTCGGCATTGCCGAGTCTGTTGTCCATTTCAATGGCCTTGTTGCGCACATCTTTGACATCTCGATGTAACATGCCACAAGTGATGTTTTCGCAGGCAGTGCGTTCACCCATAGTTTAGCCCTCCTCATGTTCTGTTTCATCTATAAGATAGCGAATAAAAATAACACCGTCGGCACCGCGTCCGCCGCGCAGCATAATGCCGGATTCCGAATCATTATAGATATATCCATAGCAAGCACCACCGCCACCGGCACCATACCCGCCACCGCCGCCACCGGCAGACATTTGAAAGCCGAGGATTTCACCTTCATCATTAGGTGCATACTGTCCTCTATTTCCACCGCCGCCGCCAAATTCACCTTGAGGTTCACCCACTGCAGATTCATAGGAAATATCATTATTACCAGCCATAGTGGGGTAGCCACCGGTGCCATCGCCTTTGCCATTTTCTGCAAATCCACCATAACGGCTTTGACCACCCTCACCGCTGGGGCTTAAACCGTCACCAATGAAGCCACCGGCACCACCACCGCCATACATAGCCTTGCCACTCGCAACACTAAATGTACCGCCTCGTCCTTGCCCGGGTGCATTACCGGCATTCCCATTGCCGCCCACACTTGTTAATTGCGTGCCTG
>CAYJPE010000003.1:26237-39537 GCA_964371965.1 uncultured Desulfovibrionaceae bacterium
CCGGGTGCATTACCGGCATTCCCATTGCCGCCCACACTTGTTAATTGCGTGCCTGTATTTATACCGTTAAAGCTTGTATCACCCCCAGCACTGGCGGTTGCACCCCCAAGCCCAATAATACAAGGATATGCAGCCTTTTTATAAACACTTGTCGTAAAACGAACTATACCGCCGGCACCACCGCCATGACCACCATGAGCAGTGAAATATTCAGATATTTCATCGCTTGCAAAACCATTGTTGCCGCCGGCACCACCAAAATTCGCATTGGTCGTCGTAAATCCTTCCGGTGGATCTGTTTCATGGCGGTTGAAAGCATAACCACCTCCTCCACCACCACCGACAAGAGTTACTTCAATGGTGCCGTCTTCCGGTGCGACCCACAACCGAGTTTCTTTGACATAGCCCTCGTACATGGTCCTAAACGTGACAATGTCACTCCACGCGCTCCAGCCGTAGACGGAATCGTTGTGACGCGCCCGTGCGTACAACTGCTCGTATGATGGCAAGTCAGAAATTTGCAGATATGTGGTATAGGCGCCGTCGTGTGTGGTGTTAAAAATAATGTCCGTAAAATCAGCGTCGGTGGCAATTTGCACATGCGTCCCAATGCCAATGGGCTCAACGCCGGCCACGTTTTCAATGGGGCTTATTTCCATGACAAAGCTAAAAGGTTGATTGATAGAATGATTGACAGGTGAAAGAATACGCGGCGGAAACACAATGGGATCCGCAAGTAATATTTCCGCCGTCGAATAATTGGAAACGTTTTCGAGAATGTCCACAATGGCCGCGCGTATGAGGATTTTTTCCCCCTTTTCTCCTTGGGGTGAAAACGTGTAATCATAAGGACCGCCGCCGGGCGAGGGAATGTAGACCGGCTCAAGGTCATTGGTATTGTCCTCGTCACCATAGACAGACAAGTTATAGCCAAGAAGCGGCAACACAAAGAAATGCGCTTGTGCCAGCGTGATGGTGACGGCAATGCTGCTGTCGGGCAGCGCAACGGGCGGCGCAAGAATACGCGGCGGCACACAAATACTCGCCGTATCGCCTTTTTCGCCTTTCAAGTTGACGCCAACGCCCCACGATCCGTCAGGATTTTCTATGTAGAGTCGTTGGTCTTCCCATCTGTGACGTGGCATGGGTCCCATGTCTCCCGTATCGCCCTTATCACCTTTGTCACCTTTGTCGCCCTTGGGGCCGTCGGGTATGTACAATGTCAACACGCCTGTGTGCGGATTGTAACAGCCTGTAGCCGTGGTCTCTTCCGTGCGTTCTACCGTAACGGTGAGGCTGTAGAGCTCGTCGGCAATGGAACGCACTTCGTCTCTGAAGGCTTTTGCTTGTTCTGCGGAAAACTTGGCACAATCTGCGGACTCTGCGGCCTCGCTGGCACAGGCACAAGCCTCTTCAGAACAGCGTATGAGATCACGAGACGCCTCTTCTGCCCTGTCAGCATGCTGCTCTGCGCTCTCTGCTGAGGCGGCGGAATTTTTTTCTGATTGCGCGGCCTCTGTGGCAGATGCAACAGCCTCGTCCCGCGCTTCAAATATTCTGTCCACAAGGCCGTCGGGGTTTTCATTACTGCCGGCGGCAACTTTGACGGCTCTGTCCACGGCCTCGCGTAATTGCTGGCGCTCGGCCGTTGCCATGTCCATGTGCTCTTCAATGACGGCAGGGTCAAAGCGTGTGCCGGTGATGAGGTCAACTTCTTGCAAGAAAGGCATGTCGCGGATGATGGAGAGGCGATAGCCCGCGGGCAAGGGTTGACCGTTATGGTAATACGTGACAACGCCGCCTGTTTCCGTGATGGTAGCTGTCCAATTTGTCACATAGGACACGCGCAAATTGGGCTCCATGATTTCCACTTTGAGCTGTGTGCTTTCCCATACCCTGAAGGAAAAGGGAAATCGCGTGGTGACGCCATTGCCTTCAAAAACGGCTTTGGAAATATGGCTTGTGAGCATAGCTTCCCTCTTTATGTATTATTGTGCAGGCTGTATTGCTTTTCCAATGGCTTATTGTGACACAAATATGAACGCGTCTTGAGGCGTGGCTTCAAAAAAGTTGCCAGTAACTTCACAACTCATTCCCACTTTATTATTCACTAAAGCAGGTCTGAGCTTTCTCAGTAGCGTATGTTCATCGTATATATCGGCAGAGTAAGCACGGACTGGACAACTCACTATCTGGATACCACCTTCTCTCGTCGCTCCGAAAACATTGATAGTGCCATTTGCTGCTGTACTCACTGTTGATTGAATAGTAAGGTCATCAATAATATTCCCCGCTTCATCATATTGCTTGCAGTACGAATCAATATCAAAATCTATGGTGCGTGGTGTCATAATGGGTGGAATAGTTAAGTTATACTCCGTCGCGCCGTAGGACCGGGCAAAAAACTTATTTTCAGCTAATCTTGCAAAAATGTCCGTCATGAGATACGCTTGAACAGAGCTCCCCGACACCAGGCCAAGACCTAAGAAGTCACTTGCAGAATAGGTATTTTCGGCAAGTGCATATTTCAAAACAACGCGTATTGTCCCTTTCCAAGGTACGTCTGTAAGAACCCCCCCACCCTTTACCTGTAGTACGGTTCTTTCAATATAAGGGCCGCTATCGACAGATGAATCAGTGTCACCCGATGAAAGTTTTTCCATATGCATACGTCTTCTGAGCATTACACACCCCACTTTCCAGACAGTAAAAGCCACTTTCCCTGTGCGTGATTATAGGTAAAAGTCACTTCGTAAAGACTATTGGATTCAAAAGAGAAATCACTTGGCGTAATAACATTGTCGCTCAAAGTCACTGTGGGCGCTGTTGCTCCTGTCACAAAGGACACTAAACACATTTCAGCATATTCCGTGCTGGATGCCTCCGGAAGCGTTATTGTAAGCGTTGCGACTGTTCCGGCAATGGCTGTGTAGGTGTTGGCGGTGAGGGTGACGGCTGTGGCACCGGACGCGACATTGACAAGCGGGTATGTGCTGGCAGAGGTATCTGGTGTTGTCTCGATGTTTGCTATGGCTGTATCCACATAGTCTGTGCTGGCATAGGCAGACAAGTCGGGTGGCGTCACATTTTCAAGATCATGAAGACGCGTATCAAGGTCGTCCGTCACCGTGGTGTCTGCTTTGTTCGCAAGGGCTGTCGTCACGCTTTCCGTGGTGGCGTAGGCGGACAGGTCGGCATCTTCTGATGGCGTGGCACTTTCAAGAGCTTGAAGACGCGTGTCCAGTGCTGCCACATCACCTTTGACTTGCGCAACATTGGGCGCTTTCATGGTGTGAGTACCTGCGGCATATTCATCATTATCGGCAAGCTGAAAGCCGTCAATGCTTGTGCTCCCAAATTGCTCAAAGGTGCCAGTTGCTTCAAAGTAGATGTACTCGTCAAGCTCCGTGTCCGTGGCAAGACCCACAAACCAAATGTCCCCGTTGACAGCGCCTTCTGTCGAAAGCTCGTCAACAGTGTCAACGCGGCCTTTGAGCTGTGCAATGGTCATATCGCCTACGGCACCGCTTACGGCACTGTCCACGTATTCGGTGGTGGCATAAGGCGTCAGGTCAATGTCTGATCCTGACCCTGCAGGCCCTTGCAAGTCTACTGGTGTGCTGAAGGTACCGTCGGGATTTTCAAAAGAGAGCGTCGTACCGTCCCAAATGTGCGTGGGCATATCGCCTTTTTCGCCTGTATCTCCCTTTTCTCCCTTTTCTCCCTGTTCGCCTTGCTCCCCCTGAATCCCTTGTTCGCCTTGCGGCCCCGTGCCAACAACACCGCCTTCCCCGTCGACGCAATGTGTGGAGCGCACCCAATCTTGCGGCGAAATATCCGGTCGTGCGCCATTATTTTCGCGCAAGGCATAATAGATAACGCCATTATACAAAACAACGTCAAAAAAGGTATATGTGGTGCCGCCCGTCCAATGTCCGCGCAAAGAGGCTTGTGCCTGACTGTTTATGTATACATTCATAAAGATTTGAGTCCTTTACTTAAATGTTTCGTGCTGCCAGCCACGCATCTTCTTTAGACTTTTCGCGCCCTTCACTGGCGTCTGTCTGTACAGCTGTGGGGATGGCACTTCTATAGAGCTGTTCTAATTCTTGTACTTTGCCGGCATTGT
Source organism: uncultured Desulfovibrionaceae bacterium (assembly GCA_964371965.1). GTDB lineage: Bacteria > Desulfobacterota > Desulfovibrionia > Desulfovibrionales > Desulfovibrionaceae > CAYJAD01. The sequence continues at coordinate 30,367 of CAYJPE010000003.1, forward strand.
TTTTGAGCAAGGAAACGGCGATATCTGCGGCAAGCTTCCGTGCCAATACGTGTGTAAAAAGGTCGTCAAAAAGGCGCCCGTCTTCGATGTCTGCCGTGTACGCAAGAACGATTTTCGGTGCATTCGTCAGCAATACGGTGCGTTGGCCTTCATGGTCATTCACCACAATAAAGCGCGTCATATCGTCCACATTGCCATGCTGGTTATGCCCATAATGTTCCTGCCCTTGCGGCAAAATTTTATTTGCCTTGAGCGCGTCCAGTGGCATTGCATAAGCAAAGCTGTATTCATGTTCATAGCCGACAGGCATGGGCACTTGTGCGAGCCATTCGCGTTTTTGGGCGAAGTTCCACGGATAGGAACGCAACACCTGTCGTCGCGCCATGTCCCAATAAATGCCGCATTGTATGGCCTCAAGCGTCTTTTCTTCCTCACTAGCCACAGTGCGTGTGCCAATCCAGCCAAGCGCCATGTTCCATATGAGGATTTTCGATGCATTCGCTGTCATTATGGCCTCTTTTTTTGTTTTTTATTTTTTAAGTTTTTTATTTTTTAAGTTTTTTATTTTTTTGTGGGGGGAAACTTTTTTTTAGGAAAAAAAAGTTTCCCCCCACACCCCCCTTCAAAAAAAACCATCGTGTTCAGGTGGATATTAAAGTTTTTTTGTTTGAGTAATGCAAAGAGACATTAAGAGTAAAATACATGTGTGTTTTAACACCGCAGTGTGCCCTTTTTCAAACATCCTTTCCCGTAATTCGCTCAAAAAGGGTGCAATGCAAGGAAACGAAAACTTTGCAGGCGCGCCGTGTATACAGATATACATAAGCGGTCGCAAAGTTTTCGTTGACGCCGCAGTGTGCCCTTTTTCAGCGAATTACTATCCTTCAACGATGCCTTTGTTGATATACTGCCCGGCTTCGTAGGGTTCGTCCTCAAAGCCCATAACGGCGCAAAACATCTTGCCCTTTGTGGGCGTACCAGTGACGGTGACTTTGAGGCGTAGCCACGGATTGACGACGGTACGGGGTAAAAAGCGCCACGAAAACTTTTTGCCGGGCTTGAAGTCCGCGGCGGCAATGGTGGTGGACGTGCCGGCAACGTCTGTGTAGGTGCCGGCCTGCTTTGTGGCCTGTTGCAAGACAACGGTGACGGATGTAGCGCCCGCAAGCTCTTCCATAACGCGCAAAGACATGAGGATAGGTTCGGCTTTGCCGGGAATTTGTAGCGAGTTGAGCGCGATGGCTTCACTGTTGCAGGTGGTCACACTGCCTTCGTAGAGTACAAGGTTTTGGTCTATGAACATAAAGCCTCCTTATCAGGCCGGTAAAAAACTCAAATTTCGTCAGTCCGTTCAAAAAGTGCCGAATGCAAGGAAGCGCAAGTGTTGCGGGTGCGCCGTGTATACGGACATACATAAGCAGTCGTAACACTTGCGCTGACGCCGCAGTCGGTGCTTTTTCAACGGACTGCTTATATTGCTGTCTCTGTGGAAGAAATGGCATCGCATTGACGTACGGGTCGACCAAAGAGGAGCGGCATACCGTCAGACTTGAAGGCCTCACCGTAGACAAGGTGGACGTTACCGCTGTCGGTGGATTGCAACTCGATGGCTGCCATGAGCTCTTCGTTGGCGTACCATACGGCTTTTTGGCGCATGACTTCGGGCATCTTGTTCTTGGCGCTGATGAAGAGTTGCTGTAGGTCAATGAAGCCGGTTTGTCCTTTGCGTTTTATAAGGCTTGCCACGGGAATGTTGGCCACGCGGACACAGGAACGCCAATCGCGCAGTGCCAAACCAAGCGTCCATTGATAACGGTTCACAATGGCTTCGTAATGGCGCCCTTCGATATCTTCCACCGTTTGAATGCCAAGGTCTTTGTGCTCTAGACCACCAATACTGCCCTTGGGATAGATGCCGTGGATGGAACGGTCACCCCATGAGATAAGCCATGCAGACGTGCATGCGTCACCGGTGCCGCCGGCGTCGATGACATTGGGCGCATCTTTGGCGGGATAGCGCAAAGCAAGACCTTTAAACTCGTCGGGGTTCACGTCAGAGTCTCCGTAAAAAAGTGTGTGTGCGGCCTTTTGTCGCATGGCCTCGGCAAAGGCCACACTTTCGGAATCAATGAATTGGGCAGCCTTCCCGCCGTAAATTTTCGACTCTGCCTCGTCGATGAGCATGCGGCTTTCCATCATGGAGCACGGTTCTTTCACTTGTGTCCACTGGCTTTTGCTGTAAGGAATGCCCCTGTAGAGACGACGCCAATAGACTTCGGGGAGGCCGGTACGAATGCGTGTCAAGTGACCATCGGATTGGTTTGACTCCATAAATTGTATGTCGTCCAAAATATCATTGGTTTCGTTCATAAGATCAATGATATTGCCTGCTTCACCATTGGAATAAAAATCGCGCATTTCTGCCAACGTTGCCACAAGGCCCAAATTTTGTCGTGCCATACGCTCCCCTTTTTAGTTATTATATTTACCGTACATACGCTCATGACGCGGTACGGCTGCGTAACTGCCGCGTCCAAAAGCCACCGAATCTTCAGCATGCTCCTTACCCACGGCCGCCAAAAAGCGTATGACGTCGGGATTGTTGGAATAGCCAGTTTTTTCCAACATATTTAAGAGTTTCCCTTCCTTGTCAAAGCGAGAAAGTGTCGCCTTGGCATAGGAAACGGTACGCTCAAAGGCCGCGCCGCCAAGTTCTTTGTCTGTACGCACTTGCTCCTTCCACTCCGCCACTTGCTTTGTATGCGCCTCCACGGCAAGCAACTGATTTTTATGTGACATATCCAAGAGTTTCTGGGCGCCGTCCTTATCAAGGTTCAATTCTCGCGCTTGATCGGAAAAGGACGCAGACATGCCCTCATTCCAATCCATGCCCTCAGGTACCGTCAGGTCAAAGGGGGCATGGGACGGCATACTTGACACATTCAAAATACTGCCGTCTTGAGACATATCCCCATGGGTGTCTGAAGTGGCAAAAGAATGTGCACTCTCCACAACATCCGGCACAGTATTAGACATACTTTTCCTCCTCATAATCTAAAATCAGTTGCAAAATAGCCTGCGGCGAAGCGCCACGCCCAAGCCAACGTAAAAACACGCGCCCTTCCTTGCACTGCATAAGCCAACTCACAGCGCGACGCATGCTCATATCAAAAGAGCGGCGTTCTTCTTCTTTTTCGTGGACACTTTCTTGATTGCCAAGAATGCTGTCAAAAATATTGCTTCCCATCGCACAATCCTTATATTTAAAGAATATTTGGGCTTACAGTCAAAGCACCCGCCACATTGCCCATGAGAGAGTTCTTATCCATGGACACATCTCCCATATCCTTCACCATGCCCGTCAGGGTTTTAAGGGTATCCATGATTTGTTCCTGTTGTTCTTGTTGGGCCTTTTGTTGCTGCACGGCATGTTCCGCATCTGCCCGTGCTTGGCGTAATTGTTGTCTCGCCGCAGGAGCACGTACAATGCCCGGCGAAATTCCCAAGTAATCCGCGTATTCCTCCACTGCCTTGTCAGTATCAATGGTGTCGTGCACATCTTTCTGCAATGGTGTGAGATTGCCCACAAAGGACACGAGCCTTTCCACCGCACCTGTACAGACCATTTTTTGTGCCTGTGCCAAAAGACTCACAAACTCAATTTTCAGATGCGCCTCTCCAAGCTCTTGGGGTCGAGGCGGAAGCATATGAAAACGCTGCATAAGATTGTATGTGCGTTCAATGAGCGGCGTGTACAATTCACAATGCAAGCGCTCCAAAACAGGCCCAAGCAAGATAAGCTTTTCTTCTTCGCGTACAGCCACTTCCTTAGCTGTCACTTGACTGCGATTTGAGTCGAGAAGCTGACGAAACAAGTCATTGTACAAACCTTGCTGAATCTGCTTTTGCACGGCCTCCGTAGCCTTACGCGCCGCCGTGATGTCGGGGCGAATGTCCAAAATGGGCGTGGCCGCTTGCGGACTTTGCCCGGGCGCCGCCTCCACATAGTTGACACCGCCGGGCGTCAAGTCGAGTCCCACACTTTTCAAGCTGGCACTCACTGCCGTGGGTGGATCAACGGCCTTATGAATGGCTTTCAGCGTGGTTATGCCCATTTGCTGGAGCATGCGACAATCCGGCAAGACGTCCATGGCGGGGGAGCGACCGTATACCTCATTGCCCGCCACGTCCCAGCGCACTCCATAGCCCGGAAATTCCTGAAACCCGGACTCAGAAAGTACGTGCCCCATGCCCTTGCCGCTGTGGCCTTCCAAGTAATAGACAGACGCAAAGGGCATATGACTGGCACACTCTTTGTGCTTATGATGGTGCTTTCGTGGATAAATGGCGTGCACAACAGTGTGGGCATCGTCATGGACATTGCCTGCGCCGCTCTTGTCTGCCATGTGCCGAATATGCTGTGGCACGCGATCTTCCCCAAATTGCATGAGGAGTTGGCGCGCCGTCATGTGGAATCGGCGAAATACCACGTCCACACGCTGGGCTGCATTGATATCGAGGCAGTATTCTCCGGCACAGAATGGCACGAAACGAAAACCATGCTCCTCGTCCGCCAATTGCAGCATGAAAGCCGTTCCAAAGGTACCCAATTCGCCGTACAATGTATGTACGGCATTGTAGAAGTTTGAATGGGCAAATATCTTGCGCATGCGTCTGGACACGAGCATGAGCCAATCTCGTACAGCACTGTGAGCCGCAAGATCTGCATCCTCCAGTGAAAGCTGAAACCACGGACGCGCAGGGCTTGTCATACCTCCTTGTAAACCTGCTGCCAGAGTGCGCATGGCCAAGATGCCTGTGGAGTCCACAAGGGTATCGTTGAGCATGGGCATGGTGCGCCATGCATGGGGGCTTTTGCTTGTATCCTTGTATCGGGTGGGGAGAAAATGGTCGGCAAGGTCACGCCATGCCGGTTCATAGCTTTGCCGCGCTTCTTGCATGTGCGAAAAGCGTTGGGCAAGCCCCGTCACAAGGTTTTTTGTCATATGTGCTTCATATTCCATCGGCTACATCTCCCGTCATAACAGCCCGTTGGAAAAGTCCGATTTGCAGGCTGATAGAAGTCACTCTCATTGTCCAAGCAAGGATTTTTGCCGCACAGCCGTACTTGAGGTGAGAGGACTTGTTAAGATGCTGCCTTGCAAGCCCGCTGCCTTATTGGCCTTTTCTTTTTGTGCCTGCCGCGCCGCCGTGGCCGCTTCCGTCACAGGTTTTGAGGTCTGTGCTTTGGGCGTTTCCGGTGTTTCATAAACAGGTGTCGGTGGTGGCACATAGGCTGCTGTGCTCCCCCCACCTCCGCCGCCTCCAAATCCCATAAGTCCCTCCTGCGTAAAAATTATGTCGTACTCACAACGCCAGAAAGACATTCCCTCTCGCGCAGGTGCACAATGACAAAAAAGGGCGCCGGCGTAAGACTGAAATGCTTCACATATGTTTTTAAGGAATTGCGTGTGCTTAGACGTAAATTTTGCGTGTTTTTGATGCACGTGAAGAAAAGAGTATGTGATGTGAGCTTGATCTGTGATGATATACTGTTTTAAATGATTTCTGCATACACCACAGCGTCATTGCAAGGCTATTGTGCATGCAGTATGAAGAGTGCTCAAGGGTATTTTGCTTTTGTGCAGTAAAAAATGACTATAATACAGTTGTAGTACGCATACTATTCATGCACTATAAGCATAGTGCACAAAAAAAATCAGCAATGCAAGAAGGATTTTAAAAAAGAAAATGGGAAGAGGCATACACCCCTTCCCACAATCATGCGAAGTCTTGTCTAACTTTTGCGGCGCAAACTAGAAGCTGTAGTTGAAGAGTAAGCTTGCTTTGTAAGCGTTTTTCTTGCCGTATATGCCTTCCCATGCATCACGACCACCGTTAAAGCCATTAACGATGTATCCTAACTGCAATCCAGCTTGCAAATTTTCATAAATTTGATAGGTGGTGTCGAAGTTGATTTCCACCAAATGGTCTTTCGTGGTCATGTACATGTAAGACCAAGAGTTTCCAGTGACAGAGCCCGAGCCTCCAGGAGCCGTCAAAGCCTCACCCTGAATCATGTCAGGGCTATTGGTACCATTCCAGTAAGCGATACGGATGATGTGGCTGAGGTCTTCCATGAAGGAAAGGTTTTTGATTTGTAAGCCCACACCCCATGTACCAGCATAGGTCAGCATATTGTCGTAGGCAAGACCATTGTTTGTTAAGCCCCATCCCCATTCGCCATCACCCATGAAGGACGTGAAGTTGCCAGCAGGATCGATAACGGGCATCATTTCAGAACCATTCCTTGCATTGCTGTCATCACCGGAGCCGTACCATGCGAAGAGACCGGGAGTACCCCAATCCATCTTGTACTCGAAAAGACCTTTGACAAGCCAACCGCTGCGCTTGTAGTCAACGCTACGATTGGAAGCATCACGTCCACTGCCATAGTCAACGGTACCGTAGTTAAAATCAAGCTCAAAGTTGAAGTTGTCATAGGTGAAGGCCATGGGAAGACCAGCATAGAAAGCTGTTGCATAACCTAAGTCGTTGTCCACCATACCCGGCATCCAACGTGGGAACATACCGTCAACCACGTAGCCCATCACGCCACCTGCAGGCACATTTTGTCCAATAGCAACTGCTGAGACCCAAGGCGTGACCTTCCAACCGTCACCCGTAACAGGCAGCATGAGGGCAAAGATATCCATATTATCAAGGTAATTTGAAGAGTCACCGGAAGGAGTACCATTGCTCCAGTTATCATTGTAAGGACGTGCCCACACTGCGGTAACACCAAACATATCCGTGATAGGTGCATTTATAACAATACCTGCAGTCATGTCATCAAGAATGGCTGCACCGCCAGCTACGCTTGGGAAGGCGATGGGCTGGATACCCATGCGTACTTTCACTTCTGTGCTGGGTACAATCCAGTCAATGTAAGCGCCACGCAATTCAATAATTCTTTGGTCAGCACCAAGGGCACCGCCGCTCCCGTTGTTACCCCATGTGGTATCGCCAATTTCAAACATGACGGTACCGGAGAGGGATTCGGAAGCAATGGCCTCAACTTGAAGGCGTACGCGCTGTTGAGCGCCGAAAACGTCTCCGGCATCGCCACTATCAGCACTTTTAAAGAAGTTGGCATCCGTAGCGCCGAAACCAAAAATCCATTGACCTTTGGCTTTAAAATCTATGGCGGAAGCGCCTGTGGCAGCGCCCACTAACATACCCGCGGTGAGAAGTAAGGTAACAAGTCTTTTCATGATTTTCCTTCCTCATGATTTGTGGCCGAGCACGGCCTAAGAAAAAAGTTATATATCAGGCTGTTAAGCTATAACCCCAAAGGATGCAACGCCCGTCTAACCGTCACACCCACTTTCCAAGAACCATTTATGACACACGATTAAATAAAAAGCAAGCCTTTTAGTCAAATTTTTTTTACTTTAGAGCAGGCTTTCTCATATGGCGTACAAAATTTCGCCATCAATATGGGCTTGACCTTGTGGGCAGGAGCCTATACAGATTGAAAAAATATTGCTACGCGACAATGCATTCATGCGACAACTTTCTGCGCACGACACAAGGAGTTCCTATGTTTCAAACACTGGTATTGGGACAAAAATATAATAATACCGAATACAAAGCCTTAGAAAAAGAATTACGGATCACGCTTTTTCAATTACAGAAAAAATGCGAAGAGCATAAGATTTCCGTCCTCGTCACCCTCCTCGGTGTGGACGGTTCCGGACGCGGCTCCCTCGTCAACACCATTTCCTCATGGCTTGATGCAAAAAAAATGTGTACGAATACATTTTGGAAGCAAACAGAGGACGAACGCGAACGCCCTGCCGCATGGCGCTTTTGGCGACGCTTGCCCGGTTATGGAGAGTTTGGCATTTTCTTTGGCGGTTGGTATGATGAAGTGGTGCGCAAAGCATCGTACGGACAAATAAGCGACGATGCCTTCTTTAAAGCCATGCATCAGAACGAAAACATGGAACGCAACCTTGCCAATAACGACTATGTCCTCGCAAAGTTCTGGCTGCATTTGAGCGAAGAAGAACACAAAAAACGTCGCAAAGCCCGTAAAAAGCTCCACGACATCCAAAGCTTCACGCCTTATGATGCCCAAAGCGAAAAGCACTACCAAGACCTCTTGGCCACGGCAAGCAAAACCATAACCATGACCGACAGGGACTTTGCCCCATGGTATATCATCGATGCCTATGATAAAGAATTTCGCAATGTAAGCGTGGCAAAGGCCCTCATAAGCACCCTCGAAAATGCCATCGCCGCAAAAATTTTAGCCGATAAGAGAAAGAGTGAACCTGAAGAGGCCATAAGCACAGCTGCGCAAAATGTTCTTGACCTCGTTGACCTCTCGCATAGTTTGGAACGCGATGAGTACCGTAAGCAACTCAAAGAACTGAAAAGCGAAATTTATGACCTCTCTTTTGATGCTTACACAAAGGGCATTTCCTCCACCCTCGTCTTTGAAGGAGGCGACGCCGGTGGTAAGGGCGGAGCCATACGGCGCATTGCCGGCGCGGTCGATTCACGCATAACACGCCTCATTCCCATCAGCGCTCCCAGTAGTGAAGAGCTGGCGCACCATTATCTTTGGCGCTTTTGGCGACATGTGCCCATGGCAGGGCACGTTACCATTTACGATCGCTCATGGTACGGGCGCGTACTTGTGGAGCGCGTGGAAGGCTTTGCCAAAAGGCACGAATGGTCGCGCGCTTATGCAGAAATAAACAGCTTTGAGGAGCAGCTTACGGACAACAAAAACATTCTTCTCAAGTTTTGGATGCACATTTCCCCGGACGAACAATTGCGCCGCTTCAAAGAAAGGGAAGCCATCCCCTACAAGAACTACAAAATAACCGACGAAGATTGGCGCAACCGCGAAAAAACGCCCGCCTATAAAGTGGCTGCCGATGAAATGTTTTTGCGCACCAATACAGACTACGCCCCTTGGCACATTATCCCAGCAGAATCAAAATATTTTGCACGCATAGACGTGATGAAGATATATCGAGATGCGCTCAAAAAAGCCTTGGGCAACACTGATTAAGTATTTTTTTTGAGGGGGGAAGAGGATCTTTCCCCTTAGAAAGGGACAGGTGCCAAAACCCAAAAGATTCCCCTTCCCCCCTC
>CAYJPE010000004.1:0-37841 GCA_964371965.1 uncultured Desulfovibrionaceae bacterium
TTTTGGGTTTTGGCAAAAGATCCCCTTCCCCCCTCAAGAAAAATAATTAATCAGTTTTTCCATAAGTATAAAAAATCATCTCTCGGAACGGACTCAAAGATACAGTTCACGTCTTTTTTTCACAACAAAGATGTTTTGCGTGAACTTTCTTTGTCATTCTTCAACAACTCTCAAACGTGATAAAAGGATTGTGTTTATGAAGTACATAAAGATTTTTGTTCTGTGTACCCTCCTTTGCATACCGCAACTTGCCCTTGCAGGCACAGACCCTATCAGTACCATTCACGATGTGCAACGTGCATTAAACAACGCTGATGTAAAGCTCTTCGATGCTTCCGTAGATATGGAAAGTCTTGTGGGGCAATGTGTTGACATTTTTATGCAAGATGCCAACAAAGCAGAACAAACAACATTGCCACCCATGCTGGCCATACTTTTTTCTGCTGCAAGTAGCAATGAAACTGCTAAGGAGACCTTGCGTTCCACATTGGTGACGGAAGTGAGTGCTTTTGTGCGTATGGGTGTTAGTTCAGGTGCCTATGCGGGTAAGCTCAAAGAAAACATACAGCCCACGTGGGAAACTGGAATTTTGGCGCCCCTACTCGCCAATGCTTCCATGGGGCGTAAAGAAATTTTGAATATTGGGGATGCTATTGCGGAAAGCGGTGCCGTTTTTGTTTCATTTTCCTTGAAAGACCATGCAAACGGCAATACCTATCCGGTGGAAGCGTGGCTGAGAGAATACAGCCCCGGCCAATGGCGCGTTATTGGCTTGCGTAATGTGCGCACACTTGTGCGTCTTTTGCGCACTGAGTCATCTCAATAAATATAAGGTGCTCTTTTTAAAAGCGTATTTTTAAAGTTGCCAAATGCAAGCTGTTCAAAAAGTGCCGGTTGTAGGGGGAGGAGGCGGGCATTGTGTTCGCTCTCAATGTAAAAGGTACTTTTTGGCAGCTTTTTTGTAACCCTCTTACTATTCGCCTTGCTTGTCACAAAACACACATTCGATTACATCAGCCTTTCCTTTACTCTTTTACGGCAATAGCACGAGAGACAAAATTGATAGCCTCTTCATACAGGGATTTTCCGGCATAAGGGGTAAGAACACGTGTTCTGTTGACCCCCACCATAAGCGCCATAATCACTTGTGCTGTTTGTGACACATCAAGCTGGCGTATGGAACCATCCTCCATGCCGCGGCGCAAATGTACTTCCAATTCTTGAGGGACTTGTTGAAAGGATGTTGTCATAAGATCACGGTCAGTCTTTGTTTTCATGTCACTGTAGGGGGAGCAACGTACAAGCACAAGCCAATTTGAATGTTTATTTATAGAAAAAGCAAGATAGGCTTCGCAAAAAAGGATGACGGATTCATAGCCTGTTGTGCCTCGCGCTGTGGCGGTACGCAAAACCCGCAGAAAATGTTCAAGCACGTCAAGCCCCGCCGCAAGAAAAAGTTTTTCTTTGTTGCCATAATGATGCGACAAAAGTCCAAGAGCCACACCTGCCCGTTCAGAAATTTTTTTGAACGTGGTCTCCACATAACCGTATTCACCAAAAAGTTCCTTGGCCGCCTTGAGTAATGCAGCTTTTTTGCTTTTTGTCAGATTTTTCTCCTTCATCTTTCCCTCATCTGTCTTTATTTCAGCATCTTTTTTCATGATAAGCTATTTTGGGGTGCTATTTTCAAATGTTTTTGATAAATAAAACATAATAAAAGATAAAAATGCAGCAAAAATATAGACGGCTCCAAAGGATCCCGCAAAAAAAAGAACACCACATATAAAAGGTGAGATGCTTTGCGCCAGGCGTAATACAGTGCCGTTCACCGCCATAAGAGCACCACGCCCCATGGACGGCGCCAAAGACGATAAAGAACTCATGACAGTTGGATATACCAAACCTTGTCCTATACCGTAGCAGAGAATGGGCACTGTCAAATACCAAAAGTCAAATGACTCACGCCACAAACAAAGAAGACTCATGGCGCAAGCAAAAAAGAAGATTCCCCCTTGTACCGTACGACGCTGTGAAAATCTTTGCACAAGAGGTGTCAGGCAAACGGTCGCAAAGGCAGTTCCCACGGAAGCAATGGCAAAGACAAAGCCTATGTGTGTGGGGGATGCTTCATAATACATATGACTCATAAGCGGAAAATATGTGACCAAAGGCCCATAAAGAATGCAAAAGGCGCATAAGGTCAAAGCAAAGTGAAAAAGAGTATTCTTTTGTAGAATGATTTTTTTTACTTTATGGGCATAGTTGCTCATTGTTGTCATGGACGCCGTGGGTGAGGGCAGGGGAGTGTACACAGCCAAAAACGCCACAGGTAGAGCCAGACATGACAAACGTAAAGACCAACGCCAGCCCCATTCGCCAAGCATACCTCCCAAAGCAGGAAAAATCGCTGCTCCAAGGCTTAATACTGTGGCAGCGCGACCCATGATCACAAGGCGCTGCTTGTCGTCGGTATAGAAATCCCCCACAATAGTTGTGTACAGTACACCAAGGCAGGCCGCGCCACAGCCTTGCACCATGCGCCACACAAGTATGGGGGTGGCTGTCGTGCATAAGGAGGCAGCCAAGCCGCCTGCGGCAAAGAGGAGCATGCACGGCACAAGAACGGCCTTTCTTCCCCACCTGTCCGCCAAAATGCCTCCCAAAGGCGCAAGAACAATACCGGGCAGGGTAAAGGAATATACCAAAAGACCAAGGTGCGCTTCGTCAATACCAAGATCTCGCGCCATGGCTGGCAATACCGGCAAAATACTTGCCACCCCCATAACACTCATGAGTGCCGTTCCATAAATGAGTAAATGGCAACGGCTATTCAAGAACGCCGCCCCTTACGCGTACTTTTTTCTGCATACGTTCCCAATACGTGTAAGCGTTTGTCCACACAGTCATACAGCGTGCCGGGCGTAAAGGTGTCATCCTTGCGTCTTTTGCCCACAGGCATACATGTTAAAAGCTCTAGGGCATCGTCAATATGTTTCACGGGAAAAATGGCAAATTGCCCTTCGCGAACGGCGTCTACAATCCTTGGCGAAAGCATGAGCTGCTCCACTGTGTCGTGGGGAATAATGACCCCTTGCGTGCCTGTTAAACCATGTCGCGCACACACCTTAAAAAAACCCTCAATTTTGCGCGTCACACTTCCTACAGCCATAATCTGTCCAGACTGACTTAAAGCGCCCGTAAATGCAAGGTCAAGGCGCACAGGTACTTCTGCAATGGCCGAAAGAAGTGCCACAAGCTCTGCACCCGATGCAGAATCGCCTTCAATGCCCGCATAACTTTGTTCAAAACACAAACTCCCTGTGAGCACAATGGGGCGTCGACGGGCAAACAAGGAAACCAAATAACTCTTCAAAATCATCATGGCCTTTGTATGGATGGGGCCTGCCAACTCCGCCTCACGCTCAAGGTCAATGATACCACCGTGACCTACACCCACTGTGCAGGATATTTGATGCGGTAAACCAAATTCAAAATCCCCGTGCCAACTCACAGACAAACCGTTCACTTGCCCAATGGCTGTACCTGATGTACGGACTTTGATAAATTCACGATCGTACTCTTCCATGAAAATTTCTTCGACTAAATTCGCTCGATATGTTCTGTCATCCAAGGCAGCTTCTAAAACCTCATGGCTTACTTTCGCCTCTGCACGTTTGCCGGCCAATGTTGAGGCTTCAATCATGATTTCACGCAATAAAGGAAATTTTAGACTGAGCTTTCGCTGGTCTTCGATGAGCCGAGAACCGTAATCTACCATCCATGCAAGACCACTCCTGTCAAAAGGGAGCAGCTGTGCATCTTCAATTATCCGATGGATTCTATGAAGATATGATTTTACCCCGGCAGCATTTCGATCTGTACGTTCTGAAAGATGTGCTTTAATTCTAAACAATTTGCCAAAACGTTCGTCACTTTCAAGAAGGCTCTCATAGACACATTCACTGCCAATAAGGACAATCTTCACGTCAAGGGGCACAGGCGTTGGCGCAATACTCTTGGTACGACTGGCGCTGTCTTGCCCCTCACCCACATCTTCAATACGGGCAAGCCCCGTACGCAACGCACGCAATAAGCCCTCCCACGCATGAAAATGTTGTAAAATATCCTCAACGCGAATAATTAAGAAGCCTCCTATGGCCTTATGTAAGGAACCTGCTTTAATCAAGCTAAAATCTGTGATAAGCGCTCCCATTTCAGATTCACGTTCGATACATCCCAAGAGGTTTGAAGCGACGGGGTGATCTTCCAAAATAAGCGGCGCGCCATCTGTTTGGCTATTATCCACAAAAATATTCACATCATAACGTGCCATGTCCGGTTCTTGTTGTGGTGCGTTGGCGATGTGGTCGGCGCCAAATTGCGGCGGCGGCGTACCGCACACACCTGCGGTGCCGGCATGAGGATAAGGGGCATGCTCCTTTGCCATAAATGTTTCAATATTTTCTAAAATATCTTGACGTAAGGCCACAAAATATGTTTTTAATGTATCACTTGAATAAAGCTTCAACAAGCGTTCTTCTTCCGGCGTCAAAATATCTTCCAATATTTGCACGGCAACATCACGCTCAAGCTGCTTTTCATTGTCACGATAGTCCTGTTCAATACGAGAAAGGCGACGCATATGACCGGACATAGTATGCAAAAGCGTATCTGCCTTTCGCTTGAAATCTTGCCGAACTTCACTGTCAAGTCGGTCAAATTCTTCTTCGGAAAGGCGTTTTTCTTCCAGTAAGGGATAAAGGGTCAAGGCGCTGCTGTCATCAATATCAATATAAAAGCCTTTTTCCTTCGCCAATGCATTCATTTCAGCAAAGACTTCGGACTTCGTATCTTGGAACATATCTAAAAGTTGCGCTCGTCTGTCCACAAAAAAATCCGCCTCAAAGCGATGAGGAAGTTCCTTACGAATGGTGTTGAGCACATCGTGTAAGGCTTTTTTGAAGTCTCGTGCCCCACCTGCCGGCAAAGCTACCAGAACAGGCTTGTCTTTTTCAGTAAAATTATTTAAATATATTAAATCATTTGGTGTTTTTGCTTTACGGGCATGCGGTGTCAAAAATTCGCGCACCAAGTACGAGCGCCCTAAGTGAGAGCCACCCGCCACATAGACATTATATCCATTTTGTTCGATACGTAGTGCCAACTCAAGAGCCTGCAAAGCCCGTGGTTGGAGCATATGTTTCATACCGCTGCGCGAAGACGGTGCGGGCATTTCGGTACTGTCTTCCCACACAATGCGTGAACTTTCTGTGGCGACACATAATTTATGGGAGGCGAGAGGGGTGGTCATGATGTTTTTTTTACTCACTTATACTGCTCGTATCGTAAAGTTTTTGCAAAATGCGCGAAGCGCCTGCTTCCAAAAGTTTTTGAGCCAGTGCAGCGCCTGTCTCTTGCGCGTGCTGCGCTGTAGCGTGCATGTTGTGACGCAGCACCTGTGTGCCATCCACATCGGCCACCAAGGCTTGAATGGTAAAGGTGTTGTGTGAATCCATAATGGCATGCCCGGCAATGGGTACTTGACAGCCACCGTGAAGCCCTTGAAGAAAAGCACGTTCTGCCTCCACACACACCCGTGTGGCGGGATGTTCCATAAAAGCTAAAAGTTCTTGCACATCGTGACGGTCTTCACGGCATTCTATACCCAGTGCCCCTTGTCCTACGGCCGGTACGAAGCTGTGCACATCAAAGGCATGCATATGAGGCGTTTTGATGCCTAAGCGTTTAACGCCGGCACCAGCCAATACAATGGCATCATAGTGGCCTTCCAAAAGCTTGCGCACCCGTGTATCCACATTGCCACGCAGGGATGAAATGCGTAAGTCCGGTCGCGTTGCCAAAAGTTGCGCTTGTCTGCGCAAGGAACTTGTGCCCACATGAGCGCCTTGAGGCAGGTTTTCCAAGGATGCATGGTGTACCGATAAGAGAACGTCGTGAGGTACTTCGCGCACGGGAATGCACGCAAGTATCAACCCTTGCGGCAATTCCATGGGCACGTCCTTCATGCTGTGCACAGCAAGGTCTGCGCGCCCGTCAATCAAGGCTTCTTCTATTTCTTTCACAAAAAGTCCCTTGCCACCCACCTTGGCCAGGGGCACGTCGAGGATAATATCCCCCTTGGTTTTTATGCGCAAAAGCTCCACGGTTAAGCCCGCGTGCTGCGTTTCCAACAGTGATTTTATGTGTTCTGCCTGCCACAAAGCAAGCTGACTGCCGCGGGTGGCGATGGTGAGTTTTTTCATGAGAACCTCGTCATACAAATAAATCTTTCATAAAAGGGTATTAGGTACTGTCGTCAAATGCGTCCTTTCGCCCTTATCGAAGCGGGCTTTGCGGTAGGCTTTACTTGCTTTTTCGGTCAAATACCATAAGAGCATATGCCCCCAAAGCAAACGCGTCTTCCTTGATATAACACGAAAAATCGCTCTTTGACGAAAGCGCCTAACAGCCCGTTGAAAAAGTGCAATCTGCGGCGCCCCCTTCGGCTAGGGGGATAAAAAGTCAAACCGCTTATGTATGCCTAATGCACCGCGCGCCTTGACTTTTTTCGCTTCCTTGCATCTCACACTTTTTGAACGGACTGTCAAAAATGGAGTTTTTCAACAGCCTGCTAATGACAGCTAGCGCAATTTCCCCCCGTGCACCCGGCACATTTGCCGCCGCCGGAAGAAGGAGGAGGCGTCGTACCTGCGCCATAGCTTGCCCCATAATGAACACAGGCGCGCGACATAAGCTTTTGGCACTCGGGAGCACCGCAATGGGGGCACTCAGGCGCATCGTCGCCAAAGACAAGTTCTTCAAATTCTTTGTGGCATTCATCGCAAAAATATTCGTAAATGGGCATGATTCACAACTCCAAAATGTACTTTATCAGGCTAAAATTCTTCTTTGAGACCAAGCTCCGCCACATTTTCAAAAAGAAAGTAATCCACCAATTGGCAAAGCATATGCCCGGCAGTAATATGGACTTCTTGAATAAGGGGCGTATGCGTGTGAGGTACACTCAATATATGGTCGGATGCATGAGCCATCTGCCCACCGCCTTCTCCCGTCAGAGCGACAGTCACAACACCGCGCGCCTTCGCTTCTTGAAAAGCTGCCACAATATTGGGACTATTGCCGGATGTGGAAATGCCCACAAGAATGTCCCCCTCTTGTCCGAGAGCTTGTACTTGTTTTAAAAAAATATTTTCATAACCAAAGTCATTGCCGATGGCTGTAAGTGCCGATGTATCTGTGGTAAGTGCTATGGCGGGTAAGGGCGGCCTGTCTATAAGAAATCTGTTGACAAATTCGCCGGCCAAGTGTTGGGCATCTGCCGCGCTGCCTCCATTGCCGCACAAGAGAATCTTTCCTCCCTTAGCCAAAGCAAGTGCCATGTGGCGTGCCACATTCACAAGATTTTCTGATTCTTTTTCAAAAAAAAGCTGGCGCAATTGCGCACCTTGTATGGCATAATCTTTGACAATCTGGACGGGTGAAGCGTGTTTTTGTTGTTCCATATTGTACTGTCCCATATTTTTGTTTATGCTTCCTGAGGCGCTGTCGTCAAATGCGCCTTTTAGGTTGTCTCTGTGTCAGACTTCGCTTGCTTTTCAGTCAAATACCATAAGAGTATATTCCTTAAAAGCACCCTCGACTTTGTTTCAAAGGGCTTGATATAACGCAAAAATTCGCAATTTGACGACAGCGCCTAAAGGAAGCACTGATGAATTATTTTTTTCTTGAGGGGGAAGGGGAACTTTCCCCTGAGGAAGGGACAGGTGCCAAAACCCAAAAGTTCCCCTTCTCCCCTCAAAGTTCTCCCATCCCCTCAAAATGCTTTCATTACTCCTCTTTTCAATACATTGAAAAGAGGAATCCTCGATCACCAAGATGGGAGAATTTCCTTTCCGGAACTATTTTATAGTAGATTGTATATTTTTTTATGTAATAAGTGTTTCCCTAGGGGCTGTTTCTCAATGAAGAGATTTTGCGTTTTTGCCCCTGCTCCGAGGGGTCAAACGGTGTTTTTTGCGCAACTTACCTATGTCTGTATACGCGCCTTGCGCAAAAAAACGCGTTTTCCTTGGCAAAAACACAAAACACATGCTTTTGAAAATAAACATTGAGACAAAACACGCTACAGGTTGGCAAAATGAATGCAACAAATAATAAGTATACGCAAAAGTTGGCGTGCTGGCAAGGCGAGAAAAAAATGTATAATTTAATATAATTCGCTCAATTATAAATATTTTTCTCATTGAGCATAAAATTATTGTAAGAATATTTCAACTATATTATACTCAGTCATCGTTGAAGACGGGCTCTTATCAGCCCGTTGAAGACGTGCCATATGCTGCGCCCGTTTCGCAGGCTGTCAAAAATGGTGTTTTTACAGCCTGTTATTGTCTTTGGCATGGCTTGTTCTGTTCTATTGGCGGATGAATTCTTGTTTCATCAACGAATATTTTAAAGAATTACCTTTTGAAATCTTGAGAACTTTTAATAAGAAAGTCAGCGTATGCAAAAGATCTGCAAACATATACTCCTTGTGGTAAAAAGCCACCATGACCATGCTAAGGCAGTGGCAGAAGAAATTCGCTTGTGGTTAATCGGGCACGGTTGTCGTGTGTCACTCATGGAAAATACAGGGGAAGCAAAAAGTCTTTTATCACAATATATACATGATGATATCGATCTTGTTCTTGTTCTTGGCGGCGACGGTACCATGCTTGGTGTGGCGCGTGCTTTTGTCACAAAACCTGTCCCCTTAACGGCACTCAATTTCGGGAAAGTAGGTTTTTTGGCAGAATTGAAAGGAGACACATGGCAAGACGATCTTTTTCTCATTATCAACGGGCATTACGGCATTGTAAAGCGTATGGCTCTTGCTTGGCGTATTCACCGCAAGAAGCATATTGCCTTCGAAGGTTTTGCCATCAATGATGTGGTTGTCAGTAGGGGGGCTTTGTCGCGGGTCATCACATTGGATGTGAGTGTGGAAACAGAAAGCATAAGCCGCGTACGTGCCGACGGTATTATTCTTTCTTCGCCTGTGGGTACCACGGGCTATGCCGTTTCGGCTGGCGGCCCCTTGGTACACCCTTCGCATCAAGCCTTACTTATTACGGCCATATGTCCTTATTTGTGTAATTTTCCTGCTATGGTATTGCCACCTTCCATGCCGGTGCGCGTGACCTTGCATCAATGCTCTGTGGAGACATTTGCCACTATTGATGGGCAAGAAAATTATTCGTTGGAAGCTCAGGATATTGTGGAGGTTTTTTGTGTGGCAGATGCCGTATACTTTGCACGAATTAAAGAAGACAGATATTTTACACCACTGCGGGAAAGGGGTTTTATCCAAAGTATTGAGTGAGAAGGTATGTTCATTGCGGTGTTTTTGTAGTTTTTTTTATTTTGACATTCTATACAAACGAGGACTTCATGCGTACACTCCCACACTTTGCCAATAATCATGCCATACGTCTTGGACATGATATGGATTTTGATGCATGGTTTTATAATTTTATGATTGAAAATAACTTTGCACACCATATGAATCCACAAATCATTGCCTCATCAGAACAAATTGCCTTTATGGTGGCTTTGGAGGAAAATGAAGTGTACATTCCCTGTACCGATGGGGTTTTTTCGCAACTTATGCAAAGCCATGTACGCGGTGAAAAATGTCCTTCGGCGCTTTTAGACAATTATTGCCGTGCATGGCGTATAGTCATGCGCCTTGTGCGCAGTTTTGAACCACGTAAGAACGAACGCCAGCGGATTATGGCCTGTTGTCGTCAGCGTTTTCAACATTTTATGAAAAATCCCATACAAACACCGCACAGGCTTATGAAGCGCATGACGTCCCTTGTGGCGGCGCAAACGGGCATTGAAGATCCTTGGTTGGCAAGACGCCGTGAAGCCAATAAAGCTGCCCACGAGCTCTTTATGTCTGCCCTTGTCCAAAGGGCACTCTATGCCAAGCCCAATGATTTTCAATACGACGATCTTGCCACCATGCGCACCCGTCTTGATACGTGCGAAGTTGCACGTTTGTTGTATCTTTCTGCCGCTTCACGGGAGCTTTTGGAAGCGACGCCTTCGCCCCTTGAGTTGGACACACTGATTGAAAACACCGACGCGCGCCCCCTCATGACCCTGCTCGGTGCAGAAAAAGACGGTTCAAAAACCATTCTCTTTCTTCCTGATACTATTGGTGGCTTTGTGTTTGATATGGCACTCTTAAAACGCCTCACACATATGGGGCATAAAATTATTGTGGCCGCTAAAAGTGGATTTTACTTTTATTGCCCTACCATTGGCGATATGGAAGACGATCCGATATTAGAGGAATTGCTTGGCGAAGCCACCATTGTTCACGATACGCACATAAGCAAAAATGAGCTTTTACGTGTGCTTCGCGAATCACGCCTTATCGTCATTCACGACGGTACTCGCGAACGCCTCAATCTTTACCGCACCAATGTCACTTTTGCCAGAGCGTGGAAAGAGGCGGATATCATTTTGTCAAAGGGTATTCGCAATGCGGAATTGCTTGTCAATGCAAGTCAGCATTTCACTCGCGACACTGTCAGCTATTGGCTTGACGAAGACGGAAAGTATCACATTAAGGCGAAAGCGCGCCCACGTCATGTACATAAAGTGAGCCATGCGAGCATAACCGAAAGAGCTGAAAACATCATAAGTCAGATGCGCGAAGCTCATAAGGCTGGAAAAACAGTCATGTTTTATAGTTGCATTATTGGCAGTATTCCGGGACAGGAGGCCACAGCCATAGCCCTTGTGCGCTGCTTTGTGGATGCCTTGCGCAACAAACTTGACGACACCTTTATTATTAATCCGGCGGAGCAGTCTGCCGACAATATGGACGGTGACGATCTTATGTATATGTGGGAAAGGGTGCAGCGTAGCGGCTATATCCATGTGTGGCGCTTCCAAACTGTGCAAGATATTGAAGACAGTTTTGCCTTGCTTGGGCGCAAGGTACCTCCCAATTGGGCAGGAAAGGATGCGACTTTTTCCACAGGCTGCACAAAGGAAATGCGCATAGCCCTTGATGTACAAAAAAGAAATACGGAAATGCAAATTATTGGCCCGAGTATGGAAAAATTCTTTCGCAGGGATACATATGGGGTGGGCAAATATTTTGATGCGCGTTTACCGTCTGTTTAACAGCCCGTTGAAAAAGTGCAATCTGCGGCGTCCCCTTCGGAGCGGGGATAAAAAGTCAAACCGCTTATGTATGTCTAATACACTGCGCGCCTTGACTTTTTTCGCTTCCTTGCGACCTTTGCAGAGGGGCACTTTTTGAACGGACTGTCAACAATGGAGTTTTTCAACAGCCTGTTAACCTTCGGTGTATTTTTTAATCTAACATAGGAGTTGACTCTCATTATGAAAACACATGTTAAAAATGTGCACTTGAGTGCGTCGAATATGCGCACAATGTATTTTGCGCTGTGTATTCTTATGACAAGTTTTTTGACAACAAGTACTTTTGCTTATGCAAATGATCAGTATAACCTTTTGCATAGCATAGAAGGACCGCAAGGAATTTTTATTTTCCAAGGCTTTTCTCCTGACGGGCAGCGCTTGCTCACGACTGCCAATGCTGTCGCAAGCATTTGGGATGTGCGCACAGGTAAGGAACTTGTATCCATAGATATGCCCATGGATTATACCCACTATCCTGTTTTTTCTCCCGACGGACGTTCTCTTGTGGCACCATCTCAAAATAATACGGCAAAAGTATGGGATGCCACCACCGGCCAAGAACTCATGACACTCAAGGGGCATGGAGAGGGCGTTGTGGATGCTCAATATCTTCCCGACGGAAATATCCTCTTTACACGTGACAATGACGGCGTTGCCAAAACATGGGACGCAAAAACCGGCAAAGAGATTGCTACCATGACAGCATGGTGGCCTACAATATTCTCTCGCGACGGTAAGTATATCCTCACTGGCAATCCTGCGGGCAAACCTACCGGCAAAAAGAGCGTGCATATGCTTGATGCCCGTACTGGTAAGGAAGTTGTCATGTTTGATGGTCATGCTTTTGAAGTCACGTCCATGGATTTTTCCCCTGACGGTCGCCACATAGTCACAGGTTCTAAGGATCAAACGGCAAAAATTTGGGATATAAAAACGGGAGAACTTTTTCATATATTGGGTGGCCATTCAGACTTTGTGCAAACTGTTGCCTATTCTGCCAATGGACTGTGCATTTACAGTACATCGTGGGTCAATACTCCTCTTACATGGAACGCCGAAACAGGTGACATATTGGAAGATACCGGCATTTGCGACGATGCCGCCAACCCTCAAAGCACAACGGATGCCAAGATGCTTGACGAACTTGCGGCGCAAGGTGGTTTGAAATTTATCCAATCGTGGGCTTTTTCTCCCGACGGGCAGTATTTGGTCATTGGTTCCAACAGTAAAGTGGATATTTGGAAAGTACAGTAAAATAATTCCGGAAAGGAACGTCTCTTCTCTCCGTGATTGAGGATTCCTCTTTTTAATATATTGAAAAGAGGAATAATAAAAGCGTTTTGAGGGGAGGGAGGAGTTTGAGGGGGAAGGGAAGCTTTTGATTTTTGGTACCTGTCCCTTCCTCAGGGGAAAGATCCCCTTCCCCCTCAAGAAAAAAATCATCAGTGTTTTCGAAAGCATGGCAAAAAAATTGATTGTCATTTTGCAAGAAGCCTTTAACATTGAGTAAATAAGGATATAAACATGGCAAGTTATGAAGCCGTTATCGGGCTTGAGGTGCATGTACAACTGGCAACGGCATCCAAGCTTTTTTGTTCTTGCCCTACCACCTTTGGGCAAAGTCCCAATAGTAATGTGTGTGAAGTGTGCTCCGGCATGCCCGGTTCGTTGCCTGTGCTCAACGCCCGCGCCGTGGAATATGCCGCAAAGGCCGGCTTGGCCACAGGGTGCACCGTCAACCTCTCATCTATTTTTGCACGAAAAAACTATTTTTATCCCGATTTGCCCTTAGGGTATCAAATTTCCCAATTTGACAAGCCCATTTGTGAGCACGGCTCCCTTGATATTAACACAGAAAAAGGCCACAAGACCATCGGCATAACGCGCATACATTTGGAAAACGATGCCGGAAAAAATGTCCATGAGGGTGATTCCAGTTATGTTGACCTCAATCGTGCGGGCACACCTCTTGTGGAAATTGTTTCTGAACCGGACATGCGGAGTGCCGAAGAGGCTGTCGCATATTTACGCGGCCTCTACGCCATTGTGACATGTCTTGGTATTTGCGATGGCAATATGGAAGAAGGTTCTTTTCGCTGTGATGCCAACATCTCATTGCACCAGCCCGGCACGCCTTTTGGTACCCGTACGGAGCTGAAAAATCTCAACTCATTTCGTAATGTGCAAAAAGCCATTGAATATGAAATTGCACGACAACATGATGCCATTGAAGACGGTGAGGAAATTGTGCAAGAAACGCGTCTTTACGACAGCGTCAAGAATATTACCAAGTCCATGCGCAGTAAGGAAGAAGCCCACGATTATCGCTATTTTCCTGATCCTGATTTGCTCCCCATTGAAGTGAAAGCAGAAGACCTCGAACACTGGCGCGCAAGCCTTCCCGAACTGCCCAAGGCACGCATCGAGCGCTTGAGCAAGCTTGTTTCGCACGTAGATGCACAAACACTGTGTGCCGATATGGTCATCGCAGATTTTTTTGAAGCCGCCTTACTTGCGGAACCTTCTTGCAAGGCCACAAAAATTGCCAACCTTGTCCTTGGCCCACTCCTTCGGGAACGCCATGCCCATGAAAGCGCCGATATCCCCATGACTCCGGCGGCTCTTGGAGAGCTTGCGCGTATTATCGATCAGGGGCTTATCAGTACAAAGATAGCCAATGACATATTTGCTGAATTGTATGCTTCGGGCGCCATGCCGGAAGCCTTTGTGAAGGCAAAAGGTTTGGGGCAAATATCAGATTCTTCTGCCCTTGAAGCCACTGTGGACGAAGTGATTGCTGCCAACCCGAAGGAAGTGGAAG
The DNA here is from genome assembly GCA_964371965.1 of uncultured Desulfovibrionaceae bacterium. Lineage (GTDB taxonomy): Bacteria > Desulfobacterota > Desulfovibrionia > Desulfovibrionales > Desulfovibrionaceae > CAYJAD01. Next base: position 14,066 of record CAYJPE010000004.1, read on the forward strand.
CTTATCGCGGCGGTAAAACAAAGCTCATATCGTTTTTTGTGGGTCAAATCATGCGCGCGACCAAGGGGAAGGCAAATCCTGCCTTGGTCAATGAATTGCTCGCAAAAAAACTTTAAAAGGTCATTGTCAAAGCCATATGTGGGGCTGTTTCTCAATGGGGAGATTGTGTATTTTGTCAAGAAAACGCAAAAGAATGTATTGAGAGACAGCGCCTCACAAGAGCCGCGTTGAGGCAGTCCGTACATGGCACAAAAAAGCACGTAACGTCATGAGGAAGGATGCATGCGTTACGTGCTTTTTTGTGTTGAAAGCTGCTATACTATACTGTTCACACCGCTGAACGTGCTCAAACTTCCAGAAAAATACGAACCAATAGACGATGTGGTGCTTGAAGTGCTCCACCATGCCGCCATATTTTCAATAACAAGACGGTTGCGCATGGTGGCAGGGTCCACTTGCATGGATTTGCGTGCGCTTTCAAGGCCGGCAAGAGCATCTACTTGCATATAAAGCTTTGACAGCTCTTCACTCCCGTCAAAAAGAGCTTGAATTTTTTGTGCATCGGCGTGCGTACTGTTGACTGTAACTTTTCCGTTCACAATAGACAAGCGAAAATCAATGTTGGGGTCAATGCCTTCGCTCTGCATAGCATTTTTCATGCTGGTACCAAGGCTACTGTCCGCAAAATATTCTTGGAGTGCTGTTTTTTGCGCATCGTCCATGGGAATGTCAAGCACAAGTGTTCCATCAGTATTCAGAGTAAATGTTTGTGCTTGTGACAGATCAACGCCTTCGGCTTCAAGGAGTGCATCAATGTCTTCGGCAAAGCTTGGATCGGCATCTATCTGTGCTTGCAGTGCCTCATATTGCGGATGCGCATTGTCTACGCTCAATTTTCCTTCTGCACTACGAATAAAATTGACGGCTTGAGTCAATGCCTTTGCATTTGTGCCTTCATTGTCTTCACTGTCGTCGTCTCCCTCGTCTGCACCATTTTCAAGATAGGTGACAATAAAGTTTGAACCTATATTTGTCTCAAGGGTGGTGCTCTTTGCGCTGCTGTTCACCGTAATTTCCCCCGAAGCACTTATGCTTATGGCGACGGGTGAATCTAAACTCAGTCCTTTGTCTGTCAATGCTTTACGCACATCACTTGCCCACTGTGGATTTGCGGCAAAGTAATTGCTTATGGCGCTGGCATCTTCATGATTCGACATAACAGTGGCGGTGCCGTCGGCGGCAATGGTCATGCTAAAGGAAGCGGTGTCGGAAATACCCGAGGCGCCAATGACGGTTTGCATAACTTGGTTGAACTGTTCTTCAAGTTCTGCTTTATATTTTTCTACCTGACTGAAGGTGACGCTTGCGTTGCTCTCTACGCCCATTTCGTCCATGGCGTATTTTACAAGCTCTACCATGGAAGAAACGGTGTTGAGCCCATTATAGCTATATGCGGATGCTGCATTGGAATTCGCTTGTGGATTTGTGGTCGCTTCTTGTAATCCTTGGTTTTTCCATTGATACATATAGGCAGAATAACTACTTGTGTCTATACTTGCAACGCTCATATTTCACCTCCATAGGCTTAAAGTTATGTCTATAGGCGGCAATTTTTTCCGCCATATAATGTAATCTTTATTACTTGAGGGTGTTTACTAGAAACATTTCCTTTCCCCGCTTATAAATATGCAAAAGATGAGCCATAAAATCTAATTCTGAAAAAATGAAAAAAAAATGGACAATAAAAAGAAAGTACGTTACGTTTCAGTATGGCAGAAAACGTCACACTTTATGAGACGGTCGAGTTTAACGACCCCATATTGGCGAATGCTCTTTTTGGGCCGCACAATATCCATTTGGAAACCCTTGCTGCGGTGAGTGGAGCGGATATTTTTTCCCGTGGGGCAAGTGTCATCGTCAAAACCCGTGATAGGCACGTACTCAAGCGTCTCTGTAATCTTTTTGTGCAGTTGTATGAACAAGTGCAACAAGGTCGTAGTCTGACGCGTCAGGACGTATCTGGAGCGTATACAATGCTTGAAAGTACCCCTGATGTTTCTTTGCGACAAATATACAAGGAAACTGTTTTTGTGGCAGCGGCGCGTAAAACCGTCACCGCAAAGAATATGGCGCAAAAAGCCTATCATGACGCTTTAACGTCCAACGAAATGGTATTTTCTCTGGGCCCTGCAGGGACGGGGAAAACGTATTTGGCTGTGGCCATGGCTCTTTCCATGTTGCAACAGCACAGGGTAAAAAAAATTGTGCTCACAAGGCCTGCCGTGGAGGCGGGGGAGCGTTTAGGTTTTTTGCCGGGCGATCTTGCCGAAAAAGTGAACCCTTATTTGCGCCCCCTGTACGATGCGCTCTATGATATGTTGCCTCAACCAAGGGTGGCATCCATGCTTGAAACGGGTCTGATTGAAGTGGCTCCCCTTGCATTTATGCGAGGACGCACACTCAACAATGCCTTTATTATTTTGGACGAGGCACAAAACACCACCCCTGAGCAAATGAAAATGTTTTTGACACGCCTTGGTTTTGGTTCACGCGCTGTCATAACGGGGGATATGACACAAATTGACTTGCCTGCTCAGTGGGGCGATGAAGGTGTGGCACAGCGCTCAGGTCTTGTGCAGGCAACCCGTGTACTGGCAAATGTAAAAGGAATTGCTTTTCATACCTTTTCCGAAAAAGATGTGGTGCGACATCCCCTTGTCGGCGCCATTGTGGCTGCTTATGACACATACAACTCTGCCCCCTAATACAGCTCAATCACTTTTCAATATGCTCAAGTCCTGCATTGTGCAGAACCATTTTGGGCGTGGGCTTTGTGTGCTTTTGGTGACTTTGTGTGCGCTTTCTGCCGTAGCAGGAGCCAATTTTCAACACCTGCCTCAAATCTACACGGCGGGAACTGTTGCCGATGCCAATGTTGTGGCTCCGCGTGACCTCTTGGTCGAAGATACTCTTGCCACAAATCTTCAGCGTGAACAACTGCGTAAAGCCCAGCCTCTTGTCTATGACTTGAGCTATGCCGCCTATGAGGAATTTAACGAAGAAGTATTGAATCTTTTAAGTGAAATCAATGGAAATAGTTTGTCAGAACAGTATGAAACCATTGAAATGCTTGAGGATTTACTCACTCCCGATGTGGCTGAAGATATTTTAGCCCAACTCACACGTCCCGCTGTGCAAAACTACCTTGTCGACTCACTTATGCCGCGTATACGTTCTATGATGTACGGAGGGCTTGTGAGTAACGCACGAGCGGCACGGGTGGGCGATGCGGGTGTTATTATTCGTATTCAAGAAACGGGCAGTGAAATTTTGCGTCCTGATGTGACCACGTTGCCCGATGTGCAGTCGTCTCTTGTGCGCTTGAGTTCTTCCCTGCGTGACGACGAAAACCTTGATAAACCAGCGGTACGCGCCTTAACCATATTATTTTCTGCCCTTCTTCCCGCCTCGCTCTCCTTTAATCAGGAAGCCTCACTTAAAAGAGCTGAGGCCGTTGTCGCGCATGTGGAGCCTACATTTTACACGGTGCACAGGGGAGAGATTGTGGTACGCAAGGGTGATATTGTCACCGAATCTCAGCAAGTGAAATTGCAAGCCATTTATGATTCGGCAGGTGCGTGGTTGCATTGGCCTTTTTCTCTCGGACTTTTCCTCTTAACGCTTTTTCTCTCCGTAGGTCTTTTTATTGCGCCAAGTGGCAGAGCGGGAACGCCTTTGCGCTGTAAAGATTATTTTCTCATGGCGCTTCTCTTGGCGTGTACAACGCTTCTTGCAAAAGTGTTGAGTGTGGCGCTTTATGAAACAGGTGAGGCTTTGTACATTATGCCACTGGCGTACACCTTTCCTGTGGCTGGTGTTGTGGGGCTTGTGGCCATGGTTTTTGCTGCCAGGCGTTATTGCACCATGGGTATATTGCTTTCCCTTCTCACAACTGCCATGTTTCAAGGGGATGTCTACCTTTTCTTTTACTACTTCTTGGGTGGTATGCTCACAACGTTGCTTGTTTCTCGTGCACAAAATAGGCAAGATGTGGTCACAAGTCTTGTGCCCCTCATATTAGGGCAGCTGCTTTTGTGGCTTGCGGCAACGCTCATGACACAAACAGATATTTCTCTGTATCCTGTGCAAATAGCCTGTGTTATTGGTAACAGTGTTTTGTCGCTCCTCATGCTTTTTGCCATTGGTCCTGTATTGGAAATGCTTTTTGGCTATACGACGCGTTTTCGCTTGATGGAACTTATGAGCCTTGAGCAACCCCTTATGCAAGAAATGATGATGACCATGCCCGGCACCTACCATCATTCACTTATCGTGGCAAACATGGTGGAAGCCGGCGCAAAGGCCATTGGTGCCAATAGTCTTTTGTGTAAAGTAGGTGCTTTGTATCACGATGTGGGTAAACTTATGCATCCGGAATACTTCATAGAAAACCAATTTGGCGGACGAAATAAACATGACAAATTGGCACCATCCATGAGCGCACTTATTTTGACGGCTCATGTGAAAAAAGGTACGGAACTTGCGGAAAAGAATAAACTTGGTGAAGAAATTTGTGATATTATACAGCAACACCACGGTACGCGCGTCATTCGTTTTTTCTATCAAAAAGCTATCAACCTAGGTGAAAATCCGCGCGAGTCCGATTTTTGCTATACGGGGCCTCGTCCGCAAACGCGCGAAGCGGCCATCCTCATGCTGGCAGATTCGGTGGAAGCTTCCTGCAGAACCCTTTCAGACCCCACCCCTGCACGTCTTAAAAATCACATTAATACCATCATAAAGGGCATTTTTTCTGAAGGACAGCTTGATGAGTCTGAGTTAACCTTCAAGGATTTGAGCAAGATCAGTGACCACTTCCTCCGGATATTAACAGGTATTTTTCACCAGCGCATCGCGTATCCTCCATCAAATAAAGATGCTATCAAGCAAACAACCAAGGATGCCGCCAAAACTATTTTAAAAAATCCCCCTAATAAGCAAAATGTGCCTTCGCTTGTCCCTTCTCCAGCAATGCCTGCCACAAAAGCGTAATGCCATCACCATGATCAATAAAAATAATGTGAAAACGGACATCATACTCTCTAACGAAGCGGGTCTATGCCCCTTACCCTTTTCCATACGGCACCTGACAAAGCTCCTTGAAAGTCTCCTTGAAGGTTCTGATCTGGAAGCACTCACATTGCATCTTGTGCGCGATGCCCGTATTATGGAGCTCAACAGCACACATATGCACTGCCAAAGCCCCACAAATATATTGTCCTTTCCTGCTGCGCCTTCCATGCCGAGAGCTGCCGCTGCGCTTCCTGCCATGCCGCACATTCTGGTGCTTTCTGTGGACACGTGGCGCCGCGAAAGCATTCTTTATGGGCAAGACCCATTGGAATATCTTATACATTTACTTGCTCACGGCATTGGGCATTTGATGGGTTTTGACCATGGGGAAGCCATGTGGGCATGTTGTCATGTGCTGGAAGACAGGGGCAAGGCATATATGGCAAGAGTGCAGGACATTTTATGAAAGCACTGGAAAAAACATGAAAAAGACATTTACAGCGACCATGCCGGACAAGGTTGGGGTATTTCTTGTGGCAGAGGAAATCTTCACGTCTTTACAGTTATGTATAACACGCCTCAGTTATAATAAAGCGGTGGATAGTCATACGCTCTTTATTGAAGTGGAGGGTGAAGAATACAATATTGCATTGGCTGCTGAAAAGCTTCATGAACTTGGTTACTTATTGGAAAACAAAAGGGCAGGCAATGTGATTTTATTTGATTTTTGCTTGCAAAATACTTGCGGTGCCCTCAAGCCGCTGCTTGCACTTATCAACAGCTATAACTTTAATATTTCCTATATGAGCTCCCAAGAAAGCGATACGGCCTATCAGCATTTGCGTATGGGCTTGCTCATAGAAAATGATACGGATATTTCTGCATTTATTAAGCATGCAGTAACAATTTGTGATGTCAAAACCATTAATTATAATGAAACAGGCTTGCCCCTCGACAATACCGTGTTTTACATGACATTTGCCAATAAAATTTCAAAACAAAATAATTTGGGAGAAAAGGCAAAGCAGAATCTTCTTGTTGATACAAATATCATTTTGGAAGCATTGACAAAAAAAAATTTCCCCCCGCATACGGTCTTTGAATACATAGGAAAGTTTGCCGAAAATCTTATTGCTTTTCAAGGTGATGCTTTTAAGGCGCGTGTCAGTTTTCATACTGTACACGAAAATATACGCATATACCTCATTGAGCCGCCTTGCGGGAGTAATATATGCGTCATGGAAACGCCTTCAGAAATTTTGACCATTGATAGCGGATTTGCATGCTACAAAGAAGAAGCCTTGCGACTCATAAAGGATGCTTTTCCTCACTTTGATACAAAGCCCAAGCATCTGCTTTTGACTCATGCGGATATTGACCATGTGGGTATTGTGAGTCCTTATGACAGGATTTATGTGAGTCAAACAAGCTATGATAATTTTGTCTGCGAGCATGAAGGGATGCCAAACATTCGCGAACAAAGCGCGCCGCACGCACCCTATGTACGTATAAGCAAAACCCTCTCTCATTATACGCCGCCGCCCTTAGACAAAATGTGTATTATCGGTCATGCGAGTACCGCCATAGAGCAGAATTTGACGGAAAAGATTGGTGAATTGTCCTTTGATGGTGTGCATTTTCATGTATATCAGGGCTTGGGTGGCCATTTAGCAGGCGAAACGCTTTTTATTGAGAGGACGCACCGCCTTATCTTTACCGGCGATATTGTTGTGAATATAAAAGGTTTTACCCAAGAACAAGAGGCATTTAACAAACTTGCACCTTACTTGGTGAGTGCTGTTGACAGTGATCCGCAACTGGCGGCGGAAGAGCGGAAAGCTATTATGGCTTTGCTTGAGCCTGGGCAATGGCTCCTTATCGGCGGACATGGAGCGCCAATGTCTCTTGACCTTGTGTAACAGGCTGTTGACATAAAGCTCGATTTCTTGAGGCACTGTCGTCAAATGCGCCTTTTGGGTTATCTCTGCATCAGGCTTTACGTGCTTTTTCGGTCAAATACCATAAGAGTATATTCCCTCAAAGCAAGCTTGTCCTCCTTGATATAACACAAAAATTCGCAATTTGACGACAGCGCCTAAGGAATTTTTATATCTGTTTCAGTGTTTCGCATTGCAAAGCCCGTAAGTATTGTCCTGAAAAAACACCTTTATTTTGCCATTTTTTGGGCAGACGAACACGCTTTATGCACGCCAATGCGTGTAATGCTTTGTCGCTTTCGGGATGCAAAGTAGGATGCCAAAATGCGCTGCTCAAGTGCGCTTTGTCAATGCGGCGCAAAAGATCACATTGTTCATGTGGGAAAAGGCTTGAGTAACGCAAAGCGTCTTTATGACAGCATGCCATAATATATCCTGCTTCCACATATTTTTTGGGCAGGCATAGGCGCATTGCCAACGAATGTGCCTGTTGCGGGGTATTTTCGCGAGCAAAGACAGTACACAGTGACAGCCAGTGTTGCATGGCGGTGGCATGGGTGATGGCCGGCATATGCCTCATGTGTGTGTTTTTGAGCTCCCTAAACCACGGATCCAGCGCGCGCATTTGTGTAATAATTTCAAAAAATCGCCAAGGCCACGGGCCGTGCAAGGCTTTTATGACTTCACGCCCCACGCGTTCGGCAGGAAGAGACGCATGCAAGCCTTTACCTACGACGGCTTGCCCCTGCATAATGCTGCTTTCGTGAACAGAAAAGGGCATGCCCGAAAACTGAGAAAGTGTGGCGGCAAAGCGTGCTGCACGATATATACGCAAGGCGTCATCAAAAAAGGACGTCTCGGATGCAGGACGCAGTATGCCACATGCAAGGTCATGCATTGCCAATGGATGGGCGTAAAAGGCATCGTGTTCTTCTGCCACATGAGACAGGGGCAAGGCCATGGCATTGATGGTAAAGTCACGACTGTGCAAGTCTTTTATAAGGGAATTATCTTTGAGGGGCATATACTCGTGACCTTGGCACAGATAAACGTTGACGCTCTTGCCCACCTTTTGCAAGGTACCTGTGTGCGCATGAGAAGGGTCACAAAAGGCCATGTCCACATCGGTGGGCGTTTTGCCAAGAAGCATATCGCGCACTGCGCCGCCAACAATATACAATTTCATGGAGAGAGCATTGCACATTCACGCCCAAAAGAAAAGCGTCTCCTTTGTCCATGAGGCAGAACGCGCTTGGCACGTGTGGCACGTGAGAGGCTTTGAAGACAGGCCCATTTTTGTGACGCCGCACACGACATCTGTGCTGGATGATGGCTGGCGTTTGATACAAAAAGGACACGTGCCCGTATGGGGATCCGTTCTTGCGTACAGCCAAACTGCCGGGAGAGGGCAGAGTAGAAGGCCTTGGTATTCTCCTGTGGGCAATGTTTTTGCTGCAGTGCGCTTACCGGCAGAAGAACCTTTTACAACGCTTGCCGCGGCACCGGCCATGGCTGCGCTTGTGCTTCGCGCCTTTTCCCATATGGGAATGGACTTGCACCTTAAATGGCCCAATGATATTGTACACCGCGTGTTGACACAAGACGGGCGTGAGAATGCGTACAAGGTGGGTGGTATTCTTTTGGAAGAGCGGGGCGGTGATATTCTTGCGGGCATCGGCCTTAACAGTATGTTTGCGCCGGAAAAAAGTTTTTTGCGAGAAAATTTTGCCCTTCCCGCGCATGTTTTACCCCTGCCAAAAAATGAAAAATTACAAATAAAACAGGATAATAACGAGTTTTTTTCAGAAGATATTCCCCTTGCGGAGCGTTTGTGGTTGCATCTTGTACAATATATGCTTTTTTGTTACAATTCGCAGTTGTCTGAAGCTTTTGACTGGAAGTCTGTGGCCGAGCAGCATTTGCTTTGGAAAAATACCCTCGTGACGCTTCACGAAAATGATGACGCAAAAGGCGCACCTGTGATGGGTATTCTACGTGGCTTGGGCTCCTTGGGGCAACTTATACTATCTGTGAGGGCGCATAATACACATTATGGCTCGCATATATATGACTCAGACGCTTATGATGTCTCTTTTTTTAGCGGGAGCCTTGCGCTGGCGCATGTTTTCCGTAATAGCAAGTAATTAACGAGAAAAGGAATTTTACGATGAATGACGTGGATATGCAATTCTTTGCCTCCTCAGCGCCCCCTTCCATGACAACCTTTGATGAAGTACAACAATATTTAAAGGGCAAAGCTATTTTAGTTGCCAATCGCGGCATTCCGGGGCGCCGTATCTGCCGTTCCATTCGTGAACGCTTCAACGCCATTTCTGTTATGACAGCTACAGATGTAGACAAAACAGCTCCCGGAGCCGCCACCGCCCAAGAACTGCTTCTCCTTGGAAAAGACGCCCGTGGCTATTTGGACATCGACCGCATAATTGCTCTTGCCAAACAACGAGGTGTGGTGGCTATTCATCCCGGTTGGGGTTTTGCGTCAGAAGATTCACAATTTCCCCAAAAGTGCAAGGAAGCGGGCATAATATTCATTGGTGCCACTGCCGAGGCCATGAACAGCCTTGGCAACAAGGTGCAGGCACGCGCCATTGCAAACAATCTTGATATACCTGTGGTGCCCGGTTCAGACGGTGCCGTTGACATTCCCACTGCCCGTAAGCTTATTAAGGATATTGGCCTCCCCATCATGCTCAAAGCCGAAGGTGGCGGTGGCGGACGCGGTATCTTTGCCATATTTAATGAGGAAGAATTGGAAGATGCCTTTTTCAAAGCCTCTGCCATGGCACAAGCATCCTTTGGTAACCCGCGTCTTTTTGTGGAAAAATATCTCACAGACGTGCGCCATATCGAAATTCAGGTCATCGCTGACCATCACGGCAATGTATTTGCTTTTGATGAGCGCGATTGCACCGTACAACGCAATCACCAAAAGCTCATCGAAATCACACCTTCTCCGTGGGTGGGACTCACCCCGAAACTGCGTGAAAAGCTCAAAGCCTATTCGCGCCACCTCGTGAAAGCCGTAGGTTTTCAATCCCTTGCTACAGTGGAATTTCTCGTTACCAAGGACGGCGAAGCGTATCTTATTGAAATCAACACGCGCTTACAAGTGGAGCACGGCATAACCGAGTGTCGCTATGGCATAGACCTTGTGGAAGAGCAAATTGCCGTCGCTTTTGGCGCCAAGTTGCGTATTAGCGAGGAAGATACACTGCCCATGCACTTTGCCATGCAGGTGCGCATCAACTGCGAAGACCCGCAAAGCAACTTTTCCCCAAATTCCGGCCTTGTGTCGCGTTACGTCTCTCCGGGGGGGCCGGGCGTACGCCTTGATTCCAATATGTCGGCGGGGTATGAGTTTCCACCAAACTACGATTCGGCAGGCGCACTGCTCATTACCTATGCGCGTGATTGGGATAAGACCATTGCCGTCATGCAGCGTGCTCTTGGGGAGTACATTATTGGTGGGCTCAAAACGACCATCCCCTTCTTTCGACAAGTTTTGCGCCATCCAAGCTTTCGTGAGGCGGATTTTGATACCAATTTCATCGCCAAGACACCGGAACTCATGTACTATACAGATGTGGCGCCGGAGGGCGAACGCCTTGCCTTACTCATAGCGGAAATTTCTGCCAAAGGCTATAATCCTCATGTGCAGCTGGGTACTTATCGAAGTGTGGACACGCCGCGTATGCCTCTTTTTGAACCGGTCTTGCCACCTATCATGAGTGCCGACAGGCGCGCACCTTCTCCCTATCCTCAAGGAGACAGGCGCGAGCTTTTGGACTACGTGCGCAACTCTGAGTACATCCATATGTGCGACACGACGCCCCGCGATATTACGCAATCCAATAGCGGTAACCGCTTCCGCTTGGCAGAAGACGTACTTATTGGCCCGTATTTAGACAATGCAGGGTATTTTTCCATAGAAAACGGCGGCGGCGCCCATTTCCATGTGGCCATGCTTGCCAATATGACCTATCCTTTCACAGAGGCGCAAGAATGGAACAAGTTTGCCCCTAAAACGCTGAAGCAAATATTAGTGCGCTCCACAAATGTGCTTGGGTATACCCCGCAGCCGCGCAATCTCATGCAATTAACGGGAGAAATGATTTGTGAACACTATCATATCATCCGTTGCTTTGACTTTTTGAACCATGTGGAAAATATGCGCCCCTTGGCGGAAGTGGTGCTTGATCGGAAGGACGTCGTTTTTCAACCTGCCATATCGCTTTCTTGGGCAAAAGGTTTTGACGTGCCTCACTACATGGACGTGACGCAAGCCATGTTGTGCATGGTGGCACAGGCCATGAACGGCACCATGAAAGATGCAGAGCAAAATATTATTCTAGGTCTCAAGGATATGGCCGGTGTGTGCCCGCCGCGCTTTATGACAGCCCTTGTTTCTGAAATGCGCAAGCGTTGGCCGGACTTGGTGCTGCATTATCACAGGCATTACACGGACGGCCTTTTTGTGCCTGCGTGCGGTGCGGCTGCCAAGGCCGGCGCCCATATTTTGGATGTGGGGCTTGGGGCTTCGGTGCGTTCTTACGGGCAGGGTGATGTCCTTTCCATGGCGGCGTATTTAGAAGATGAATTGGGTTTGGAGACAAAGCTCAATAAAGCAGCCATTCGCGATGCAAATTTTGTATGCAAACAAATTATGCCTTATTACGACCGCTATTGCGCACCTTATTTCCAAGGTATTGACTACGATGTGGTGGAGCATGCCATGCCCGGCGGCGCCACATCTTCGTCACAAGAAGGGGCGGTAAAGCAAGGCTATATTCACCTTTTGCCTTATATGCTCAAATTTCTTGCGGGTACGCGACAAGTGGTGCGTTATCATGATGTGACACCCGGTTCGCAAATTACGTGGAACACAGCTTTTCTTGCGGTGACATGTGCGTGGAAAAGGGGCGGCGAAGAAGAAGTTCGCTATCTTTTGAGTGTGCTTGAGGAAGTGACCCGTACGCCGGAAGAAGAGTTGCGACCTGAAATGCAAGAGGCGCGCTTAAGTCTTTACCACGATTGCAATGACGCTTTTCGTAACCTACTTCTTGGCAAGTTTGGCAAATTGCCCTTGGGCTTTCCGCCGGACTGGGTATACCAAAGTGCTTTTGGCAATGGCTGGAAAAATGCCGTGGCAGAGCGTGTGGACATATCTCCTCTCGAAAGGCTTGAAGATATTAGCCTTGAAACGGAAAGGCAGGCGTTGCATAATCTTATACGCCGCAAGCCCACGGATGAAGAATTTATACTCTACTTGAATCATCCGGGCGATGCCATTAAGACCATACACTTCAAAACGCAATTTGGCGATCCTAATAACCTCCCCTTGCATGTGTGGTTTGAAGGTTTGAAAGTAGGACAAGATTTATACTTTAAAGATAGCAATGGCAAACCACATCACCTTGTTATTTTAAGTGTTTCACAGCCGAATGCGGCGGGGCTTGCCGTATGCCGCTATGTACTTGACTCGGAAATCATGGCCGCGGACATTAAGGTGGCAGAAGCTTCAGCGGCTATGGGTAAGGGAGTGATAAAAGCTGACCCTGCAAACCCGTGCCATGTGGCATCGCCCAGTAATGGAGACTTGTGGGTGACCTATGTACACCCGGGTGATGTGGTCAAAAAAGGAGAAGAGCTTTTTAATGTTTCTATTATGAAGCAAGAAAAGGCTGTGCTTGCCCCAATGGATGCACAAGTAAAGCGTGTGCTTAAAACTGCGGATTATAAGGAAAGCAAGCAAATGGTGTCTGTGACGGAAGGGGAACTTATTGTGGAACTTGGCCCTGTGCCGAATTTGTGCCACAATGTGGCCTGCCATCATCCAATTCCTGTAGAAAATATTGACTTCTGCCCCTATTGTGGTATAAGACTTCACGAACGCCCTTAGCAGTTCGTTGAAAAAGTGCAATCTGCGGCGTCAGCATAAAAAAGCCAAATCGCTTACGTATGTCTAATACACTGCGCGCCTTGACTTTTTTTGCTTCCTTGCATCTCACACTTTTTGAACGGACTGTCAAAAATGGAGTTTTTCAACAGCCTGTTAGGCAATGTCGTCAAGTGTGCCTTTTCGCCCTTATCGAAGCGGGCGCTGTGTCAGACTTCGCTTGCTTTTGCAGTCAAATACCCTGAGAGTATATGCCTTCAAAGCAAGCTTGTCTTCCTTGATATAACGCAAAAATTCGCAATTTGACGACAGCGCCCGGCAGGCAATTGAAAAAAGGTACGTGCGACGTGTGCGAAAAAAATACGGCATCTTGTGGTATGTTTATTATATAGAAATGGGTATTTTTTTCTCATGGTTCGTAAGGGAACACGGCAAAGTGCCTTTTTTCAACGTAACGAAGCTTCTTGAGAGGAAATCTTTTTGTCGGAAGCTTTTTTATAAACAGCTTTTTTATGGGATGCTGTTATCGTAATGTAGTGCTTCAGTGTTACTCGTGCTTTACCTCTATCTTTATCTCTACGGAGGAGAAAATGTCCAAGAAACCGCAGGCGAACAAGGCTACACCCGCCGAGTCAAAGCAAAAACAGTCCCAAAATGTGACGCAAGAACCGTCTCAGGACATATCCACAAAGCTCATTCTCACAGGAGAAGATATTGTCAAAATGGGTGAGAGTGCCGAACTCCTCGTAGGGGGGAAAAACTATAACACAGCACTGATTTCACAAATTCCGGGTATTCAGGCTCCGCACTTTCGCGCTGTTTCTTCTGTGGCTTTCCATAAGGTATTGGACGGTACCAGTGTCATAGCCTCACTTATTCGCCAAGTGGTGGACAAAGAATACAAGCGTATTGATTGGATGGACTCCGAAATTAATGAAGATCCCGAGTTCTTGCAAAAGTTTGTGCGCAACCTTGGTCGCATGGCACAAGAGGTCAGTGTGGGGCTCGATGATGTGCGCATACCTTTGCGTACATTTATCAATAACGTTGTGGATGGTTTTGCCACATCGCCCGAAGGCATTGACCAATTGCGCAAGCGCTCTGTCCTTGTGCAAACGGCCATATTGTCCGTAGAGATGCCCAAGGATGTGCGCGAAGCCGTGCAAGAAGCCTATGCGGCCATTTGCAATGAAAAGGAGAACGAAGGGGAACTCATTCCCGTTGCCGTACGTTCGTCTGCTGCCGGCGAAGATTCGCGCAAAAAAGCTTTTGCCGGTTTGCAAGATACTTACCTTAACATGGTGGGTAATGACAAAGTGGTGCAAGCCTATCATTGGGACTGCGCATCCGCCTATAACTTGCGTTCCATGACGTACAGACGCGAAGCCATTTTGGATGCCATCGCCAAGGCGGAAGAAGTGGGCGATCAAAGCATAGCCGAGACAGCCAAAAAAGAATGGGCCATTGAAAATACGTCCCTTTCTGTGTGCATGATGCAAATGATCAATCCTGTGGTGTCCGGTACAGCCTTTTCTGCCGACACCGCCACAGGCTGCCGCGGTACCGTGCGAAGAGACCTTGTCAGCATTGATGCCAGCTATGGCCTTGGTGAGGCTGTTGTGGGCGGTAAGGTGACGCCGGACAAGCTCTATGTGTTCCAACGCGATGACGGCTCCGAAGTGGTTATCCGCCAGATGGGCTGCAAGGACATGAAGATTATTTACGATGAGCGAGGCGGCACCAAAGAAGTAGAAGTGACAGAGCTTGAGGCATTACGTTGGGCACTGTCTTTAAGTCAAGCAGAGCGCGTGGCCAAGGGGGTTCGCGCCGTAAGTGCAGCCTATGACGGCATGATCATGGATACGGAATTTTGCATTGACGCCAAGGATCACTTGTGGTTTGTGCAAGCTCGCCCCGAAACACGCTGGAACGAAGAAATCGAACAGCACCCGCATACCATTTTCATGCGTCGCATGGAAGTGGACGCAAAGGCCGCGGCCTTAGCAGAAGTGATTGTGGAAGGCAATGGCGCTTCTCGCGGTGCCGGGCAAGGCACTGTCAAGTTTTTGCGGTCCGCTTTGGAACTCAATAAAATCGTCAAAGGCGATGTGCTCGTCGCAGAACGTACCGATCCGGATATGGTGCCGGGCATGCGCATAGCCTCCGCCATTGTGGCAGATGTGGGCGGAGACACAAGTCATGCCGCCATTACATCGCGCGAACTTGGCATTGCGGCTGTCATTGGTATTCAGCGTATTGACGTGCTTCGCGCCCTTGACGGTGCGGAAGTAACCGTAGACGGCACAAGTGGGCGTATTTATCGCGGACTTCTGCCTCTCCATCACGTGGGCGCCGAAATGGATTTGTCACAACTGCCCCCCACAAAAACAAAGGTGGGGCTCGTTCTGGCAGACGTGGGACAAGCCCTCTTCCTCTCGCGCTTGCGCGATTTAGACGCCTTTGAAGTGGGTCTTTTGCGCGCAGAATTTATGCTTGGCAATATAAGTGTACACCCCGCAGCTCTTGAAGCCTTTGATAACGGTACCCTTGAAGTGCGCGTACAAAAACAGATTAAAGATCTTGACGAGCGTCTTTCCAAGCTCACACGGGAACAAATGACTGCCGGTCTCATTGTATCCGACCTCAAACTGCACGAATATGTGGGTGATCTCACCGGCCTGAGTGACGAAATTGCTGCTTTGTCCGAACAAGATACGCAGGCTGCGCCTGAGGAAGTCCTCCTTCTTCACCGAAAAATGCGTGATTTGAACCATAAATTGGACGATCATTTGGCAATGGCCACACGCCGCCTCGAAATTATCAAAACAAGTGTGGATTTGTATGAGCATGTACGCATTATCATGGGCTTTGAAGACGAGTTGGCCTTACTCTCCAATACGGATCCGGAAGATATTAAGCGTCGCTCAGAGATTGAAGCAAGCATCGAAGCCTATGTGGAAAAAGTCAAAGACAGACCCACTGTGCTGAAGGTGTTGGAAAGTACGGCAAAACTGCGCGAGTCTGTGGGCTTACGCTCCGGTATCAAAAAAGAAATGGACGAAATGTCCACGCTTATCAAAAGAATACAGCATACTATCAAATCTCGCGGTTTCCGCACCGGTAAAGAACACTATATTCAAACGCTGGCGCAAAACTTGGCACTTTTTGCCATGGCCTTTTATGGAAAAACAATTATTTACCGTACAACAGACTTTAAGAGCAATGAGTATCGCAACCTCATTGGCGGTAATCTCTTTGAAAATATCGAAGACAATCCCATGTTGGGCTATCGCGGCGTCTCGCGCAATATTCACGATTGGGAATTGGAATCTTTCAAGCTTGCCCGCGGCGTCTATGGCGGTACGAATTTGCACATGATGTTGCCCTTTGTACGCACGCTTGAAGAAGCACGCTCCATGCGTCGTTACCTTGACCAAGTACACAAATTGCGCCCCGGACAAGATGGCCTCAAAATCATCCTCATGTCGGAAATCCCCTCAAACGCCGTCCTTGCCAAACAATTCCTTGAAGAATTTGACGGTTTTTCCATTGGTTCCAATGACATGACACAAATGGTGCTTGGCACAGATCGCGACAATGCCAGCTTGTCTCATATCTATGATGAAGAAGATCCTGCCGTTGTGTGGGCCATCCTCGTTACCATATTTACAGGGCAAAAATTTTGCAAAAAGGTAGGTTTTTGCGGACAGGGCGTGTCAAATAGTATTATCTTACGTGGTCTTGTGGCCATTGCCGGCATAGCTTCCGCCTCCGTGGTGCCGGATACCTATTATCAAACGGTCAAGGATATTGCTGCCATTGAGCAAGAAAATACTCCCACGCGAGAACTTGGCAATTGGCTCATAAAACAACACCATGAGCACCTTGAAAGCCTTATGACAAAGGAAGGCTATGGGCATATTCTGAAAATGTACAAAAGGCCGGAAGATATCAGCGAATGGTATGAAGGGGAATTGCAACGCCGCCATGAGCAGCTGCGCGAACACCTTGATACCCCCAAGGAGTCCTTCTATCGCGCGGAATTATCAAACTTCCGCACCACATTCCACAAACCCGTCATCTATGCCACGTGGGATTGGAATACGACGGTGCAGGATGCCCTTCATCAGGCGGGCTTTGCCAACTTTGATGAACAAGAAAAAGCTTTAGAAGTGTATCGCCAGCAAAAATGGTAAACAATATATAATAAAAAAGCACAGAAGTTCTTATATATGAGGCGCATTTCACGACAGCGCCTACACAACTTCTGTGCTTTTTTGTTTCACTGGTGCATGTTCATGAGAAAAATCATTGTGTACATAGCCATGAGTCTTGATGGCTATATTGCTGATACAAGCGGTGGTGTCGCGTGGCTCTTGGGCGATGGCAGTGATCCGGAAAATATGGGGAGTTACCCCGCATTTATACAAACTGTCGATACAGTGATACTCGGTTACACCACGTATCAGCAAATTATTACGGAGCTTGCTCCGCACCAATGGCCCTATGAGGGAAAGCATACGTATGTCTTCACACATAAAGCCCGTCAAAACACAGAGAAAATTACCTTTATTGATAGTCCTATTCCAGACTTCCTTAAAAGTTTCAAACACCTCGAAGGCGAGCATATTTGGCTGTGCGGTGGTGCATCCCTCATAAATCAATGCATTTCTTGCGATATTGTGGATGAATTTGTCATAAGCATTATCCCCACACTCTTGGGTGGTGGTGTGCGCCTTTTTGAAAAGTACAGTTCGCAGCGTCTTCTCAAGCTCATTTCTACCAACAGCGCCAATGGTATTGTGGACTTGACCTACGTGCCCCGACATATCAGCCTGTCGAAAAAATCCGATTTGCAGGTCGTTCACACTTTGTGAACGGACTGCTGGAAATGGAGTTTTTCAACAGGCTGATATGTGCGTGAGCACTGCAGCTCCTCATTGAACAGGTGTGTGCTTCTCCAATCCCAAGGTGGCAGCAAGTACCGTCACAAGAGCCATGCATATGCACATGATGAGTACGTCCCAGCCAAATGCCGTATAAATAAGCCCGGGGAAGTATGAGCCAAGGGCGCCTCCCATATAGTACACAGAAAGATAGATGCCGTTAACGGCACCCTTATCATGCACACTTATACGATTAATAAGGCCGGGGCTTATGCTGTGCTCCATAAACTGTCCGGCGCATACAAGAAACATGGCAAAGAAGGTAAAGATGGGATTATGAATAAGAAAAAGTCCCATGGCGCTCATGTAAATGACAATACCTAGCCGGATGGTTTTGACTCTGCTCCCCACAAATGCACTGAGCGCGCGCGAGGTAAAAGCCACAAGGACGCCAATCCCATAGCCTAAGTACATGAGAGAAATACGCCACTCTGAACTGCTCTCGTCTATGCTTGTCAGAAAAAAAGGTAAGTATGTGGCAAGTGCCACAAAGCAAAAGAAACCGCACCCGTCAATATAGAGCAATCTTTTCATACCCGGAGTACGCAAAATACAGCCGAATTCAGAAAATTTTATGTGAGAAATTTTAGCTTTTGCACGTTTTCTGAGGCGTTTGAGGGGGATAAGCATGGCAAAAAAAGTCAATGCCAGTACTAAAAAAGGTGTTTGCCAATCCCATATGGTAGCGACGGCGCCAGAACCTATACGCCCCACAAGACCGCCAATGATGGTCGTTCCGATATAAATGGCCATGGCTTGTTGTAAAAGGGTATTCTTAAATTTTGCCGAAATATGAGCCATAATACATGTGAGCACCGCTGGGCTGACAAGACCGTGTACAAGGCGACAGGCCAATAGGGCAGGGAATGATGTGAAAAAGTACATGCCGATACAACTCAAGCCCAGTGTGAATACACAAACTTGCAGGACTGTTTTTGTGCTGAGACTGCTTAAGAATGAGCCGTAAATGAGAGGTGCAATGCCAAGTGGCAGCAGGACAAAAGTCATAACAAGGGCTATGGTGGCATCGCTGTAATGTGGAAAATTTTTTTGCACCGTGGAGAGTAAAGGTTGTGGAGCATACATGACAGCTAAGGTGAGTAAAGCTACCCCAAGCAGTGTCAAAAACTCTCTTCCGGCTTTTGATGTGTATAAAGACATATACTCCCTCCTCCGCAACACTACATTGCACATAATGTATGATGTTCTTCGTACAGAGCACACTAGTCGCCAAGATAGCCAAGGTCAAGCTTTCCCCAACTTTTACATATTTTTTCTTTTGCATCTTCACAGAGGGCTTTCCCATGTTTATTTATGGAAAAGCGTGGGAAGTGCGCTGCATAAAAAGTGTTGGCGCCAAAGAAAATGCTTTATTTAATAATGTTTATTTATATGCTAGCCCACAAAAAGGAGAAAATATGGTTCTACGCAATGTTGTTAACAGTGCCCTTTGCATGATTTTACTTATATCTGCAAGCCTTGTGCAGGCAGCAGAGCTTCCAAACTTTACTGTTCTTGCAGAAAAGGCCGGATCGGCTGTGGTTAATATCAGTACTGAAACAGAAGTTTCCAAAAACAATAACTTAAACGATTTTTTTGGCGGCATGCCTCCAGGATTTGATGAGTTTTTTAAGCAATTTGGCGGCCCCTTCGGGAATTTTCGCAATCAATCGCCTCAGCAGCGCAAGGAACGTTCGTTGGGCACAGGCTTCATTGTCTCCCCAGATGGATATATTGTGACCAACCATCATGTGGTGGGCGATGCAGATATTATTCGTGTGAACTTACAAGGTGCCATTGGCAAATCGGAAGCCATTCCTGCCAAGCTCATTGGTTCCGATGAGGAAACAGACCTTGCCCTTATTAAAGTGGATGTGGACGAAAAGTTGCCTTTTCTTGCATTTGGCGATTCTGATGCCGCCAAGGTAGGGGAGTGGGTATTGGCCATTGGCAATCCCTTTGGCCTTGAGCATACGGTGACGGCGGGCATTTTGTCTGCCAAGGGACGCAACATAAACGCAGGCCCCTTTGACAACTTCTTGCAAACGGATGCCTCTATCAATCCCGGCAATAGCGGCGGCCCGCTTATCAATATGCGCGGTGAAGTGATAGGCATAAATACGGCCATCATTGCCAGTGGGCAGGGCATAGGTTTTGCCATTCCCAGCAGTATGGCAAAGACTATTACCGATCAGTTGAAGACAGGACAAAAAGTGCGTCGCGGCTGGCTTGGTGTCACTATCCAAAACCTTGACGAAAATGCTGCCAAAGCGCTCGGCCTCGAAAAGACCGACGGTTCTCTTGTTGGCAGTGTTATGCCCGGCGAGCCCGCCGATAAGGGCGGAGTCAAAGCCGGTGATGTGATTATTAAAGTAAATGATAAGGCCGTTAAGGATTCTTCTGAGTTGCTACGCGCCATTGCGGAGCTCAAGCCCGGCAGTGATGCCCGATTAACCGTATGGCGCAATGGTGAAAAAGTGGAACTCACTGTCAACCTTGGTGAGCGCAACGTGGATTCTCTCACAGGGCAAAGCGGTGATGCTGAGAAAAAACATGAAGAGGCCATAAGCTTAGGTATTGCTGTGCGCCCCCTCACAGAAGAAGAAGCCAAAAGCCTTGACTTGAAAGCAGGCGAAGGTCTGCTTATTGTGGAAGTGGATGACGATACTCCGGCTGCCGAAGCGGAACTGCGCACAGGCGATGTCATTTTGAGTGCCAATATGACACCTGTCAGTGACGTTGCAACATTGGCAAAAATGCTGCAAGAAGTCAAAGAACGTGGTGCCATTATGTTGCAGATTAAGCGTCGTGGCGAAATCTTTTTCCGTGCGGTTTCCATCGAAAAATAGGACGCTTTATCTTGGGTAGCGCTGACGACGCAGATTGCCGTTTTTCAACAACCTGCTCAAGGGAAGAACGCAAACGAATGTATTGAGAGACAGCGCCCGATAGTGCAGTAAAAACGCTGACTTCAAAGTATTTGAACACATTGGCAACATATGCCGCATGTACTTTTTTATCAACAAAAGAGCGCATGTGCGCAAATATATTGTCAGTGTGCGAAAGTATGTGAAGTCAGCGTTCTTTTTTTGTTTTTTTTCGTATTGACAATACTTTTCTTCTTCTGGTAGCCTTAACTGTATTTGCTTGAAATATTGACATATTCTAGACTTTTTCATCTATTTTTTTGAAAGATTCGGATGACACAATGTATCTGCAAAAATGTTTTGGAGAGTCGCGCTGAAGGGGAAAATACTATGGCAGCTAAATCAAAAACACACACACTGCAAATTGCCGCACGCATTCATCATGCGCAAGCACCTGTGCCTGTCGAGCGTCGCGGCACGACACTTGAACTGGAAAAAGGCGATGCCCTCTACGCATCAGATATTATTAAAACCCAAGACAGTGCCGTGGAAATTGTCTTTGCCGATGAAAGTATCGCGACTCTCGGCCCCAACACCACGCTTTCCATACAAGAATTTTATTTACATGACGAGCAGCCCTCCTTTGTCATGGAGCTTTCCCTTGGCCTCATGCGTAGTATAAGCGGCAAGGTGGTGGAGCACAATCCCGATGCTTTCAAAGTGATCACACCCCGTGCAACCGTGGGTATTCGCGGTACAAGCTTCATTAATAAAGTCAACTTAAATGGTACAGAAGAATGTATATTGCTTCATCTTGAGCACGGTCATAACCTTGTTATGACAACGCACCTTGGTACGCAAGCGTCATTAACGGCGCCGGGTCAAGGCGTCGTCATTGCCAATGATGCACAGTATACCATGACACCGCGCAGTTTTAGTCTTACAGAGATTAAAGAAATCCTTGGGAGTATACTGGATGTTTTCCCTGAAATCCTTCAAGATTTTGATCAAGAAAGATCCGGCGACGTGGATTTTGAACGCCCCACAAACTTTGAACATATGCGCCTTGCCATTGATACAAAATACTTGGAAGAGAGCAATACACTTCTTCTTGCCATGGGCTTTCAAGCGCAGGGCATCGATACTGTCCTTGTGGGTGACAATACGGTAACGGACAGATTCGGCGAAATGACTTTTACCTTGGAGCATGTGGCAAACATGGATACCGACCTGCTTCCTCATACGCCGTTGCAGACGGAGCAGGATGTGAACACGCCTGTCTTGTCCAATGCGGGAGGAAGCAGTGGCACCTTAGGCACACCTCAACATACTGTCGCAGTCACCGGAGGCAGTGATGTTTTTGTCGATGGCTCTCTGTCTATCGACGCAGATAATCACACCTTTACCGCTCAAGAAATTCATATTACCGGCGATATTGTTGCTGCTGTTACCATTTCCGGCGACACGCTGAGTATGCGTGGCGGCACGGTATATGCGGCCGACGATACCGTCGTTGGGAAAAATATGACCAACGGCACCCTTGTGGGCGATATTGTGACTGTGACGGGCGGCACCCTTGTGGCAGGGCACGACCAGCTCACGCTCCAAAGTAAAACGGGTGGTCACAGTATCTATGGCGATGCCCGCAGTATAAGCGGCGGCACGGTGACTTTTGGTAACGATACCATCATTATCAACGGTGATTTTGCCAATTCTACCATCAGTGGCGACGTGAATATTTTTGATGCACACGCTGTCATTGTCAATGCGTGGGGCAACGATAGCATTCGTATCATGCAGGATATGGGCACAACGCAAGGGGTATTGACAACGCTGTATGGCGATGCGAGCACTGTGGACGTTGTGGGCGGCGATGATCATGTTGTTGTGGGTGGTACCATGCACGCGAACAGTTTTGTGTACGCCGGTGGCGGCAAGGATACGATTTTTATAAATATTTTGTCCGGAGGCCACATACATGCTCAAGGCGGCAACGATACTATTTCCATCGCTACTTTTCACAAGGGGCATATACATGCCGGTGAGGGGGCGGATATTATTACCGTGGGTGGACATATACAAGGAAATGCTGGCGCCACATATGACACGCGCATCGACCTTGGCGTCGATACGCAGAAAGATACTCTGTACTTGAATGGCTCTGGAACTCTTGTGCTTGACAACTTCGATACACATGCCGACACGCTCTTTATACAGGGTGTGGCACAAAGCGTCTCAGGTAATGGGCAGTATGGAAATTACACGCTTATTTTTACCACGACACAATCCATACAAGCCGCATCGCTTGCAAAAACAGCTCCTCTCATCAATGCCGGCAAGGGCACCGCAAGCATAAGCGCCACAGAAGACGTATCGGCCGGTGCGCCATCGCTCTCAAACGAAGTCTTCATAGGTTCTGCTGCCGCTGAAACAGTGGAGCTTGGTGTCGGGCAAGGCATAACCAAGGGACTTATTGACGGTGCCGGCGGTGGGGATGATATCACCATTAATATGGGGGCTGCTGTCGAGGGAGCCATTGTTATCCACGCCCGGCATATGGAGCATACGGGTGAAAGTGTCACCTTACGCAATACTGACACGAGCAAGACAAGTCATGTGAGTATTGTGGATCTTGATGGTACGGATGACTATGCCGCAAATACATTCAAGATTGTTGGTGAAGATATAACTGCGGACATAAATACTGCTCTTGATAATGCTCACACGTCGTACACGCATGCCGGGGCAAATATTATCATACATTTTGCGTAGGGGTTGTTTCTCGTAGCGTGTTTTTGAAAAGCATGTGGGGGGAAGGGGAAACTTTTTTTAGGAAAATAAAGCTTTCCCCTTCCCCCCACACACACCATCCCCTTCAAAAAAACCAATAGGTTCGCGTGCATGTCGTAGTTTTTTTGATTGGCAAGAAGGAAATATTTTGTAGTGCATGGCAACATGCAAAGGATGTAATCATAGCTTTAAGGTTATCTCTGCGTCAGACTTCGCTTGCTTTTTCAGTCAAATACCATAAGAGTA
>CAYJPE010000005.1:0-37738 GCA_964371965.1 uncultured Desulfovibrionaceae bacterium
CCCGCATCAACTTGTATTATGCAGCCTTACTCGCTACCTTTTAATTGTATCACAGAATCGCCCTTGCAGTCAACTCAATTATTCGATGTTTTTCTTATAGGACGAGCTTGTGATGCCAAGTAGCGCGCCCAAAAACACATCGATGATGGTCAGTGTGCCGACGATTTCCTCACCAAAGGGGAATCCCCAAATCTGGGCAAGGCCAAAGTACAATGCCCCCAACGCAGGGATGGCGATTTGCGCAATCCATTTCAGCAGGTCATACATTTTGTTGCTCATGAAGCCCTCCATTTCTGCCTGTTAAAACAGGCCGACCGTGTTGATGCGTCTGTTCTCGTTCGTCGCTTCCTTGTTGCTGCCGCCCACATCGAGGATGTACGAGCCGCCGCCGTCCAAAATCAGCACATTTTTGTAGCCCAAAGGCCGCAGCTTGTTGTAGATTTCGGAGGATGTCATGCAGTTGCTTGTCTGGGTTTTCATGCCGATATAGGTGACAGACCCGTCGTCATTTGCGGCGAGCAGGCTGTGCCAAGTGGCGTACAAAGGCGAGCTGTCCCAGCCCTCGGGCTGTGCGTAGTCCGCCCAGCTGACATCCTCACCGCCAATGATGGCGGGGATGCCGCACACGGCGTAGTCTACCCCCTCGGGCAGCACATCCACCTGCGCGATGCGAGCGCGCCCGTCTTGCACAAGCAGCGTGCTGCGCTTATTGCCGTTGCGGGAGTTGATGCGCACTTTGCTGCCCTCGATGCTGCCCCACTCATGCAAATAATGAGAGGTAAGGCTGTTGAGCGGGGCTTCCTGGATAATATCAGCCACCAGCGGCGCATCGGGCAGGGTAAAGTTTACGCCCTGTTCTTGGTAGTTGCCGAAAAACCCTGCGTTGAAATAGTTCTTGATGGCGATGGTTTTTTTCGCGCTGTCCCACATCGCGATCCGAAACTCGCCGGCCGGGATGTCCACGATATGCAGACCGTCCTGTGCGCGGTACTCGCTCTTGGGCTCGGGCTCCGGCGCCGGCACGATCAGGCCGTACGCCTCCAACACACCCTCGACAATCCTAATAACATCTTGCTCTGTCATTTCCTCGCCCCCTTCTACGCCAGATAAAATGCGCGCTTTCAGCTCCGCCCAGCGCACCGCGTCCACATACCACAGCGGGCAGTGTTTGCCCGTCACATCGTAATGCCGGATGATTTCCGTGATGCCGTGGTCGGCCATAAGCTTGCGGCACAGCCACACCGTTTTTTCAAGCGTCGCCTCGGAGATTTCGCCGCTTGCGTCGGGGTGGCACATCTCGATCTGCACATAGGCCTCGTTGTGCGCTTTGGAGCTTGTGCCGTAGCTCTTTTTGGTGGGCGGGATGATTTCCACAATCTCGTTGTCGTCCACAATATAGTGGACGCTGATCAGCTCATCGACATTGTGGAAATAGTTTGCATTCTGCTGCGCAGTGGTGCCCGGGTTGCCGATGTAGTGCAGGATAATGCCGATGGGCTTAATTGTCACATCTGGCTGATTTACCCTTTTGGGGATGTGCCACTCTCTGATGGTCAACTTTTATCCTCCTTTTCGACGCAAGTGCGCCTTGGCATTGTATCGATCCTATCCATTCTCTTGTGGGCTTGCTTCGTGCTTTCTTCCACAACGATGAGTCGTTCTCGGTTCGCTTCGACTTTGGTGGATGTTTCGTTTTGTACCACCTTCATTTCAATTATTGCATTGTTGATGCTCTTTAATTCCGTGGCGATTGTAACCATTGCGGATGTTTCGGCTTGGATATCAAGTTTTTTGTTTCTACCTGCCGTTCGGGTTCCAAAAAAGTAGGCAACCCCTACCGAAATAGCTGATACAATCGCGGATAAATCGACTGTCATAGGCATCAGTCCTCCTTCTTACGAAAAGTCCACAACAAACATCTTTGTGTGGGAGTTCCTTCCGTGTATCACAGCCTTTTTAGATAATTTATCCATATAGCCAATTAAAAAAGATGATGCAAACCTGGGGTCTTCGGGCAGCAGTTGGTCGATAGTATCAAAGCCGTTTCGGGTGTAGTAAACGCCAACATTGCTTATAATAATACCATCTCCGTACACATTCCCCATAATGCGCCTCAACTCGGCAAAGGGAATGTTTTTGGCTGATTCTAAAGAGTTCCACGAATTAGCCCTGTCTGTAGAGGTCATCACCCCGACATCCCCATTTACAGCAAAGATTTTTCCGTTTACTACCAAAGATGATAGCCAATGGCTCGAAAACGGAAGGCCTTTCATTGTAACAGTATCATTATCTCCCGCAATTAAAGCCCCTTCATGTCCTGAAACATCACCGTTTTTCCTCGGCACGGAAAATCCAAAACCATTCACTTCATCATAATCAAAAGAGTAAGGGCGATACCCCTCTGGAATTCCAACCAACGCCTCAAAAGGAGAGGTGGCGATATCTTTACTCACCATCCCACTATAAGGGCTCCATACAAAAGCCTTGCCAGAATCTAAGACCCTATCTTGCAAATAGGTGCCGCGGTCGAAAGCGAGCGGTAGGTCAGCAGTGTCCCAGGCACCTGCGGTGGCTGTTAATATATTTTGGGTTGTGAAAATACTATTAATTTCTGTTTTGCATAACCCTATACCCTGATTATGGTTATTGATGGGGATGCTCGCCGGGTAGTTAAGTGGGTCAGTAGATATCGCGCGATATTCAGGAGTTGACGCAATTCCATCGAAAAGCAGATAATATGGGTTTGTGACAGCCGCAAGGGTTATAACATCATGGGCGTTCATGTAGATGTGAGGTGCACTCGGGGCCTCCCAATCAGTCAGGGTAATTTCGGTTACTTCGGGTGGGCCGCTTGCCGACGCACTCCACTTAGTGATGCCGTCAACTTTAACTGCCTTAGCAGGGCCACTGGGTGTTCTTGCTCCTACAACGCTGTTGAAATTTAGCACTATGGTGACACCACCTTTTTATAACCTACCAACACATAAGTTTCGGTGCTCCCGTCCTCCAGGTCAAACTCAAATTCAACAACCGGCATAGTCGCTAAATTATTAATAGGCGTTACAGCGGTAGTGCCCACGCCGATGGTCTTGACCACATCGCTGTCATCATAGGGCGCGGAAAACTGTGCATTTGCAGGCACAGGTGTCAGCACCCTGCTACCCTCGCAGACGCTGCCGACCGTCGTGCCAAACGACTTGTTAAACGCCGTGCCTTTTGCGCCGATGACAGGCTCAAATCGTGCATCTGCTTGGGTTTTGTTGTAATACTGCTCCTGCAGTTGGGCGATGGTGAGGTAGTTGCTCAGGTCGATTGTTCCGACCGACCCGAGATACTCATACCTGGCTTCCTCCGCAATCCAAATATACTCTTTCTTCAAGTCGGGGTTTTCGCCGTCTGGGTTAGGCACAAGGTACAAAGTAAATTCATCGCCCACCGCAGGCAGCGTTTCCACAGGTACTGGCCTAAACTTGGGGATGCCTGCAATCTTCGCATCCGTTTCGGCCTTAGTGTAGGTTTCGGTTTTAAGGTAGTATTCCGTCAGGTCGCTTACAATCTTAGTGATAAACCCACTATCGTTAGTCAACTGCGATGTGGCGGTCGGGATTTCAGGCGCCCCAGACAGGCTGGAATACTGCCCATCAAACACAGGCGTGCTATCGGGCAATGCGCTAACCTCCGCCGCTGTGTAGGTGGGCTTAACGGGCGATTTTGCCCACGCTGCGATGTCGTCAGGCTGTAGTGCTGTGTCAGCAAGAGCCCCTTGTGCCGCGCGAGCAAACCCAGTGTGTCTACTGGCCTCGTAGTCCAAGTTATACAGCGCGGCGTGGTTAGTTGTGCCGGATCCACCCACATTCGCCAAGTTGGTGATAACGGACATGGTTAACGCAATGCCGTCTCCGTCTCCATCGACAACAGGGTCACCAAGCGTAGCCTTATCCGCACGGCTGACAACGCGCATAGTGGCCGCCTCAAACAGGATGACATTTTCGCCGTCATACAGTTTAAGCTCAAGCGTGTAAGCCCCGGGCTGTAGGTTATAGGTGTCCTGCTGCGACAGGGGCAGGATGTAGTGGTCTACATCCTGCGTCATGTCCAGCAGCGTCCAAGTCTTGACAATGCCGCCGCTATAAACCAAAACCGCTCGGGCGCTGCTCGGTACAACCGTTGGCATCTCTGTCGGGTATATCCTGATGGGAGAGTTGCTCCCCTGATAAATGGACTGCGTCATTTAATGCACCTCCGCGGTTTTAGTGTAGGGCTGCAATTAGACTTCGATTTCGGTTTCCGCGCCGTCGGGCATACCCATCAGGTCGCAGGCTGCAAGCATAAGGCGGCGCAAGTAGTCCACGGACGAGAGGGCTTGACCGTCAAGCCCCGCCTGGTAGGCCTTGACCTCCTCCGATACGGCAAGGCTGGTCGCAGGGGTGTCCATCATGGTCGCGATTTTCAGCAGTTGGGCGCTCAGTTCTTTAACATCGTTGATTTTCATAGGTAGTTCCTCCTTTTTTTTATTGCGCCGGCGTTTTGCCAGTCAGCTTTTCGGTCAGTTCTGTGTACTGCTGTTCTGTGATTCGGCCAAGCGCGAAAAAGGTATCGACTTTTTCGGCCAGGCCGTCGGTCAGGCCGCGCTCAACGAGCAACAGCAGGCATCTATAAAGCAAGGAGGTCACCCCCTCCCATCATCAGCTCCAGCATCGACAGCCGCAGCTCTTGGTCAACGGTCATCTGCAGCAGCGCGTCTGTGTCTACTTCGGGGACTGTGGGCACGACGGTCGGCGGCTCGGTTTTCTGCACGGCGATTACCTCGCCGTCCTCGTGCTGCGCCGACATAAACGGCAGGGCCTCCCGTACTGCGCTTTCAAGCTCCTGGGGTACATAGAGCCACCCGCCGCCCTTTAGTCTTGTGTTTGTGACCACGGCGGTCCATGTCCCGTTAGAGTGCTGTTTCACATTCATCATAATGTAGTCACCACCTCCCCGATTACATTGCCGTCAATATCTGTGAGAACGCTGACCTGCAGGGCGGGTGCATACTTTATAAGCGTTGTATCTGGCAACACTTGAGCAAGAGACCCGTTTTCCCAAAGGGCCGTATTAGCATCGCTCGACAACGGCAGGACCTCCCATGTAATGGCTTTGTCGTATGAAATATAATTCCCCAGAAGGATGAATTTGTTGGTCATTTTGAAAGTGATGTCCCTGTCAACGACCCGCAGGTACACCGGGACTACCCTGTCTTCCCATGTTACCCCATCGGCGGAAAACTTCGCGGCTCGCCCGCCCGATACCGATGTCGTGCCGATAATCATCCTTTCGCCCAAGTCGTTGTTTGCGTAGGCCGTCGCGGGCGAAAGCGGTGTCCCCTTGTTTGCAAACGATTGCCCGCCGTTCAAGCTTTCGTACAACACATTTGAAATGGTCATCCCAACTAAGCCGCTGGCGTTGATGTCCACACGCGCGTAAACCCCCGTAGCGGGCAGGCCTGTCGGCGTCAAAAATGTTTTTGCGGCATCGGTAGAGTACCTGGCAGAATTTGCAATATCGGAAATAAAATACACGGACTGCCCTGCATCGTTTAGGCAAATATCTGCGCCGTTGCTGACCGAGCTCGCCGCCCCGACCGTGGTCTGGCTTTCGAGCGTCCTGCCACCGTCGGTGTACCTAAATATCGCCCAGTCATCTGCGGAGGTGCTGTGTCTGAGCGCAACAGCAACGCCCGGAGAGTTCACCGCTGTGGCAGAAACGGTTAAATTTGAGTTTGTGCTCCCCTGATGCTCCCAAGTTTTGCCCGATTCGTCGCCGTACATCCGCGCGTTTTCACCGGCGGTGAAAAACCTCCCGCTTTTTGATGTGGACGGCGACCCCCACCCAACATTATACCCAAGCTCTAAATCCTCGAAATCTCCCGAGCGATCATACTGTGCGCCAATCAGCACGACACTGCTCGGGCTTTGGCTGCTCGGCAGTTTCCCGTCCGCGCCGAGCGTCGCAACGCCGTTCGGCTGTCCTTTTTCTGCCGCGGGGATGGCACCCAGGTTGACAAGGGCCTGTGGCGCCGTGCTCGCCCCTGTGCCTCCGTCTGTGACGGGCACCGTGTCGCCCTTGCCGTATAGGTTCGGGAACGCAGCGCCGAGCTGCTGGGCGGCTGCCTGCGCCGCGTTGATTTGCTCCGCGCTGTAGTTGTACCCCCGCTGTTCCGGCTGGCCCACATCCGCGCCGTTTGGGGCCACGATTTGCCCCTGCGTCCAGTTGGTCGGCAGGTCCGCCGGCAGGGGCACTGTGATAGGGTTATCCGCCATTTGCCACGCCCTCCTCAAACAATAATTTGTGCCGCATATTCGCGCTGCTCTCGCCGAGGGGCACATACACCGCCGCATCGGACAGCACCGCGCCGCCGCTGCCCAGCAGCTCCACGCGGGTTATAACATTCGTCTGCGCGGCGGTCACCGTGTAAAGGATATTGCCGGTGTTTTCGTCGCGTGTCTTTTCAAGGTCTGTGATGATGATGCTGCCGTTGATGCGCACACTCTGCGTATCATCCAGCACGCTCTGCGCGCTCACCGCCAACATGGGCGGCTGCACACTTGGCATGGTCGGCATCTTAATCGTCCCCCTTTCTTCTTCGGACGCAAAGGGATTCACCCCAAGCCCCCAGCTCCCGAGCGTGTACCACCAGCGCGTCTCTGATAGGGTGATTTCTTCGCTGACCACAACCGCATCAACCAAAAGCGGGCGGTTGACATAGACGATGTGCGCGGGCTTGATGCCCTGCAGCGTCGCCTCGACCTCCGTCGCGTATTCTTGGTTGGCCGCGCTGCTCTCGATGTACAGGGTGTAGTTCGGGTAGTCCACGCTGACTGTCCAAGCCCCGGGGCCGATGAGGGCGTCCAGCTTTTGGTAGAGAAACGCCAGCGTAAACGGCGGCCGCGTCGATACGCGGTTGAGCACCCGCTCGCGCCGGAACGGTAGATCCTCCGACGGAGCGGCCAGTATGCCAAAGAGCTGCTCCCACAAGGCCACCGCGCCCTCATCCATTGTCTGGAAGAAAAGGTTGTCGGAAGTGGCGACAACCGCCGTGACAAGTGCGTCAAAGCTCTCCTGCTCGCTTGCGCAGATGGCTTGATAGTCCAAAATATCGCGGTACCATGTCGGCAGCAGCGGCAGCAGTTCAAGCTCAAAATCAAGAGGCAGCGAGAGGCTATTCACTTAGCATCACCGTCCCCAGCACCGGCACCTGCTGCAGCGCACCGCTTTGCGTCAGCCGCAGGTCAGCCGCCGCCCCGTTCAGTGTGGTGTCGCTTGCGTTTACAACGCCCTGCGCCAGCACGATGGCGGCCACAACGCGCGAGATAAAGACATCGGCCTCGTACTCAACTGCGGTCGGCGTCAGCTGCGTGGCCCAGCCGGCGCGGACATCGGCAAGGTACGCCTCAAGCGCCTGCGTCACAAGCGGCGTGACCTGCGGGATGGTATAGCCCGGTGCGAGCTGCACAGTGGCCGCCACATTGACAGTGACGCTATCGGGTGCAACGGTGGTGACCTGTGCGCCGATGGGCGCAAGCCCCAGCCCCAGGCCTTGGTTTGGCGCGGGGTCGATGGTATTCTGCACCAGCTCCAGCAGCTCCGCGGGCGCGGGCAGCAAGTCCGCCCCAAGGATAGACAGCTTTACAGTTCCGCCGCCGTTCCAAATGGGGTACACCTGCACCGCCCCGACGCCTGTGATCGCGCCAACATCGGCACGGTATGAGGCCACATTCCCGCCAAAGGGCCGGGCGTTAAGCGATTCGATCAGGCGCGCCCGCAGCGCGTCGTCTGTTTCCTCGTCCTCGCCCGGGATGAGGATGTCGCCAAGCACTGCCTGCGTCAACCCGGGCAGGGTGGTGATGGGCAGGATGTTGCCGAAATAGTCGTTGCCGAGGATGCCGGGCACCTCTGCGGTCAGCTGCGCGTCCGCGGCATTGCTCACGGCGAAGTTGATAGACGCCGCCCCGGCGATTGTGGAAAAGCGTGCGCCAAGCGGCACCTCTTGGTTAAAAGAGCCCTGCCGCACGGCAGGCGTGGCCGCCCTGCGCGCAAGGCCCGCAATGGCAGCAAGCAGGTCAAGCGACTGCCCGACTGCGGTCTGCACATATCCCGATCGCTGGATGGCATCCAACGCCACATACACGCCCTCCAGTCCGTAGGCAGCGGGACCAAGGGCGCTGGGGATGGGCGAGCCGTCCCGCTTGTCGTAGGTGCCGGGCACAAGCGCCAGCATCTCAGTCAGCAGCGCGGCGTAGGTCTTGTTGCTAAAATCAATCATTGTTGCACCTCCACACTGGCAGTTGTATCGCCGTACACGGTAGAGACAGAAAAGGTCACAGAAAGCGCGCTCCCGCTTTGGCTGAAAACAAAGCCATCCACGCTTTTGATGCGGTCATCAACGAGCAGCGCGTCTGTGATGCGCCGCTGCAGCTCTGACATGACATAGCCGGCATCAAGGCCCACCAAGCCGGAGAACAGCGTCCCGGTGTAGGGCTTGTAAATCTGAAATGAAAAGCGCTCAATCTGCAGGATGGCCGCTACCGCTTGTGCAGCTGCCGTCAGGCCGTCCACCTCGCCGGTGATGCGTTTTGTCTCTTGGTCAATGCCCCAAGTCAGCGAGGGCTGCACCTGCGGCGTTGTGCCGTTTACAAGCGCCGTGCCGGTCGGTATGATTGCCACTGCTGCACCTCCCCTAAGTAGCCCCGACTGCACGGGACAGTATAATATACCGTTGTCCCCGCTGCACCCGAAGCATGATAACCGCGTCCCCCGCTTCAAGCCGGTTTTCAACCTGCTCGGTAAGCAGCAAGGACGGGGCTTGCAGCGGCGGCATGGTCGACGATATGCGGACCATAAGCGGCGACACCGATTCGACGGTGCCCGCCACATACTCCGTCAACTGGGCAGCCTTTAGGCTGCGCTGCACAATCTCTTGTATCACTTTCAAAAGCTCCATTTTGCGCTCCTATATCGGCATGGTTTCAACGGACATTTTGTGCACACTGTTTTCAAAGGTGTGGGTGACTTGCTCAAGCAGGACATACTGCTTTAGGTTGATGTCGCCCAGCCCCGGCACATCCATGTAGAGCATCTGCCCGGCGCGCAGGCCGAGCACGCCGAGGGCCTCAAACGACACGGTGCGCATCCTGCGGTTGTAGTACATCAGGCTGCTTAAGGCCTGCGCCTCCATCTGTGCAAGGTTTAGGTCACCGTCCACCTGCTGATACAGCTGTAAAAGCCCCCACTTGCCGATGGTTTCGCTGTCCTCGACCAGCACCACATCCGCCCCGCCGCTGTCCTCGTTTGGCCGCGCAAGCTTGATGCTGTTGTAGGTCTGCTTGTCGATGTCTGTGGTGTAGGTGTAGTCCAGTAGCCTGGATTTATCGCCCACCACCTCGGTTGCGGTCATGGCACCCGCCTCCTGCAGCGACAATCCCGCGCCGTTGTCGTAAAAAACAAAGGCTTTGCCGGTATTTAGCAGGGTTTGCTGCACCGCCTCGCCGATGATGTCAAGCAGCGGCTGGTCACTTTCGATAAGGGACGGCAGCAAGTAGCCGGTGTCGGCGATGGCGCCAACATCAAGGCCAAAATCCCCCGCGATTTGGCGGATGATATCCCCCGCGTTCATGGCGTAGAACGCGTAGGAGGCGTTGGCCTTTAGGTATCGCAGGCGGTCGTAGCAAGTGACATCTATAACGCCCCAGCGGTCCTTTTTCTTGGTAAAAACCCATCCGTAGAACTGCAGCTGTCCGTCCACCTCGAAGCGCACCGGGTCGCCCTCAACGAAAGAGAGGTTGCCCGCTTTGATGACGCGAAAGGTGAGCGTCCCCGGTGTCCCGGTGCGAACGGTTTTGACGGTTACCTGAGAAACAGCGTCCGAGCACTCGTAAACCGTGCCGCTGTCTTTGCTTTGGATCAGCAAGCTGGTCGTCATGCGTCGACCACCTCCGGCGTGAGCGCGTCGGCATCTGTCCACCCAAGTTGCCCGCCCGATTCACTGTAAATCAGTATCGGGTAGGGCCTGCCCTCTGCGGTCAGAATGCGGCGGATTTGCACCCGCCTGCCGTTGCCGTTTCCAAAGGGCGCGTCACCATAGGAGGTATACCAAAAGCGGCCGTTTACGGTGGCGTATCCGCCAACCACAAGCTGCCCTTCCGGCACTTCTCTTGCGGGCTCCTCGGTCACGGGGATGGCTGCATCGCTCTGTGCTTGCGGCGTGTCTAAAACCACCGTTTTTGCCTGCAGCTCTCTGTATTCGGACAGCTCCAGGGTGTAATACAAGTCGCCCGGCTCGCCGCCTTTTTCCTCGATGCTAAACTGGGACACGATGACAGGGTAGCCGGCCACCTGTTCCAAATATGGGGTGCCGTCGGGCTGCTGGCGCACCGGGGTGTAGACGATGGGCGCTTTGTCCTGCATGGCGCTCCTGAAAAACTGCACATAGGTGCCCGGCGGCTCAAAGTCGCCGGAGGTGAGCGCCTGGGGCGATGATTCGCCGGGGAAATAGCTTGAAATGCTCAGTTTTTTAACGCCCGGCGTGCGCGGTACCTCAACCGGGCCAAGCCCAAGAATATTGTAGCTTGTCAGCTCCACCTCTTGGCTCTCGGGCAGTTTTGCCGGGTTGATGGGTAGGCGCAAGACGGTGCCGCCCCGAGCAAAAAACAAGCCGTATCTGTTGGCCATCTTGCCACCTCCTGTTGCTTATATCGGGCGCGCGGTCGTTCGGTAGCTACCGGCTGCGCCCTGCTCGGTCAATAGCTCTGCGATGGCGTCGGCCATGGCCTGCCTGTCGGCCGCGGTGTTGCCGGTGTTGCTGCCGTTTACGGTGATGACTGGCGCGCTGCTGGTCAGGTTGATGTTGTTGACATACTGACGCTCGGCCAGGTCGCGCAGCACCTGCAGGTTTTCATCACTCATAGAAACGCTTTGGGCGATACTGCCCACCCCGTCCGCGATAACTTCCAGCAGGCCGCTTGTGTCGCCACCCTCAAAGGTATAAGCGCCGGCCCCAAGCCCTGCCTCCGCCGCGCGCTCCGCGGACTGCGCCGCTGCGAGGTCATTTAGCGCGACATAGTACTCAATCATGACATCATTTTCGCGTGTCCGCGCTTCCCTGTTTGCCAGCTGCACGGTGCGGTTAAGCGCGGCTTCTCTGGCGGCCATGTCGGCTTCCATGTCGGCGATGACGCCGGCGTTGAAGTCCGCATCGAACATCTGGATGCTGCTGCCCGTTTTTTCGTTTATCTGGCCGATGACTTTGTTGATCATATCCATTGCAGCACCTAAAGAGCTACTAAAGATGCCCACAATGTCCGACCCCAAGTCCCACATGACGCTTCCGATGCCTAAAGCCATATGAGCGAAGGCAAGCTCGATGTCGGCGGTAAAGGTTTTGATAAACACATACGCATCAAGCAGCGTGAGGGTGATGCCGTTCCAGGCAAGCGTCCAGGCAAGCTTGGTGTGCACAGCCGACAGACTAAATTCTTCCATGGCCACGATCGCGCTGTAGATGATGCCGGTCAAAAAGATGATGGCGGAAATGATGGCAAATATGGGGTTGGCGGCCATGGCCGCTGTCAATCCTTGTGTGGCTATCATCGCCGCGATAGTGGCGACCTCATAGACAACCCATGCCGCCGCCACGATGCCTACAGCGATGCCAAAAGCTTGCAGCACCCTGTTCACGGTATCAATGTTTTCAGACGCCCATTGCGCGGCAGCGCCTATGGCCTGAAGCACCGGCTCCATCGTCTGTAAAAAGGTGTTGCCCGCCATGTTTGCCACTTGCGCCCAGGTATAGGGCAGCTCCTCCACTTTGGCGTTGACCTCCTCCGCGGATGCAAAAACCGCGGCTTTGATAACATCCGCAGTGATGAGGCCCTCTGCGGCGAGGTCTTTCAGCGCCCCCTGCGCGCCCATGACATTTTGCATGTAATCTTCGATTGACTTCGCAAGCAGCGGCGCGTTTTCGATGATGGAGCGGTACTCGTCGCCCTGCAAGCGCCCGGACTGCATGGCCTGCGTCAGCTGGTAGGTGGCCGCGGCCTGTTCTTGCGCAGCAGCCCCGCCCAGCAAAAAGTTTTTTGCCACAATCTCGCTAAAAGCGACGATCTCATCCATCCCGGAGAACGAATCGGCAGCTGTGATGCCGAGTTTGGACACCTGCGCCGCCATGTCGGTGTAGGAGCTGCGAGCGCGCTCTGCGGCGGCATAAATGTCCTCCGTCGCCTGCGCTGCGCCCTCCGCGCTGCCGGTGACCATTTCAAGGCGCGCGTCGATGCTGGTCAAGGTGTCGGATGTCGTCACAAGCCAAGTGGCGGCTTTTGCGAGGCCGTAGGCTGCGGCCAAGGCGCGAACGCTGCCCGCCAGAGTATCGACAGATTTTGTATTGTTGTCCACCTCGACACCCATTTTACCGCTCTGGGTCGTAAATCCCCCGGTGGCGCCGGTCGCTTCATCGGTCGCGGCCGACATCTTCTGGGCGGAGGACAGGTAGGAGTTCGCCGTCTGACTAAATCGGTCAACAAGTAATAGTTCTTCGCGCATTACAGCCATGGGGCACCTCCTACCTCTTGTTTTCATTCCTCAACTGTATCTGCTTGTCAACGAACACTTTGATTAGTATCCGCTCCCGGAAGGGGAGCTCTGCAAACTGGCTTGGAGGCCAACCATGATTGATAAAGCAATAATATGCCAGGACTGTTTCAAGGTCGCCCCCCTCCATCAGTTTTTTGCGTCGTCCTCCGCGGTGGCGTTGTCATCAAAGCCGCTTGCACGCATGATGGCTGCAGAGAGCTTCGAGTACTCGCCAGCAAGCAGCATTTTGCCGGGCAGGTGCTGCGGGTCTAAAACTCCGTAGGCCTCGCACAGCTGGGTGGACTTGAAGTCCGGCTCAACCGTACCGGCCACGACCACGCGGCGGACAAACTCGGCGGCGTCCAGGCTCTCCTCTGTACGGCCGTTCACCTTGCGCTGCCGCTTGGCCTGCTTGTTGAGGGATTCGTTCTCCTCCTGCGACAGCGCGCGGATCTTAAACGGCACCGGGTCTCCGTTCTCATCCTGGAAGCGGGTGGAGATATAGACCTCCTCCACCCCTTGCGCTACCGCGGGTTTTAAAAATGCTTGCAAATTGTTCATGTCTTAACCTCCAAGTGCGGCCTCTGCCACAAAGGGCGTCAGCATTTTCACTGTTTCATACGAGAACTGGAATGATTGCTCCGGCTGCGGGGCGTCCAAATCCATCACGGCAAGTGGGATGTCTCCGAACAGCTTGCAGCCGTAAAAGGTCATGATCTGCTGCCCGATGGTGGTGGTGGGGTCGTCGTTGGTGATGGTCAGGTCAAAATAGATGGTTCTGTTGTTTTCCAGATACTCCAGGACCATGTCGGTGAACAAGTTAGAGCCGTAGTAGATGGTACCACTACCCTGCTGCTTAGCGCCGTTGTTCTTTGTCTGGATGCGCGTCGTCCCCATGACTTTGGTGTCCGTGGTTTGGATGTCGGCGCTCACCTGGATTTTTTTTGCGCGAAACAGCACATGGTTTTGACCATCAATGCTGACGACCGCGGTGGCCAGTGCGCCATTGGGAATATCTCTGTCTAAAAGAAACGCCATTTTTACCCCTCCTTTACGCGACCTGAATGGTCATATAGATTTTCTCGACACTGTCTACCGGCTGGATTGCGACATCCACAAGGATGGCGTCGATTGCAGCACCTGCACGGACCGTCACATCCTCGGCTGCAAAGTTTTGAATACCCTCGTTAGCCTGAATTTGCGCCAAATAGCCGATAATGGCCGAACGGAACAGCGTGCGCCCCTCGTCATTGTTGGACACCGCGCCGATGTAGTTCGCGGAAAACTGCGTGTAGACATCGTTGGCGATGGTGGACAAGGTGCGCAAGACGCGGTTTTTCTTAAACGAATCGTTCAGCTCGGGCGGAGCGCTCACAAGGCTGTTGATGTCTTGCATGACCTGCACAGCCCCGCCGTCGGCGAACAAGATAAACTGCCCGGCCTCCAGTGCCTGCTGCTGCTCGTACTGGGTGCGAATCGGCGTGGCCGACACCGCCCCGGGGTAGCTTGCAAAGGTCAAAGATTGATTGTATGCCGCGCCCGCCGTCGCGCCCCCTGCCCACCAGCAAGTTTGCGCCGGGGTGAGGGTGGTGCCGTCCGCAAGCGTCACGCCACTTGTGACATTGACCGCGTACTGCGTGTTGGGCGTCGTCAGGTTGGCTGCAACCAACTGCGTGTAGCTGCCCAGGTCATTGGCCAGCCGGTTGACAAAGGACACCATAGAGGCCTTCACGGTGTCATCCGCGCCGTCGTAGACAAGCACATCGAACTTGTAGGCCTCAATCGCTGCAAGGTAGGTGGCATAGGCCGCGGCCAGCACATCACCGTCAAGCCCGCCGATCAGGGGCGCACCGGCCGTTGCCGTCAGCGACCCGGTGCCGGAAAAGCCCACCCAGTCATTGGCGACCAGCTCCGCAATGGCGGCGGCCGTCTGGCTGTCAACCACAACGCCATCCACAACGGTGTCCACCTGAAACGCGTTTGCAGGCTCCAGCAGCGCCGAGATGACCAGCGAGATGTCGTTGCCGCGCAGCCCTGGGTGTTTTGCGGTGGCGGTCAGCGTGCCGACCGTGACAGCCGCGCTCGCACTGCCCGAAGCCGCGGGGCGGTACAGCAGAACGCTGACGGGGGCCGCCGTTCGGTTGCTGCCCTTGAAAATCTCCTGCAAAAACAGGTTTTTAGGGTCGGTCATCGCGTAGCCCGTCATCGGCGTGGTGTCTGCGCCCGCGCTCAGCTCCTGCACGACCCCAACAGGCCCCCAGGATAGCGGCTCGCAGATGGTGACAACGCCGCGCATGCCGGGGTTCAGCGAAAGACCGCTCGACCCCCTAAATCGGATGTAAACGCCAGGTAAAACCTTGTTTTCAGAGCTCCATGCGCCTCCAGCCATTACAACACATCCTTTCCAAAAAATTCTTGGACGACTTTTGTCGCCTCATCGAGTGTGTATTCATCCTTTTTCAGCACCTGCGCGAGAAAATCGCGCTGGTAGCCTGCAAAAGCCTCGGACTTAAGCAAAACCCCGCGCGCGTATTTTTCAGCCCCCGGGTCGCTTGCCTCTTTTTTAGCCATCCTTTGCACCTCCTGTAAAATCAAGGGTTTCCATGGTCGGCCCAGATGCTCGATCTTTTTGCACCCACACAATCAAATCAAACTTATAGTGCAGCGCATCCAGGTCGACGCGCCACTCTCGGTTGTAGGTGCGCAAAATAGCACCTTTGTAACCAAATGTTTCCATGACCTCGTCCAGCGTTTCCGCCGCCTGTAAGTACAGCTGCTGCAGGTTCGGCAGGTTGTAGTCCACAAGGCAGGTCAGATCCAGCCCGATGGTGCGCTTGTACCGGCCGCCCGGCTGCAGCTTGATGTCGCTAAAGCGCTGCTGCAAAAACATCGCCGGGGTGCTCACGCCCTGCTGCGCCGGGTCCTCTAAAAAGGTAACCCCCGGGAACAGGGGCGCGAGGTGCGCAGCAAGCGCGCTCGCGATGTCTGTGATTGTAAAGGTCATCGCATCAGCCTCCCTATTTCCGTATCAAGCACAGCCACCAGCGCGCTGTGATAGGCCGCTTTGCCCTTGTCTGCCATGAACTCGCCCTTGACATACTTTGTCTTTGTCCCGACCACGATGCCGCCCTCATCCCGCGGTACTCGCTCCAGCAGGCCGCTGTTTGGGTTAATAACAAGCCCCGGCACGAAGTGCCTATCCATGCGGTGCCCGTCGTTGACATAGGACGCATATTGCAGGTTGTTCGCGAGCGTGGTTAAGTACCCACCGATAGAGCGCGCGGGTTCGATTGCGCTGTCCGTCGCCCAGTGCTGCTTAAGCTCGCCGCTGCGCGTCCCTGTGCCTTTGACATAGTTCGAGCCCGCCTTGGGTGGGGTGGCGTCCATCGTGGCCTCAACAGCCCGCATGGTCGCCGTCCGCGCGGCGCCCTTTAGCACAGACGGCACATCAGCACAGATTTTTTTAAGCTGCAGGACCCTTTTGGCGATTGTTACGGTGTCACTCATTTGACCCACTCCTCGCTCATGAGCTCAACAGACATGTGCGACATGCCTGTGCTTGCGCGGTTGAATAAATCCGGGTATATAACCGGCTGCGCCGCAAACGCGCGAAGCACGCCGAGATCTACTCCGACAGCAGCCCCTCTTAGCACGCGCAGCTCGTCTCCCGCTTTGATGTCCGCGTCCGGCGCCGCTGCAAGCTTCGAAGTTCGCGAGCTCGTGGCCGCCTCCGGCGACATCTGTATGGGGCGTTGGGTGCTAACATACACCCTGCATGGGATGGAGCTTCCGACCTTCTGCCGTTCCATCCGCGTTAGCTCTCCATCTTTAGCCTGAACCGCCCGGTACACATCGACCAGGTCCGTGTACATTTCATCTAACCTTGTCACACAAGCGTGCCCCCCATCCCGACAAGCCGCGCCTGCGTCGCCAGCATCTGGCCGTAGGTTGTGGCGTTTAGATCTCCCCAGCCCTCCGTGGCCTTTGTCAGCGCGTCGATGTCGTAGGAAATAGATGTATCGCCCATCTTGGCCGTTGTTACAACGCCGGACAGCGCGCCTGTCGCCGCTGCGGCCTGCGCCGTCCTCGCGTCGGTGCTAAAGGTGCGCAGGTACAGCGTGGCGTTGTGCGCCACATAAAGCCCAGCAGCATACCGCCAAAGCTCCAGCCATTTGTCCGGCGCGATGCTGGCGTTCGCCATGTTGACAAACATATCAAGCGCTTGAACGGGCAAAAAAGAGATGCCGCTGTCAGCGTCTCTAAACTGCGGAAAATCATCTGCAAACATGGCCGGGGTATACGCACCCCGGTCATGCGACAGGTTTGCGGCTACGCCCTTAAGGCCAAAGAATTGCGGTGATTCCAAGTCGTAAACACTCACGGCGGCATCCTCCTTTATTCAGCTGTGGCTTCTTCTGTTGCCTCGGTGGCTTCAGAGGTTTCCGGGCCTTCCGAGGCACCCTTGTCGTTCTTCTCCTTTTTGCCTTTCGCGGCGCTCTTGACGGTCGGCTCAGTCATCTGCACGATTTTGCCGGCCTCCAGCAGCTGCGCGGTGTAGCGCGCCTTCTCCGCCCACTCGGGCAGATCGGCGACCACGCCCGCGCGGAGTGGGAAGGCCGCGCCCCCGCAAGGGGAGCGCAGCACGATATTGCGTTTCGGTAAAACTCTCATAATGTCCTCCTTAAATGCCGTCGAAGTAGCCGACGGTCTGCGGGTACATCAGCTGCAGCTCAGACACATTGGCCATGAACGAGGTATCGTAGGACGATTCCGCGGCGTTGGGCGTGCTCATCACGCGGGACAGCGGCACAAGCTCATCCATTGCCAGGTATCTGTCGTGGTTGACATACACCACCATGCGGTCAGCGTCGCCGGTGCCGGCGCCCTTGCAGAAAGCGGTGCCGCCGATGAACAGGCTCTGGCCGTTTAGGTTGGCGATGTTGTTCTCCATGATGTAGGTCAAGATGGACTTGCCCGCCAGGTCGCTGACCTTCTGCGACTGAATATAGGTCAGCTGCTCGTAGGGCAGAATGATGTGGTTAGGCACTGCCGAGGGGTCATACTCAGCGGCGGCCCAAACGGCGGTCAGCGCGTCGTTGATGTCTTTTAGGATCTCGTCGGGAGTTTTGGTGCTCCACTCGCTCGTGCCATCCGCGCCGTCTGCAACAGTGGTCTCTACCACATCATCGTTGTTGATAAGGCCGGTGGTGCCAAAGTCCGCAAATCCAAGGTAGGTGTTTTTGTCCATGTACTTGTCATAGGCCATGCGAACGCCATCGGTCAGGATTTGGTCAAGGCTGCGGCCGATGAAGTTGCTCTTTTGCATGTCGATGAACTTGATGCGCAAAGCAGCCGCAAAAGCGTGCGCCCTGTAGATGCCCTTGTCCATGGATGCCTGCACAATCGGGGTCGCGTTTGCGCCGCCTGCAGTCAGCCCGCTGTTCTCGCCGCCGCCGGTGATGCCATACGACACCGCCATGGCGGACACCGCATCAACCCAGCCGCCGCCGGTGCGGATGACGACATCACGCGCATAGGTGAACGAGGTCAAGGGGTTGCGAATCATGGGGTCGCGCTTTTCGAGCTCCGAAACAAGAAACGCCATGCCGGACGCGATGGCCGCGTCATTCAGGGCGATGCCGTTCATCGGGGCGCCACCACCACCACGGGTGGCGTGCACTCCGCCATTAAAAGTACCAACATTTTGGAAAGCCATGTTTTCCCCTCCTTATGCGTTGGCCATGGTCAGGATGCGCAGCTCAGCGACATTGTCGCCATCCTGCCCGCCTGCCCACTGGCAGTTTGTGAGTTTCACGCTGTTCACGCCGTCGGCCGAGGCCTCAAAGTCGCCGATGGCGGCGTTCGGGTAGGTCGCATTGGCCGCGATGCGGATATACACATCGCCGCCGAGTGCGGCGGTGCCGCGCTTGCAAAGCACATTGACCGCGCCGCGCTGGAATACCGCCACGGCGTCGCCGGTCGTGTACTCGCCTGCGGTCTGGTTCAGGTACGAGGTGGCGCTCTTGACCTCGGCCGCGGCCACGCCGACAAAGTCAGCAGCGGCGGAGCCTGCGCCAAACAGCACCACTTTGCCGTCTGCGTCGTACTTTAAGGGCACGCCAAAGGTCAAAGCGTCCGAGCCGCCAAGGGCGCGAGTGGCGATGATCATGTCCGGCTGGCGGGCGTAGGAGCCAGCAAAGCCGTTGGGCATCGTTTTACCGATGTTCTGCGGGAAAAGTCCTGCCATTGTTTAGCCCTCCTTTTTCGTGTGGGGATTTAGGTTTCGGTAGACGGCCTGCTGGTCGTCGCACAACTTAGTGTATCTGGCCTGCGGGTCTGCGTTTGCGGCATCCTGCGCCAGTTTGCGGGCGTTGCCCGCAACCGCGCTCACGATGTCGCCCATCTTGCTGCTGTCGCTGATGACTGCGGTCAGTGCATCCACAACAGCTGCGCGCTGCTTGGCGTCTGCGATTTCAGCAACCGCCGGGCGCACGCTGCGCAGGATGTGCATGGCCGCGTCCTTGGCCGCGGGCGCCATGTCGTCCGCGCCATCAAGGGGCAGAGTTTCGGCTTTTGCGTCGTCAAGGTCGCCTTCCTCGCCTGCGAGGGTTTTAATCAGCTCGTCAAGGTCGCCCTCGTCCGAAAGCTTTTTCTCCTCCGCCTTTTCAAGCTTCATCATCTCGCCCATCATCTCGATGAGCTTGTCGAGCTTGGTGCCGAGGTCGTCGCCCTTGGGCGCGCGCTCTACTTCAACATCTTCAGCCTTCATGTCTTTGGTGTCCATGCTTTCGCTCTCCTCCTTTTTTGGTGTGGGGTCAGCGGGTTCCGCCTCCGGCGCCTTGTCGGCGGGTACAGCGTCCAGCGCGTCGCTTGTTGCCTCTACCATCTCTGCCAGCTCATCGGGTGTGGCGTCTTGCACTGCCGAGCCGAAGGCCTGCAGGATGGCGCGTTTGAGTTTGTTCACCGGCTTGCTCTCCTTTCGGGCTGCGTCTTTTATAGCCACAGTCGCGCCTGCCCTGCCCTGCGGGACGATTGCGACATGGTTTCCGCGTATGCGCTTTTGTGTGATGCGACCGGCCTCGTCCGACCAGTCGCAGTTATAGCCGCAGGACACCTGCAGCTTGACTTTGTTGCGGATGTCGGATATGAGCGTCTGGTCGTAGATGTGCAGATCAGCGACGACATGCTCGCCCACCCGCCGCACATTTTGGGCGTGGCCACGGGCGAAGGCGCCGTAGTTTCCGGCGTCAACATTGATGCCCGGGTGCCCGTCTGTCACCACTACGCCCTCAAAGCTAGCAAGCGCTGCGGGGTCAAACACATCGGCCGCGTCGCGGTAAACCGTCACCGGCCTGCTTGGGTCTCCGTCCATCATCAGGTCGCGCGCGGTGTACACCTGCTCACCGATGCGCGCGATAGGCACATTCTTGCAAATCAAAAAGCCGTTGTTTGTTTCAAGCTGGTTTGGGCTGATTTCCGCCCCATAGTAGGCGATGGCCACCGCCGCACCTCCTTTTTTTGCATTAAAAAAGCCGTTGACTGCTTTGGCGTAAGCTTTTTATTTTATTTTGCTATAGTCGGGGCTTTAACCCTTCACAATTTCCCAAATCCCGCCCGGGGATGACCCATCCAAGGGCGCGGGATTGGTCTTACTGTACAAGTAATCCTCTCCGCTGTCGTCCACGACGCGGTAGTAGTCATCGTCTTCAACGGTGGCGTCGTATACCACACCATCTGTGAGCCCGTCAACGCCAAAGCTCTCGCCTATATACTTCAGTTTCAATCCAATCACCTCTCTTTGCGGGATTTTAATTTCATCTCGTACTGGTTGCCGTTCAGCTCGTACCAGTGAACATCAAAAACATATTTATCGCTTTCAATTTTTGCGACGCGCTTGCTCCATTGCCCTGCGCGCCCGCCGTAGATTCGCGATAAGTTTT
The DNA here is from genome assembly GCA_964371965.1 of uncultured Desulfovibrionaceae bacterium. Lineage (GTDB taxonomy): Bacteria > Desulfobacterota > Desulfovibrionia > Desulfovibrionales > Desulfovibrionaceae > CAYJAD01. Next base: position 20,547 of record CAYJPE010000005.1, read on the forward strand.
CAGCTTGCTTAAGCGGCGTATCGCTCCCCGCGCCTGCAATGGATTTCGGGGTAGATGCGAAGGCGGTCTCGCTTGGAATAAAGCCCTTTTCTCCCCCTGCCGTGTAGGGGAGCTGCCGCTGCAGTCCGCTTGATGGGTCAATCATACCACTCCCGGGCGCATATTTCAAGCGTGCGTTTGCCTCACGGTAGCCAAGCTCCAGCATCTTGTACCTCTTGCTGCCGACAAGCTTGTGCTTTTGGAAGGTCTGGAAGCTCGGCACGCGGTCGCCCATCGTCAGCTTGTAGCGCTCCCACTGCCGCATGTCTGCCAGCATCTTGGCGCGGCCCTGCTCCTTGTTTCGGTAGGCATCAATCTGCTTTTGGCTGCGCGGGTCGTGCGTCTTGGGGTTGCTCTCAAAGCTGGAAAAGCGCTTGGCTTCCTCGACTTCCTCGTCCGTTCGACCCGCGGGCGTCCACATCATCAAGGAATGTAGACAATTTGGGTGTATATTCAGCCAGGTGTTGCTCAAATCGTCCGGGCCGTTTTTATCTATTTTCCCAAACGCCATGGCCAGCGGCGGAAAATCGGGGTCGGTGCCACTGCGGCTGTACACGCGCCCCTCAAGCGGCGCGCAAATGGGGCAAGTGCTGCCGTGGCTGCTGATTTTATACAGGTCGTGCTTCTCGTCGCGCGTCAGCACGGCCAGCACCTCGGCCTGCCGTGAGGTGGTGCGCGTCACCATGTCCATGTAGGTGTGCAGCGACCATCGCCGCCCGGCTTTATCCACAAAAGCGGTGATGCCCTCCCGGCGTATCGTGTCCAAAAACTTCTCGGTGGCAGGCAGCAGCGCCTTGCCTGTCGCTTGGATTTGGCTGACAAGGTCAAGCGACAGGCTGCGCAGCAAATCCTGCTCCCTGCGGCCTATCATGGCGTTTTGCAGCCCCACCATAACGGTGGCAGCTGCTTGGTTGAGTGTGTTGTCCATCGCGCCCACAAGCCGCTGCACGATGTCGACTTGGGTGGTGCTCATCACGCCGCCTGCGTTTGCCGCCGTGAATTGCGCCTCCACCATAGATGGAAAGTATGGGGCCGCATCGGTCTGCATCCTCCGCAGGGTCTCCTGCACCCTGGCAAGCGCGTCCACCGCATGGTAGTCCACAAGCCCTCGGCTGCGCAGGCGCGCCAGCTCGTCGATAATGCCCATCTCGGCCGCCATGTAGATGGCCATCAGCTTGATGATGTCCCCACCACCGGGTGTGTCCTGCGCTCTGTCCGGCATTATAGGTCATCCCCAAAGGACAGCCCAGACAGCGGGTCACGCAGGGCGGTCAAGTCGCGGTAGCTTTTGCCTGCGCCGCGCTCCATCTCCGCGTCGGTGATGCTGCCGAACATGCCCGTCTCCTCCGCCAGCGCCTTAAGCTCTTTTTGCGCGGTGTCCGCGTCAAGCAGCCCGGACTGGAAGGTCGAGACAATCGCCTCCGCCTTTAGTTTGGTGATGTCTGCAATCTCGCGCGCCGTGGGCGTCCATAAAGGCGGGAAGGTGACCTCTAAATCATCCGGCGCCTGCCCCCAGCACGACATGGCCATGACGGGCAGCAGCTTTTCAAGCACAGGGCGCAGCTTGCTCTCTCGCTGCGTGTCGATGTAGTCGTAGTAGTTTTTGAGGTCGCCATCCCCCGTTGCGTTAAGCCCGGCGGGCGCGCGACCAAACAGCTTGGTGGCGGGGATGTGGGATGCCCCGCAGAGTGCAAGGCACATGCTGTTGTACACGCCTTCCAGCCCCGTGAAGTTGTACTGCGTGTTGTGCAGTGCGTCGCCCTTATTGATGACACGCGTGCCGTAGTTCGAGCGCAGGATATTCTGGGCGCTCATGGCGTTCCAAAAGCGCCGCTGCATCTCGCTGTTGCCAACGCTCAAAATCTGGTCAAGGTTTTGCATCTCCATCGTGTCCACATTGGCCCGAAAGGTCAGCGCCGCCATGTTGGCCTTGACATTGTCGTGCTCGGTCAGGTCGTGATAGAGGGCCTCGATCTCGCTCTCCCCCCACCACATCTCGGCGATGCGCTCGATGTATGGCAACTCTCGGCCGATGAAGCGGATAACACGGCTGTGGTGCACCCGCGCGACGATGTTAAGCTCCGGGCCTGTGATGTTGTAAAACTTAGGCAGCCCGAAGTCCGGGTCGCTCATGTCAGACACGAGCCCCATGTCGGGGTAGCAGCCGGTCCATCTGTCGAGGATGTACAGCCCCGCAAAACTCCCGGGCATGATGCTGCCCGGGTCAAGCGGCGTGTCCAGTATCCCGTCTTGGCCTTTGATCAAGATAACGCCGATCGCGCCGCCGTAGAGGCGGCCCCACTCTAAGCCCTCCAAGATGCGCTGGCGCAGCCGCGTCTTAGTCTGCAGCCGGCCGAGGCTTTCCATATGCTCCGGCCCCACACCTTTGACCTTGAACCACTCCCTGCACATATCCTCCGGCACGGTGTTGACCACATTTTGTACCACCCAGTTTGTGCGGTACAGGCTATTTATCAGCGCGTAGTTCTGCGTCATTCGTGTCAGCGGGTACTGCGTCCCCTGCACAGGGGACATGCTGCCAAAGCCCAGCCCGAAGCTCGGGTTGGAAAAGGCGTCCTCCACTGTCCTTGGTTTGATGGTGTCCGCCGTTTGGATCTTGCGCCCCGCCTCAGCCTTGTTGCGTCTGGACAAATCGCAGCCCCCCTTTACTGTAGTAGGCACCGCCACTCAGGCAGCGCATTGATGTAATAGCGTAGCGCGTCCGCGCAATGGTCTGACTGCTTTACGGGCCTATCCTCGCCTCGCGCAGCGGCCTTATCGTCCCACATATACTCGCTAAGCTCCCCAAGCAGGTTGCCGCAGTCGGTGCATACCAGCAGCGTTCGCTGCTGCATTAGGCTGCTTGCCCTGCGGATGCCGTCCAGCACCTCGTTGTTTGCGGGGACAACATACGCCCCGCGGCTGCGAAGCTCCGCGATAAATGACGCGGCGGATGGGTCAACGATGACTGCGCAGGGCGAATCGCCCATAAACGCCAGCAGGTCGTCGGCATACTCGGCGTCGGTTTTTTGTCGATATTCTTTGCGGCTGTCCCAGTAATACTCGCGATCAACTCGGATGGCCTCCCCGTCGTCCCAAATGTCCAAAAACACCGTGGGATTGGCGGTGCCGTAGTCCACTGCGATAGTGCGCTGTGCGACACTGTACAGGCCTACAGGCCTATCTTCGGGGCGGTAGGTGTTGGCCGTCTCGTCGAACATGTCGTAGATCAGCCCCTCGGACATAACCCAGCGGCCGAGGATGTAGCGCTGGTAGAACACGCCGCTGTACTGCCTGCGGTAGCGCTCTTTGGTCTCCTCGGACAAGCCCGGGTTGTCGTCCATCGCGAAGTGGATGTGCATCGCATCTTTCTCGGCAAGCTTCAGCAGCCACTCCTCCCGGAACCAGTGCTTTGGCCCCTCGGGGTTGCAACTAAACCACAGCCGCGCGCCCTCCACAGAGCAACGCGCCAGCGCCTGGTCAACAAAGCTGCGCGGCATCAGCGCCACCTCGTCGAGGAGCACACCGGCCAGGGTCACGCCCTGAATTAGCGTGTAGGACGATTCGTCCTTGCCGCCAAATAGGTAAAACCGATTGGTTTTCTCGCCGCGTTTAACGGTCAGCATATGCTCCGCCCGGTTGTACTTTAGGTCAAACTGCTGCGACAAATACTGCACCTCGAGCAGTGGCTTGATGATGTTGCGCTCCGCGGCGCCAACGGACCTGGAGCAGAAGGCAAACGACTGCCCGGAAAAGGCCGACATCGCCCACAGGATGAACGAAATGGACATGACGGAGGTTTTTCCAGAGCGCACCGCCCCGTCGCAAATCAGGGCGGTTTTTCCGGCGTAGGGGAAGCGCAGCACATCCAGCTGCTTGCTACTTAGTGGCATTGCCAAGCGCCTCCTTTAGCGCCGCGGTCAGTGGGTCATCCATTTTGTCGGAGCCAATTGCGCCAGATGCTTCGCCCGGGTGCTGGCCGATGATTTTTAGCGCAAGCTCGATGCTGCCCTTGTCGCCATCTTTTGCGGCTTTTTTGAACAATGCCCTTGCCATTAAAAGCATACCGTCTACGCGTTCAGTCTTCCCGTCCTTTTTTTGGGTTGTGTGCTCCATTTCAAGCAGTGTTTCAAGCGCCTGCTTCATTGTTTTTTTGGCTCTTTTTGCGGCCCCGGACGCCTTCCCGCCCTTGCTTCCGTTCTCTCGGGCTTCTTTCGGGCTGAATGGCGCGCGTAGGTTTTTCTCGTTTGCCACTTGCGCCACCTCCTTGTTAGTTCAGTGTGTTTTCAACCAATACAGCCGTTTCGCCCGTCATGGATTCCCAGCGCTTAATAATTACATCTGCCCACCTCGGCAAAAGTTCGCATGTATAACAAATTCTGTTTAATTGTTCACAGCTTGCAAGTGTGCTACCGCTTCCGCCGAATACATCAAGGACTATTTCGCCCTCTCTGCTGCTTGACTTTATCGCTCTGCCACACAATGCAATAGGCTTAGGCGTTGCATGTCCTCCTGCGTGTTGTCGCTCTTCTGAGCTCGTTCTGTCAAAGTGCCACACATTGTTCATGTTATCGTGGGTGTTGTTAAAATACGCCCTTAGTTTCTCGTATTCTGCTCTTAGTTGCTCGTATGGCTTTTCAAATGCTTCGATCTTGTTATCGTTTGCCCACTTTTTAAACTTTGTATATACTTCCTCTGTCGGCAAACTCCATTGACTTTTACTTGTCCAGTGGTCTCGGCTTTTGTCGCTATGTCCTGCTATTGTTTTCATTTGCGGGATATCCCATCCGCACAAAATGCGTTGATTGTATAAATACTCTCTTATAGGCTCGTATTCTTCCCAGTATTGACTTGCATTTAAGGTTAAACCCTGAATGCCAACTTGCACAAACAAGCACTTTTCATCTGCCACAGGGTACATTCTAAAATCTTCCGACATCTGCCCTTGTCCATTGCCCTTGTTCCAAGTCAAAAGATTTCTGAAGGTGATTTTATTTTCTTGTGCCATCGGCTTTAGTATATGGCTGTAAATATCCATTAACGGTTCATCCGTTCCCCAACAATACCAAGAGCCGTTGTCTTTCAAGTTGTCAAATGTAATCGGTATCCACCTTCTGTTGAAGTCCAGAAGGTCATCGTAGTTTAGGTTGTCATTTTCTACCCCGTCGCCCTCTTTTTTCATGCCATATGGCGGGTCAACAAATACTAAATCGGCTTTATCGCCGTTCATCAATTTTTCAATTTGTCGGCTGTCTGTGCTGTCGCCAACTAAAAGGCGATGTCGTCCAAGTTGCCATATATCCCCCGGCTTTGCGGTCGGCTCGCCCTCTTCGTCAGCCTCGGGTGCTTCGTCCTCTATGATTTCGGCTTGCTCATCGTCGCCAAACTCAAAATCAAACGAGTAATTGTCCCAATCGAGCCCCGCGCACTCCTCAGCCAAAAGGTCAAGGTTCCACTCTGCGCCCTCGGCTGTCTTGTTGTCCAAAATGCGGTACTTGCGCTTTTGGTCATCGGTTAGCCCAGTCTTTACCACGACGGCCGCCTCTTTGTATTTCAAGCGCTTTAGCGCCTTAAGGCGCGTATGGCCTGCAAGCACGATGTAGTCCTCGTCTACGACAATTGGCGCAATGTACTCGCAGTCTTTGATTGACTGCACCAAGTCGTCGACCGCATGGTCATTCCGCCGCGGGTTTTTGTTGTAAGGCTTGATCTGTGCCAATTTAAGCGTTACCAGTTCCATGGTTGCCTCCCGAAAAAACAAAAGCCCCGCTCCTGTGGTGTAAGAAGCGGGGCGGTGGATTTGTCACAGTGACCTTTCGGACACCACGACCAAAGGCCACACGACAAGTGTATACTGCCGCGCTTAAAATGTCAAGCCTAACCATCGCATGAGGCCACATGGCCTGCCGCACAACGGTTGAAAAGAGCTCTCCGCCCCCCTGCGCCAGCAGCCACGCAAACGGCGCAGTGGTCGCACCAGTCGCCATCCACTCGCGTCGTTTTCCAGCCGTTTTCTTTTTTCAGCGCCACCGCGTCGCCAAACTCAAAACACGCATCCAGCGCATCGCCGCAGTTGTCGCACACCGCAAAGTAAAAAGCGCCGTCTTTCTCGATGCTCACTTTTCTCACCTCCCGCCTAAGTACTCGATGATTTCATCCCTCGCCGCTTCAAAGCCGGTGCAGCACACCGCACGGTACCCCTGCGAGCCAAGCGCGGCCAGCCACTCCTGCTGTTTCGTGCTCAGATTGCCTTGCGTGTCCACAATCGCGTCATTCGCCGTTAGCTTCTCCCGTATTGCTCGAAACTGGGGCTTGGCATACAAACCCACCATAGCGGCATTATTTTGCGCTACAGCGAAATCTGAGGGGTTTTGCTACCCCGACGCATGGTGGCCCTCCACAAGCTCGTCGGTTATTTGCCCAAAGTCCTGCATGGCTAAATCGTCAAACAGGCGTTGAGTTTCGTCCCGCGGCTTCCCGTACCGATGCGCAGCAGAAGGCGCCACATACTTGCCGGCAGCGCGCTTGTGCCACGAGCGCGCAACGGAATGCCAGTCGTCCATCAGCTCGCCTGACGAGAGCGTCCACCCGCGGTTGGCGTAGTACGACACAAAGCGATACTGGTCAACGCGATAGCCCTGCTCCAAACAGTAGGCCGCCACCTCCTCCACACCGGGCGGGCGAAATGTGTTTTTTTCGGTTTTGGTGTTGACATCGTTTTTGTTTTGTGATATATCGCGTTGCGCGCGCGGTTCTTGACCTATATCTATCTCTAACTCTTTCTCTATCTCTTTCTCTAGCGTTACAGTTTCGTTACACGCTGTTACATCACCGTTACACGCTGTTACATCACCGTTACACGCTGTTACATTGTAACGGTCAGGCGTTACATTGTAACGGTCAGGAGGCGGCTGTATCGCAGTTCTATGCCGCCTCACGCGCGAAGCAGAGGCGCTTTCACTTCCCGTCATTTCTTCATAGGCCAAAAGCTTGCACTCCTCGCCTTCTGACATTTCGATGAGGCCGGAGCTTAACAAAATCCCGATGGTCGCTTGCACATTCTCGACGCTTTCGCCAAGCTCCAGCGCAATCTCGTCGATAAGGGTGTCCTCTATGCCATCAAAAAACAGCACGCCATCATTGTCTGTGCTCATCAAAAGCATCCGAAGGTAGATGATGCAGTATGTATCTCCACCGGCAATGCGACGAAGCTTTTTGATGATTTTGGTTTCAAAAAAATCCTTTTTAAGCTTTAGCCAATAGTATCGTTTCTCTGCCATGTGAACACCCCTTTAATTTTATGCAATAAAAAACCCGCCAAAAAGGTGTTAACGGCACCCTTAAGGCAGGTCTTTTGGTTGACAGTATGATGGCGTGCAGCGCCGTTAACACCGCCAACCTTTGCCCTATTATTGTACCACGCGCCAGCCCCAAAAGTCAAACGCTTTTTTTGCTTTCCAGATGCTTTCAACGCCCTCGCCGTAAAGCATAATCGCCAGCCGGTACAAAGCTTTTTCGCGCAATCTATACACATTCCTTTCGCCCATATGGTGGTCTGCGGCAAAGTCAAAAGCAGCCGCGCTTTTGCCCACTGTTTGGCTGATTATTGTCTTCTCAATAATGGCCTGCTCTAATTCTGTAAGCATCCCGATCGCCGCGCGGATCCGTTTGGTGTGTCCCGCCGTCTTCTTAACCTTCTTTTTGTCGTCGGGATCGTCGCTTTTTTGTAAGAGCATGATGGATGCTTCCCGATCTTTGAGCTGCTCAAGGTCTTTCATGATACGCACTTTCCAGTCAGGCCGGATGTATTGTTTTTTTGTCACTTCGATTCCCCCATTCTTTTTATCTGTCTGCGCACCTTAACGCTGATATGACGCTCAAGCGTACTGTCTCTGATGTCGTACAACCGTTTGAGCTGCTCAATCATGATTAGCACATCTGCAATCTCGTCAAGGATGCCCTCTTTGTCGCCCCTTGTTAGCGCGACAATCAACTCGCCAAGCTCCTGCATAGCCTGATTTGTCTGATGCGCCTTGCCGTAGTGCTCCGCTATTGTCCATACCGCAAATTTCTGTTCATTGTTCATTGTTCGCCCCTTTCCGCGTCTGCTGCGGCCATTTCCGCCAACTTCTCGGGTGTGAACTTACCTAAACTCACTTTCTTGGCCTCCTCTTTTTGATTTAGGCGCCTTGTGGTTCCAAAATGTAAACCCACAAACCTTACACTTGTAGTGATACTCCGTAGGCTTAACGCCTACTGACCACCTTGTCAGACCTCTAAATCTATGGCGCGTTATTTTTTCGCACAGCCACTCCCTTTTACTACGAAAAAACATTCTCTTGTCCTCCTCCTGCTACAAAATAAAGGCACTCTGACAGCGGCTCGCATCCACCCTCATGCCACCTCGCGAGCGTCTCCTCGGCGATGCGCAAATCGCTCTCGCTGACGGCTCTGGATTGCCTGTAGTAGCCGTGGAACTGATTTGGGGCGCTTACTACCTCAAGCACAGTTTTGCCGAACTGAGGGTGGCTGACGCGGTTGAGGATAACCTCTGCCACCTTGCGCTTGTCGTCCTCCATGTGCTCGTAGCACTCCCCCGCCAGCGTCTGCGCAATGGCGCTGATGTCCTCTTGGGTGTATGGCAGTGGCTCCGGGATGGTTGACGCTTGGATGGGTGGCAGCACAGGTGGTTGACAACGCGAAGCCTCCAGCACTGCGTAGTGCTCCGTATGGTCAAATGGCAGCGTTGCGACATCGGGCAGCAGGCTGTAGGCGTAGAGCGCAGACACTATTAAGGCTATAGCTATGCTTGCTCTAAACACCGCAATCGCCCAACAGCCGCCTGATTAGCTCCTCGGTCTGACGCAGGTCAAGCCGCATAGTTCTGACCAGCATGTGCGAAATGCAAACCCTGTCCTCGCAATCTCCGCCACCATATGCCTCTATGCTGTGAATAATATCGTTGCCTTTGATTTCAAAGTCCGCAGCAATACTAAATCCGGCGCCTTCTTTCGGGTTCCCATCAAGCCCTTTGGTAATCTCCCTTGCGTGTTCTGTAAAATTGTATGCTTTTCTCATTTTTTCGTCTCCGTTTTGTTTTATTATAAGGCGTCCGCCCTGAATACAATGCCTTTGCAGTAAATGTCCCCCAGCTCCATGATGGAAAACTCCGCCACCTCCGGCTTGTTTCCCTTGCTGTCCACAATGTCGTATGTCCACGATATTCCTTCTTGCGCACACCAATGCGCTGTTAAAACACTCGCGTTCTTTACCTTGTGCGGGTAGATATCACCATCTATGATATATCCGCTCCCTCCGTCGTAGCAATCTATCTCCCCATATATAGCGCCCCTCAATTCCATGAGGTCGTCACTTCCTCCAAACACCACGACAAACCCCAACTCCTTGGCCTTTTCCTCCTGCGCCACTGTCATTTCTTCCATGTACTCGTTTCCGTCGAGCATCTCTGCAAATTCTATAATGTTCATCAATCTTCCCCCTGCACTTCTTCTACCGATATAATCTTTGTAAACCTGTCTAAGTTTACAGATTTCTTTGCCTTGCGTTCGCTCTTGGCCTCGACAATGCCAGTAATGAATGCTCCGCTGAGGGCGCAAAACAGGGTTACCTCATATTTTTTCATCTCTCTTCCTCCTCTAAATAGTCTTGATACAGATCACAGTAGTCCCGGGCATTGCACTCCTCGCAGTCGTCTAATTCCAGATATTCGCATCGAAAGCCGAGTTCTTTAACCAAAAACAGCCTTGCTTCAGGGCAATACCAGTCCAACTCCTTTTGCCCTTTGTTCATTTTGTCTGCCTCTGGGCAGCGCCTGGCCAAGATTTCGGTGAAATAACAGTCACTAAAGCTGTCTGTTTGCAGCGCCGCCACTCTCGCCTTTCCGCTTGTTTCCGCGAAAACGATAGTTGCGCCCTGTGCGTCCTTGTGCTTTACTACCCATGCTTTCATCCGATAATCATCCTCTCCTGCACCTTGTCAAACACCTCTTGCATCCTCATGGGCTGCTCCGTGTCCACCTCTTTCTGCTCATTCCTTTTTGTCGGCCGTGTCCTTTGACTGCACGCAAAACATATAGTGTCCACCCATCATCACCGTCCTCAAATATTTTATCCACTGCTGCGTTATTTGGCCTTCATAAAGCAAATCCAGTGGGTTTTGCTTGCCTTGCCGCTTTTGTGCCCAAATACTGGTTTTTCCGGCGTGAGTGCCAACACCTCTCTTACTTTAACGTCCGTTTCGTTCCACTTGAAGATTAGGATTCCGCCGTCACATAACACCCTAAAGCATTCCTTAAACCCCTGTGACAACATGTCTCGCCAGTCACCATAGAGGGCGCCGTACTTGATATGTTGATAGCCGGTCGGAGTAGCTTTTTCATTTAGGCTACCGTATAAATCGGCAAATTTGCTCTTTCCTGTGTTGTACAGGAGGTGCGGAGGGTCAAACACAACCATTCGGAACGTGTTGTCGTTGTATGGAATCCTCGTGAAATCTGCGACCACATCCGGCGCAACCTCGAATTTCCGACCGTCGCAAAGGGTGTGTTCGACTTCTCGGATATCCATAAACAGCACTCGGGGGTCGTTCTTGTCAAAGTAGAACATTTTTCCGCCGCAACAAACATCAAGAATGGGTTTAGGGACCGCCCCCTCCTCTCGGGGGTCGAGGGTCTGGTTCATCGGGCGCCCCACCCCCTCAAATGCTCCACCCACTGTTGCGTCATTGCTTTTGTAATGCTTAGCATTGCCCTTCACCGGCCTCAACGCCGCAAGCGCAATGTTGCGGTATAAGATTTCGTTTCGCAGTCCTTCGGCGCTCTTGTCCGACGCGTCAAGCTTCTCCAGCACGGCGTAGTCGGCTTCGTTCAGCCGCTCAAGGTAGGCCATGGCGGCTTCTACTGCTTGCTCTTTCATTTCGTTCCCTCCTGTGGTGTAATAATTCTTCTCCATTCTTTCATAACGATATTGTCCATCTCTTCTCTTTTTATTCGCATAATAGAGTTCAAATCTCTACCTCCTTGTTCCAGTCGCCTGTCGATGACCTGTAAGTTTTTCCATTAGTTCCCTTCACTTCGCCGTCAATAACCTCCTGCTCATGGCAAGCATCGACCCATTCGAAGCCTTCCTTATAGTTCTCAACACCCCGGTCCTCGATGTACTTAAACTTGCAAAACACGGTCTTGGTTCTCTTGATGGGTTTCTGCGGCGGTATTAGGTTGACGAGGTGTTCTCCTACCCAAAAAAAACCGGTTCGTTCTGATTTTACACAAAATTCTGTATTAGCATCTGTTGTAATTTTTGCTTTGGCTCCAGAGTTTACACCCTGAGCAATCTCAACCCACTCCCCTGCCTCTGGGCGCGGCATGGGGATGACTTCAAACAGGTTTTTTCCGACAATGTAGTTGTGCCCGATTGACCCATGTAGTCTGTCTCTATCATGATGTCTAATCACTGCAATGCGCATGTATCTTTCGCCGACCATTCCCGCCACAACGCCAAGCTCCATGTTTTGGTCTGTGTAAAAATGTGTGTTATCAGGCGTTTTCTTCGCCCTCACATAGTCACCGACTTTGAAGTCTTGCGCCGCTTTCTCGTCCTCCGAGCCCCACAAGCGGCTCATGGCCAACTCCGCGCCAATTTCGAAGTCAAAGGTGTCCGTTGGTGCGCACTGTGCTTTCGTGCGCCTGAGGACATCCTTGCCGGTTTTGAGCACCGCGTGGACAGTGTTGCCGTCCTGCGTGATGTGGATGGATTGTTCGGGGTAGGCCTTAACATGGTCATGCTTCAGGAACCAGCACCCCCCGTTTTCCCCATTCTTTGAGGTAACTCCGTATCCACCTTTTGCGCCAACTTTCACAATAGTCTGCGCCGTACCCATCAGGTAGTCCATCTTTCCTTTAGAGTTCCAACCCTCGGGCCTCTTGTCGAAGTGCTTCATTCTGATTTTGTCGCCTACTTCAAATTTACCGTTTTTCATTCCTTTTCTCCTCTCTATATTCCCGAGCCTTTACGAGAATTTCGGTCCTATTATTTTGATAGTACCGCTTTTTCGCGGCTGATATTGCTTCGTAGTTTTGGCGCCTATACTCCGCGTTGTATGCGTTTAAGCGCTCTCTGTTGGCGGCTCTGTACTTCCGCTGGTATTCGTTCCGCTCCTCTCGCGTGCGCATTATAGGTCGCCGCCCTGCATCCGATAAACAAAAAAACCAAAAGCGGTCACGCCAAAAAACGAGGCGGCCATACCGATGCACTCCATCTGCGTCATCGCCGTGCCATCTAACCCCATCACAGCGATGGCCATGCCGATGCACCCGACAACCATTGTCGCAATGCTAATTTTTTTCATCGTCGGTTTCTCCTTTCTTTCTCGCAATCCTCGCCAACTCCCTCTCCACCATCTCCGCAACATACGACGGCGGCACAGCTACCCCCTGCTCCCATTTTCGGAGCGTTGACAGCGGTACGCCCAAAACCGCGCTTGCCTGTCGCTGGGTCAAACCTGTGTCAACCCTCATGCTTTTAATCTCGTTTATTGCCATCACCTCCCTCTGCCTTGTGCTCTGATCAGTCCTATTCTTGCACTTCGATTGCCTCCATCTGCCATACCGCAAAAGGGAGGGTGCCGCTGGTGTCATACCAGCAATTGGTGTTGCCGCCCATGTCTGTTGCGGTGCCGCGCTCCAGGGTAACCAGCGGGAGCGATGCCAGCTTGCGCATCACAGCGTCCTCTGTTGCAAAAAATCCGTAGCTGTGGCTCTGCACATTATCAGCATCTGCGCGGTCGTGGATATTAAGCTCATAGATTGTCATTTTGCTATCCTCCGTTTTTGTTGTTGTGTGTCCCTCTCTGTGCTTATACAGTACCCTATTTGGGCACTATTGTCAACATGTTTTTAACAGTTTTCCATAAAAATAAAGCACCCCACACAATACACAAAGTAAAGTATGGAGTGCTTTTTTGCGAAAATAAAGTAAAGTATGGAGTGCCTTTTCGCAAGAATTTCGGTTTTTTTTCTAAGGGATGCTGGCGAACGCTGCGGCCATCTTGCGGTCGCGCTCGTCATCCACCGCGTCTTCAATGTCCTCCAAGATGCAGATCTGGTCAAGCATGTTGTAGACATCCGCAATCTCGCTTACAAGGGTGCATCCCGGCGCAGCCCCAAGCTGCACCTTTGAAATCTCGATGAGCAGCTCGCCCAGCTCCTCCACTGTCTTGGCATACTGGCTTCCCTTGCCGTAAAACGCCGCCACCTGCTCCAAATGCTGCCGGTGCTCCTCGTTGGTCACCTCGTTTTGATACGATTGTTCTGTGCTCATGTGAGTGCCTCCTCTTTTTCTTTATGCCCATGCATGAAAATGTATCGGCTGTGCGGTGCCATGTTCTCGACCAGCCAATCCATCGCCTGCTCTCGGCTCATGTGCGTCTTCACTGTCCGTTGTTCGGGCGAATACAGCCCGCTTTCCAGCTTGTTGTTCATCCTGTCCACAATTTCGGCTTCGCCGTAGTTTCCCTCAATGAGATATAAATCGCAGCTCTTGGCCGAAATGTCGTCCATGTGTGCCGTGTCGGTTGCATAAAACACGCTGCACGCCGGGGCATCGATGCGCCAACCCATGTTTGGCACATCGTGGTGCAGCGCAAAGCCGGTGACAACACCCAGCGCATAGCGCAGCGGCCTGCCGGGCTCTACCACATCAATCTTGCTGCGCGCAACCCCAAGCCCCACCAGCTTATACACCAGCCACCCACCACACGCCCACCGCAGCGTCGGCCGCTCTGCAGCCAGCCGCTTGATGGTGGCGTGGTTGAAGTGGTCAAGGTGCCGGTGGGTCAGCAGCACCAGCTGCAAGCGGGCGGCGATGGGCCGCAGCAGCTTGAAAGAAACGCCGCAGTCAATCAAAATGCTGTCCATCACAACAACGGCGTTCCCGTCCGAGCCGGTGGCCAAGATGTTATAGTTCATCCATGGACACCACCTGCGCATCAAGCGGGGCCTCCACAAGCTCCCCCGTTTCGGCATCAACATCGGCCGCGGGCAGCTCCATCGCTGCCATCGGCTCCGCGGTCTCCAAGTAGCTCTCCTGCTGCAGCCCGTCTTCCGCAAAGTCTTGCTCAAAGGCTGCCTGCATATCAATGGACATGATGCCCCACTTGCTGATAATCTGCCGCAGCATGGTCTTGTGCGCCATGGCGTCAAAGTCCTTTTCCCAGAAGGTATAGCCCTTTTTGGCGGCGTAGCCTTTGGAGTAGCGCAGCGCGTGCGCCTCCATCTTCTCCTTGCTCCAATAAAGCGCCTTTGTAAAGCCGTTCATGTACTCGAAGCGCACGAAGTACCCAACGGTGGGTGCAAGCTCGCGCGCGCTGTCGTCCGGGATAAAATTCAGCTTGATGGCCTCGGTCAGCGGGTCGAAGCTCTCAAGCTCCCCCTTTTTGATAGACAGCACATTGATGCTTTTGTAGGAGCCGGAGCGCATCGCCAGCTGCAGATAGCCTTTATAACCAAGAATGAACGCCGCATCGTCAACGCCTTTTTTGTTGTTCTTGAAGGGCACCAGGTAGTACTGGCCCAGCTGCGGGGAGGGCGAAAGGCCCAGCGATTCGCCAAGCAAGGCCCCCGAAATGATGGTTGCCGGGTCGCACTTTTGCAGCGCGGGGTTGACCGACACGGCCGAAGTGATGGCCGACACGAAGCGCCCGGCGCGCTTTGGGTCTTGAATCGTGTTGTTAATCAGCCGCTGATACCCCGAGGAAGAAATGACCGCCGAAAACTTGGGTTGTGCCGCCTGCAAGCTGTTACTCATAACGATAGCCTCCGTCTTCTAAAAATTGTTTAAGCGCCCTCAGCCGATCTTTGGTGCCATACACCTTAAAGCAGACGCAAAGCTCGCTTGCCCCTTCCGGGGCTTGCTCCGCCACCGCTGTCGGCGCTTCAAGGATTGCAGCCTCTACAACGGCGGCATCCACCCGCGCCAGCCCCTCGGCCTCGGCCTGCTCGCGCTCTCGTTTGCGCTCTTGCTCTGCCGCCGCATCGCGGATTTGCTGTTGCCGCTCACCCACAAGCCGCACCGAAAAACCCAAATCATAGCTCTTAAGATACTCGGCCAGGATTTCTGCGGCGTGCTCCATCTGCCCGATGGCCGCCATGTCCCCGGCCACACGGTCAAGGAATGTTTTGGCCTCTTTTTTAAGCGCGGACAAGCTGCTTGACAAGCTGACCTTGATGCCCGAGCGCTCAAACGGCACCGAAATGTCCAAGCTTTTGCCGTACTCCGAAAAATAGGCCTGCACTTCCCGCGCTTTCTCCTCCTTCAGCTGCCCCTCCACCTGCTCAATCTTGCCTTTCAGGTCTTGGTCTGCCGTTGCAAAGGGCTCCAAAATCAGCGCTTTATAGCTGGCTTTCACCTCGTTCCACGGCGCAAGCACTGCGGCCTCTGCCGCCTTAAACTGCTCGTGAATGGCCTCGCGCATCTTGTTCAGCTCCGTCCGCTCCCGCTTAACATGGGCGCGCGCCTCCTCGTCGCACACAACGGCCATGGCGGCCGCCGTTCGCTCCAAAATGCCTTGGTTTAACTGCCGGAACCGCTCCTCCAGCTGCGGCACTTGCAGCACGCGAATCATCAATTCAGTGCTTTCTTTTTCGCTCAATGTGCTCACCTCTCAATCCAGTATTCAACAAAGTGCAAATAGCTCGTTTTGCCGGGCGGCTTCTCCCTGCCAAGGCGCACGGTGTAGCCGCTGCGCACCAGCGCCAGCGCCACCGCCTCGCGGTCGGCCGCCAAGGGGATGTAAGCTCGCTGCGTCGTCATAGCAAGCCCTCACCCCAGTCCTCGGCCGATTTGGTGTCCACGCACACATCACAGCCCACAGGCTCGCCATCAGCCAAATAAATCTGTTCGAAGGCCTCACCGCAAAGCGGGCAGCACAGCTCTTTGTACCCCTGCTGGTGCGTCGGCAGGCCCGTCGCCTCCAAACTCTCAATCATCGGATGGTCGCGCACATGTATCACCTCCTCGCGCAAGCAGCTGTCCAATCTTCCCCTCAATTCGCCCAACTGTCCCTGCTCTGGGTGTAGTGATGCCACGCTCCAAAACGCTGATGGTCGTTACATGCTCGCCGATTGCCTCCGACAGCTGTGCTTGTGTCAGGTTTAGCGCCTTTCTTGCTTCAATGATTTTTTCGCCGATAGTCATTCCGTCACCTCCTATACACAATATAACATGTATTTGCGCGTTTGTCAAATGCATTTTGGGCAAAAAAACCGCCCCTATAAAAAGGGCGGTCTGTTTTTATTCGTTTAGCATCAGCCTGCGAATTTCGGGTATTTGTGCATAAACAACATCGGAAACACTCGGAATTTCAACCCCCATTTTTTGTGCCGCGATTAGGGCTACTGCTTTTTGCAAGAAAACCGCGTGATAGTGGAGTTGCTCGGTCGTCATTTCAGACTTTTTCAGCCTTCCATCAATCCCAAACATCATGGCTACCGCTTTATTGGCGATGCTCGTCGGCTTGATGTAGCATTGCGTGAGCAAACCCCTGCCAAGCACGGCCATTTGTGTTTTGTGCGTTTCCGCACTTTCAAGTCGTGCTTGTTTGTATTCGGCGGTTTGTTTTTCCTTAACAAGCTCTACCAACTTGTCGAAAGCGCGAGCCATATCTTTCTTTAGTTCGTTGACGGCCGACGCCTTTTTGGTGGCTCTAAGATAGGTTACCAAAAGCATAAACTGACCTCTGTTCAGGTGGTATACTTTAGACGAGCGCTGATTCACTAAACAACTTTCAAAGTTGATTAAGCCAAAGTCCTCGAAGTCGCTTCGATGCGACTCGATAAGCCGCGTGACCTTCCAGTGGTCGTACTCAATTCTTCTCGCTACTGTAAGCGTGTCTGTAAAAACCTCCCCCTTTTTCTCAAACACCAAATCTTTCTTGCTAACCATTGCCAAACTTTTCCCCATCTTTTCTCCTTTCAAATTCCGCCCGTACTTTCTCGCCCATATGAGAGAGAAAGTTTACCGAACATTAGAAAACGCCCCACCCGTGGAGTAAGCACAGGTGGGGCGAATAGTGAGCAGGTTTCCCCGCATCAACTTGTATTATGCAGCCTTACTCGCTACCTTTTAATTGTATCACAG
>CAYJPE010000006.1:0-35639 GCA_964371965.1 uncultured Desulfovibrionaceae bacterium
AGGAAGGGGAAATCTTTTTGGCGCTAGCAAAAGTTTTCCCCTTCCTCCCCCACAAAAAAATGATATTAAAATACCGTGCTACCTGCTTTGTTTTCCTCTTGACTTTTATTGACGCTTCCATGGCTCAAATATTGCAATAAGCAAAGAAAACTCAACTAAGGCGACATACAAATCCAAGGAAATGGCACAGTCTATGAATACACACAATAGCACTCCTCCTCAAAGTCTTGAGCAAAGTACTGGGCAAAGCACCTCCATGCTTCGCAGGTTATGGCCTGCCCTTGTGTTTGCTGGAATTTTGACTGCCCTAGTAGCCTATTTTTATGAAAAAAATACACATTTGCCGCACAATATCCCGAGTATAACAAACAATACAAGCAATACCGCCTCACGTTATAACACTGCAAAGACGATCTTTGCAAAATATCGTCAGGCACCCGTAGGCATCGTCAAGCGCGCTCAGTGGACAAGCCTTGCAAACGAGTTTTATGATATTTATGCCAAGGATACGACGTGGCCAAACCGCCCGGCGGCTCTTTTTCGCCACGCGGCTGTCATGGAAGCTTTGGGCAGGCGGTCAACCAGCAAAAACGACTTGCGCGCTGCCCTTACATCCTATGAAAATATGGTCAAAGAATTCCCTCAAAGCGTGCTGGCAGACGATGCGCTCCTGCAAATGGCACACATACTTGCAGGCCCACTTCAAGATGCGCCCCGCGCTCAAAGCGTGCTTCAGCGTCTTATGCACTCGTATCCCAAGGGCGACATGCATCTCATAGCCTCAAGAATGTCAAAAGATTTAAAAAAACTTCATGGCGAAACGCCCTTGCAGGCAAGAATTACCGAACATGAAACAAGGACTCCCGTCCATCATAATGTCACGCCTTCCTTGGTTCACGCACCATCCAGCGCCACTGACACTGCCCCCCCCGTTGCCGGTACACACGCCACACCCGCCGTTATCCGAACACCCCTGAATACAGAGCAGGAGGCCAATACTCTGCCTGCGCACCTCACGCAAGTTTCTTGGAAAACACTCAATTCTGAAAATGTTCAAATTATTGTCGCACTGGATAAAGATACAGCGTGGCGCATTGCCCATGACAAAAGAATTGGCGGACACCCTTCGCGCCTCTTATTGCTCATGGATAAAACAGTCCCCGCAAAGGGCATACAAGGTGGGGCTCGCATTCGTAACAGCGTCCTCAAGCACGTTTCCATTGCCCATAAAAATGGTGCAACGATTCTTGCGCTGGATTTTGATGGAACCCCGCAGTATACAAGCAGCATCGAGATCGATCCCTATCGCATAGTTCTCAACATTTCGGCTTCAAAAACGTCTTATTCGGCTGTTGCCGCCGCCAGCACCCGATCACCCTTGCCAGTACGCGAGCAAGACAGCACAAAGCCACAAGCAGTACAAGAAGCCGTCGCGCAAAAGCCGGCTCAAGATGAAGCTCATAACGAACAAGCACGCATCGTATTAGACACCCTACCCCGTGAAAAAATGTCGGCAGCAGAAAATCTTCTTGCTGCGCACAGTACCGCAAATTTTTTGCAAAGCGCGCCCACCATTTCGCCACCACCCAATTCTCTGGCGACTTTCTTTGATGACACCGCAAGTCAAGAGGTGAAACTCCAAATGGTGCTTCAAGCGGAACAAGAGCGCATAAAAGCGGAAAATGAAAAGCGTCGACAGCTGGCTCAGGAAGAGCGTCGCAAAGAGTTGGCCATGAAAGCTGAACAACAACGTCTGAAAAAGCTTGCAGAACAAAAAGCTGAACAAGAGCGTCAAAAAGAACTGGCTCAAAAGAAAGAGGAAGCCCGTCAAAGACGAATTGCAGAACTTGCTGAAGAGGCGCGCCAAAAGGATATTGCTCTTCGAGCAGAACAGCAACGCAAAGAAGAATTGGCGCAAAAAGCGGAAAAGGAACATCAACGAGCATTGGCTCTTGAAGCTGAATTGGCACGTCAAAAAGCATTGACGCAAAAAGCGGAAGAAGAACGACAAAAAGCCATAGAAAAAATGATGGCTGAGGCACGTCAAAAAGAGATGGCTCTTATGGCCGAAAACGAACGTCAAGAAGCCTTGACTCGTGAAGCGGAGCGTGCCTTGCAAGTAGCCTTGGAAGAAAACGCCGAGCAACTGGCGCAACAACAACGACGCAACGAAGCCAATGTCCTTGATGAAAGCTTGGTAGACACATCAACCGTGACCCATCTTGCCGTGGTCAATGGCTCTGAGATTACAGCACCGGCAGTAGGTATGCAGGATCTCACTACTAACGACACACCTGAAAGCTCGAAAAACTTGCCTGCTCTCGGAGATATGGCAGCCTTTGAAAACGCAAACGATTTTGGCAACAATGCACTGTATGCCGCGGCTCAATTGCCACCGGAGCTCCCAGCTGCCATTCCAACCCTTGCCTCAATGTCAGCTGACGACGCAAGCGCGCATGCTCAAGTCACTGTAATACCACCTTCAGAAGAGATACTTTCACAACGACTCAACGCCGCACAAACAGACAATCTGGCAGCGCAACTTGGACTAAGCGTGCAAACCATTTTTATTGATGCCGGGCACGGAGGAAGAGATCCCGGTGCCGTCAACAATGGTATTGTAGAAAGAGATATTGTTCTTGATGTAAGCAAAAGAGTTGGGCGTATATTGTCCGCCAAAGGCCTTACCGTCGTGTATAGCCGCACACAGGATAATACCCTTGCTTTGAGTGCACGACCTTCACATGCCAATGCCGCACAAGCAGATGTTTTTGTGTCCATTCATGTTAATGCCATCCCCCATGATCACGTACATGGCTTTGAAACGTATTATTTGGATTTCTCAAAAAACACAGAAACCGCACAAGTTGCCGCGCTGGAAAACGCCACAAGCGACAGAAAACTCGGTGACATTCAGTCCTTGGTAGCCGATGTGATGCTCAATGTACGCACTGCAGAATCCACACACTTGGCCTCAGACATTCAAAATGCCGCCATGCAACACATCAAGAAAAGCGGCTATAAAACACGTAATGGTGGCACTCGCTCAGCACCATTCCACGTGCTCATTGGTACCAATATGCCCGCTGTTCTCGTAGAATTGGGATACAGTACCAATAAGACAGAAGCGAAAAAGCTTCTCACCGCCGAATACAGACAAGTTCTTGCAGAAGGCATTGCTGGCGGCATACTTTCTTATAAAGGTCGTTTGCAAAACTCCGTACACGTTGCAGCGCAAGAGGCGGAAAACGTAGCCGCATTGAGCGCGACACAATAGTGCTCTCAGTCCTTAAGGAAACACTGATTAATTATTTTGCTTGAGGGGGGAAAAGTATGTTTTTAGGATCTGTCCCTTTCTCATAGCATGTATTGTCTCAATGTGTAATTTTTAAAGACATACAAGCTGTTCCTACCCACTCAACACTCGGCAAGGCCAAGAGCTCCCCCAACGATGCTGTAAACATCGCTCAATGGCCTTCAAACGCTTTGCGGGCACAAGGTTGACCCCTTGGAGGCAGAAGATGCCGCTTCTCTTCATTCACCTCAAGAACAGCATAATATTGTCCTTCAATACCCTTATGTTCATACTTAAAGGTTAACAGCCCGTTGAAAAACTCAAATTTTCAGGCTGTTAAGAGTGTGATGGCGTACTGTTTGAGATGAAATATCATCATTCCCTCATTTTATCGGCCTATTTTCACTATTTTTATCAATGATAATGAAAAGGATCTTGATACTCTTTGGATTCCGGCACTTGTGAAAGTGAGCCATTTTGTCCCATTTCTTTAAGATCCGGAGCAGCAGGGCTCGGCGAAGCCGGACCCGTATAAGGCGCGGAGTCAAGTCCATTGCCAGAACCTTTCACATCTTGTGCAGGTGCCGGTTTTTCTGTTGCAGCTTGGGGGACAACAATGCGAGAAGGAACCGGACTTAGCGTCGAGGATGCATTGGGAAGCTTTTTTTCCGCATTGGATGCTTCAGGGCAAGGAGGCTGAGTTTTCTTGACATCTTTTGTCGTTGGAGCCGGCAAACGAGGGCGATGTTTTTTTGGATACAATGGGGGTAAATAATCCACCATCACAGGATCACGCCACGGCCTTCCATTGGTATTGACTTGTATAGGCCCCATCAGCGCATCAAATTGCAGCCGTGCACCACCATGCTTGAGCCACACCTCTTCAAGACTGGCATAAGGACCGGCAGGCATGGGGGTATTTGACACAAATCGACCATAACCCTGTGCAAAAACTGGAACACTCAAGGTCATCGCCATGACCCATGCCAAAGTCACAACAAAAACACGCGAACGAGCACGCACTTTTTTATTTCTGGACATAAAATACCCCCGTAGTCAAATGTAGTGGCATGTCGAGAGAACACGCTATAATAATTATCGACAATTTCCCTCATTTATTTAGACGTGCGCAGCACATTTTAAAATCTCAACTGCTAACCGCCTTCAGATACTTTTTTCTCATCTGCTTTATATGAAGAGAGTTCTCTTTCACCCATCATAAAAGAACGGATCAAAGCAACCTGCGCTCTAAAATCATCCATAATTTTTTTGTTCAACTCCTCTGCTCGAGGATTTATAGCCTTTGTCGGGTTAATAAATTTTCCATTTTGCCGAATTCGGAAATCAAGATGAGGTCCTGTGGAATATCCCGTGCTCCCCACATAGGCAATAACTTGTCCTTGACGCACCTTAGATCCTTTTTTCAAGCCTTTTGAGTATTTTGACATATGCGAATATAAAGACTCCAAGCCACTGCCATGATTAATAACAATATGCTTTCCATAGCCTCCAACCCAACCTATGCGAGTAATAACACCATCACCAACAGCCATGATAGGCGTTCCATAAGGAGCACCGTAGTCTATGCCCAAATGCGCACGATAATCTCCAAATATGGGATGTTTACGACTGTGTGTATAGCCTGATGTCACGCGTGTGAACGACAAAGGGGACTGGAGCAAAACTTTTTTCAGATTTTTCCCTTCAAAATCATAGTATGCTGAACGGCCATTGGGGTCTTCAAAGAGATAAGCCTCATATTTTTTGCCGGAATTTATAAAAGTTGCTCCAAGTGTTTTTCCATAACCCTTAAATTCTCCATTGCGATACAATTTTTCAACTAAAATGGAAAAGGAGTCACCAAATTTGATATCACGAATAAAGTTGATATCCCATGCAAAAAGATTGGCCACCACCAAGGCAAGCTGCGGTGTTTCCCCTACCTCATCCATGGCCAAAAATAAATTGTTTACAATAACATTTTCAATTAATGCCAATTTTTTATCATATGCAATTTTTTCAATATAGGCATTTGCCTTATCAGAGGTATCGTCATTTTCAACAATGAGTTTCTCGTTTTTGTCAATTTCATATTCAAAACGAATAAGTCTTTCATTAGACGCATCGTACTGCAATGTATATGGCTGCCCTGCACGAAGACGACTAAAAGAAAAAATACCCTTCGTTGCATCAATAAAACGCTGTCCCTCAACAGCACTCACGAGTGGATCGATAATTTTACTAAACGTATCACCTTTTTTAATCTTTGTGGAAAGAACCGTGTAGGGATGGTCTTCACGGCCTTCATCATCTTCAGTGTCCTCACTTCCTTCACTGCTGTCATCTGTAAGCAAGGGCAAATCCGCAATATTTCCATCAATAATATGTGGCAAAAGATCCGGAACAAGCGGATCATCACCATACTCTTTCATACTCTCTTCTGAAATAATCAATTCACCCAGTGCCAGTTCCGGATCAACATCTTCGGGCAAGCTGATCGCTTGAGGTAGCTCTACGCCAGATGAGTCCTTGGGCGGAGCAAGCACAGCAGAGGGAATCGTTGGACTTTCAATGGGCGAGATATCCTCTTCACTGTTATCCTCTGACAGACTTTCCTTGTGTGTCGCAATGAGTGAGTTCAGCAGTGGTTCAACACTTTGCCAAAGCTCTCGACCATGTAAGGCAAAAAAAAGCGGAATTATGATTATGAAAAGTATGCGAATAAAATTTTTTATCATGAGAAGCCTACGATTTCCTCAAAATTTTGTTTGCCTGATATAACAAATATTCCCTCTTCCGAAAAATAACCAACAATCAACCTAATTAAAAAATGCCGTTTTCCGATAAAATATGCAAGACAAGATTGGTTTAAATTATTGTATCCATAGCACATAAAAAAAACGCAGCTCGATATTTGATTTGAATGATACATTTTTATGTTAATTTTTTTTTCTCACAGAACAAGATAGTTAGCACAAATAAATATTGCCACTACCGAAGATTTTTTATAACATAGATATCATAGGAGATATTCATGCTAGATTTTTTCCAGAAAAAATTCTTGTACCGAACTCTCACCATTTTCAGTATTTTTTCACTCTTGCTTCTTACAGGGTGCGGAACAAAACAAAAAGGCACCGACAGCACTGGAGGGGTTGCCGTTGTAAAAACCGCTACCAGTCAAATTGGGAAAAAATATCGTTATGGTGGTGAATCACCAAGTAAGGGTTTTGATTGCTCAGGACTAATATGGTGGTCATACAAAAAACACGGTATTACCGTGCCTCGCGTCACTACTGGGCAAGCCAAGGCAGGCAAAGCAGTTTCAAAAAAACGAGCTAAGCCCGGAGATATTGTCGTATTTCGCATAAGCAGAAATTCAAGAGCCCTGCACACAGGACTGTATGCAGGCAATAACAAATTTATACATAGTCCACGAACGGGATCAAGAGTTCGCATGGAAAGTCTTAATAGCACTTACTGGAAACCAAAACTTATGACTGTCCGCAGAGTGCTTCATTAACAGTGAGCAAAATCAAATTTACAAAAAAGGAAGGTACCTTATGTGCTTTCCTTTTTTTTATTATTTGTGATAATCACATGAGCTTTACTTGCAATCGCAACAACATTGCGATATGGTCATTGCATATAAACTAATAACATATCCGGAAGCACATATGATACACAACGACGAACAATTATTTACATTGACGGAAATAGCAAAACATTTTTCATTACCTGAATCCACAGCGCGCTACTATGCCAAAAGATTTTCGCAATTTCTTCCATATCATGGCGAAGGACGACGAAAGCGCTATGAAAAACAGTGCTTTGACATTTTTTCAATCATCATTCAAGAAATGCGCTCAGGCAAAAATGCCCATGCAGTAGAAAATATTTTAATGAAGAATTATGATCTGCCTACTGAAATCATTGTTCCTGCCATTTCCACGAGCACACACATTCAAAAAACAGATCACGCAAAGCCAAGTCACAATAATTATCCGGAGGAACATCTGGGATCTAATTATGCTCTCAAACTTTTTGAACAACAAACAGAGGCGATGCAAAGTATCGCCAATTCCTTGAGTGTTCTTGCGAATCAACAAGAAGAAATGCGTCGACTAGCCACAGAAGCAAAAAATGCTACAGAAGAAAATGTCAGACTTCGTGATGAAGTCAGCACGCTCAAAGATTTGTTGCATACTGCTGAGCTCATTCACCAAGATGATCTTAAGCAATTACATTCATGGATGGGGAGACTTGCCAAGAGTTATAACAAAAAAACACTTATGGAAGAAAACAAAAATTTTCAAAATGATGCATAAGAAAGAGCAGACAGCTTATGTCTGCTCTTTCTTATGCAAGCTATTTTTGTTGTGAAAGTTCAAATTCAAATGCGGCTTTAAAAAGCTCGTATGGCAGTGCACCCCGAATAACAATATTATTCACCAAAAAATACGGTGTTCCCTCTACACTCAAATTTGTGGCATCGGCAAGGTCTTCTTCCAATATCTTTTCTGTCTTTTTGCTCCCGGCATCCTTTTCGAGTTTAGTCACATTAAGACCTATTCTTTGAGCTTCCGCCTTCAAAAATTCCTCACCCTGCTCCAACAGCTTTGCTCTTTTTTCAAATATTGCCTCATAAAGCTCCCGAGCTTTTTCTTTCGACTGATATCCAGCAGCAATAACAAACTCTGAGGCTAAAATGGAAATTGGACTGCTGCTCAGCGGAGTATGCTTGAACACAAGACGGATATCATTTGGGTAATCTTTCATTATGAGCTTAAGATTATTTGCCGCCTGCTGGCAATATGGGCATGTAAAATCCGAAAATTCTACAACCGTTATGGGAGCATCGCTTTTTCCCCATATTGGTCTTTCCTTAATATTTACATCCTTGTCTATTTTTCTATCCTGACGCCATTGGGCTTCCAAACTCCTTTTTCTCCTTTTTGTAGATCCATCTTGGGCAATATCAAGAACGAGCTCACTGTTTTTTCTTAGCACATTCAAAACAAGATCCGGATGTTCATTTAAAATTTGCTCTAGAAGCTTGACCATGTGTTTTTCATCAATTTTTGTTTCATTTGCAGTCACCTTTTCAATGGGTAAAAGCATGCTCAAAAAAAACACTGCTGCAGCTAAACATATTTTTGATTTTTTTTTCATAATAACCTCTTTGGATGAAAATTGATTTCCAAAAAATACTTCTTTTTGTATAAAGAGTAAAGCAACAAATTCACCTCATTTTACATTAAAAACATCTCTCCTTAAGCCTTCTTTTCTGTTGACTGTTCGCCTTGAGTTATCTATAAATAACTTTAAGGGTAGAGCAAATTATTAATGTTTCATGTGAAACAACAAAAAAAAATATTAAAGGAGCTCTTCGTGGCAAGAATTATAGCTATTGCAAACCAAAAAGGCGGCGTTGGAAAAACCACAACAGCCATTAACCTTGCAGCATCTCTTGCTGTCATGGAAAAAAAAGTTTTACTTGTTGACTGCGACCCACAAGCTAACTCAACCAGTGGCCTTGGTGTTGATCAAGAAAGAATCAATGGCGGAATTTACGGCGCAATTTACAATCCCAAAAATGCCATGGACTACGTTCTTCCAACAATTACCAAATATTTACACATTCTTCCTGCTACAACAGACTTCGTTGCCGTCGAGCTCGAATTTGTCGATAAAGTCGGGCGAGAATTCTATTTGAGCGAATGCATTCAAGAGCTAGACGCTCATTTTGAATATATCATCATAGATTGTCCACCTTCTCTCGGGCTGATAACCCTGAATGCCCTATGTGCAGCAAAAGAGGTTCTTGTCCCACTTCAATGCGAATTTTTTGCCCTTGAAGGAATTGTAAAATTGTTGCAAACATTTGAGCAGGTCAAAAAAAGACTCAACCCTCATTTAGCGCTTCTTGGTGTTGTTCTTACCATGTACGATATGCGGAATAAACTTGCACGAGAAGTAAAAAATGAAGTGAGAAAGTGCTTTCCTGATCATCTTTTTGAAACTGTGGTGCCTAGAAATGTTCGACTTTCAGAGGCACCCAGTCACGGCAAATCCATTATATACTACGACATTAAGTCGAAAGGTGCGGATGCATACTTGCGCCTTGCCAAAGAAGTTGTCCTAAGACGCAACACGAAACAAGAATAATACATTCAACCTGCATTCTTTGGGGTACACTCAATAACGGACTTTCTATGAAAATGTTTTTTGCGAACTGTTGCACCACAGCGACATGAAAAAACAAGAAGCCCTCCGATATTTGCATTTCTTAAATGGAAAGGATGACTGGCATCATTTTCCCAATCTTGTGTGGCAGCACCACAATGTTCGCAATGTACTGTAGGTTCATAGGGATATGTAAAATCCCAATACTCTTTTAGCTCGGCAAGTGCGGTTAATGGCTGTTCTTTTAAAAATGGATCATTTGCACTTTCTTGATATTTTAACGCAACAGACTTTACATAGTCTTCCACTTTTTCCCAAAGATCGAGAGACAGCTGCACACCATTGCATTCGCCGTCTCGTGTGACAAGATACAAAATAGGCTCTTTTGGATGAGATTTTCTGGACATAAGACGCTCCTAAATAAGTGAGGATATATGAGTTCTAAACAACGCATGGGAAGAGGTCTTGATGCGCTGTTTGGTAGCGTAGACGAGAATACCGAAGAAGCGGAACATACGCAACCAACATCTTTGCCTCTTGAATCCATGGCACCAAACCCTGATCAGCCGCGCAAGCTTTTTACTGATGAGAGTCTTCAAGAATTAACAGCCTCTATTCGAGAACAAGGCATAATTCAACCAATACTCGTCAGGCCAAAACCTAACAGTACAATATACGAAATTGTTGCAGGTGAACGGCGCTGGCGCGCCGCCACACTCGCTGGACTTGCCGAAGTTCCAGTATTTATTCGCCAACTTTCTGATGCTGATGTCATGACAGCAGCGCTTATAGAAAACATACAAAGGGAAGACTTAACACCCATTGAAGAAGCTCAAGCCATGTACAGACTTCGCGAGCAATATGGCGTCACTCAAGAAGAGCTAGCTACAAAGCTAGGAAAAAGTAGGCCAGCCATTGCAAACGCACTGCGTCTTCTTCAACTCTCTGACTCTGCTCAAGACGACTTGCAGCATGGTCGAATAAATGCTGGCCACGCCCGAGCACTTTTGAGCTTGACAGAATTTCCTGAAACACAAGAAGCGTTAAGAATTGCCATATTGGAACGCGGCCTTACTGTTCGTGATACAGAAGCAGCTGCTCAATTTTACAAAGAAAAAAAATCATTCCCTTGGGAAAATGGAAATGAAAATTCTGAAGTAGCACCCATAAAAAAAGAAAAAAAATCTCATCGATCAAAATCAGTTTATCTAAAAGAGCTTCAAGAAAAGATTCAAGATTATCTATCTATCAAAACAAGTATTAGTGGCACTGACGAGCGGGGTCGGATTACATTTACCTATACGAATAATGACGAATTATGTTATCTGCTTGAAAATCTTGGTATCAATTCTGAGGAAGAAGTTCCTGAAGAAAGAGACTTAAACTAAATACTTTTAGTCTTTTAATGTTTCACGGTGTGCTTTAATGTTTCCCGTGAAACATTAAAGCACTATTTTTTTTAGCACTGCCACATACATCCCTTCAATCCAAAAATGATCTGTTGGTGTTTGCCATTCAAACTCAAGTTTTGCATCACAATTTTCATTCAAAAATTTTTGAATAACACCATTGTTTTCGTCTCGATTTAAAGTACATGTAATATATACAATATGACAAGTGGGGCAAAGTATTCTCCATGTCTTCACAAGTAACTGCATTTGGATTGATACGAATTCCGCAAAATCTTTTTCTTGACGGCGAAATCGAATTTCAGGTCTACGAGCTAATGTTCCTAAACCAGAGCATGGTACATCCAGAATAACATTAGCATCGAAAACTCCTTTTAAAGCCGATGCTGCAGATTGGCAAAGAACATTGCTTACTTTTACACCTAATCTCTTTTCGGAACGTTTTAAGTGCTTAAGTCTTTGGAGGGAAATGTCGCTTGAAAGAAAAACAGGAATGGATTGTTCCAAAAGGATGAAGGATTTGCCACCTTGACCCGAGCACAAATCAAAAAAAGGTTTTTCTCGTAAACTTGGAATATTTTGAAAACATTGCAGAAGTACTTCTTGAGAACCTGCGGATTGCCAAGATAAAATACCTTCCTCATGTAATTCGTCTAAACAGACATTAATAATACGATCAGGTTTTTTTTGAAGAAAAGCATAACCGGAAAAGCCCACACGTTCACAATTCTCTAATTCATCAAACGCTGCTTTATAAACAGCAAAAAGAGGGTGAAGAGCATTGAGCCTGATTGCTGATTTAGGCCGGCAAAGCGAGCGAAGCAAAATTTTCCGAGCACCTTCCAAACCAGCTGATTTTTTAAAAATATCCATCATCCATAGAGGTACAGAAAAAAAATCTGCTTCATTTTTATAAAAATTTTTATGAAAAATTTTGCTTTTGGAAACTGCAATTTTCCGTAAAACCGCGTTGCTAATACCAGCCATTTTTTGTCCAAACAAAGATCGTATGTTTTTTACAGCATATGATATGCTGGCATATTCTGGAATTTTATCTAAAAAAAGAATTTCATATGCAGAAAAACTCATATGCAGAAACATTTTTTTGGGTAGCTTAGTAGGATTTTTGAGAAAGTTTGATAGAATTGAATTTATTCGAATACAGTATCTTGTATAGCCATAAATTAATTCCGTGCACAACGCTCTATTTTTTTGAGACATGTTGGATTTGACAACAGCTGTATCAAGCGCTGTCTGTATGGGTGTACCATTTTGAATTTCATTAAATATTTTTAAAGCCAGTAATCGAGGATCTGTTTCATTCATATTTTTCATAGTGTACCTAAGTATTTTTTGTAAAAAAATCTATGGCATCTTGAATTTTACTGCAATTACACCGTGTATTAAAACATGGACCATATGGCCTTTCGTTCAATATCCCAAAAACTGGCAAGGGATATGTATCTTGAATACCAGAACTTAAATCTCGATTGCAAGCAATGGCTATGATGAGTTTTGGGTTTGAATCAACAACAATACGCCGAGCAGATGTTCCACCATTGACAACATATAACGAAAATTGAAATTTGTCTTTCAAGTACAATATATTTGCTATATCGCATTTTGCACATCTCACACAATTTTCCACTTTAAAAGTTAATCTGTGCCGGCACTCGGAATTTTGAATACAATGTGGAATGAGGAGGAGGATATCGGAGATATTTACCAAAAGTCCAGACTTGAGTACCATCTCATTATTGACCATGATAAATGATTGAAGAATTTTTTCACGTGAAATTCCAAACAGCTGACCTAGCCACTCCATACAAGGAAAAAGAAACTTTACAATAAATTTTCGTATTTTTTTTAAGCCACAAAAAACTTTTCCTGTTTTACTATGAATGAGAAATGCAGTACAAAAGAAAACAATGAGTGTGAGAAGTGCCACGCTTAGAAAAATAGATACATATAAAAAAAACTCGTGCAAATAATTTAAAATCACAAAAGGAATAAACCACAAAAGCGAAATGCACACAAAAAAGAAAAAACATGTGCCGCACATGAGCTTCATAAAAAACTTTTGTTCATTTTTAATGTAATGTATTTTTGAAAGTATTGGCATAATTCCTCATTCTTATTTTATTGTTGCCAAACAACCAACACCTTTATTTAAATATCCATTGGCAAAATTCTGTGCACTCATTTCACTTTTATTTGCAGGTCTGACTGTATCCAATATATAAAAATTATCATTTGTTGCTATTCCCAAACTGGCATCTGGCAAGCGCCAAAGTTCTCCTGGGGATGCACCCAAAACTGTTCTATGTATGCCAATCAAACCGGGTGCGATACGGATCAACATATCTTCCTTACTTTCTCGTTGAATAAGGGCAACAGCACCTGGCCAAGGTGTGAGGGCACGTACAGTCGCATGAATGCTTTTTGCATCTTTTTTCCACTGAATACATCCTTCCTCTTTGGTTATTTTTGCAGCGTATGTGGCCAATGCATCATTTTGTTTTGTTGCAGAAGCTTTTCCATTTCTTAAAGCGTCTATAACTTCTAAAAGTAAGTTTCCTCCTAGCATTGATAAATTATCATGAAGCGTCGCACTCGTATGATCTGAAATGAGCGTACTTCGCATGGCATACACAGGACCAGTATCAAGACCTGCCTCCATGTGCATTATACTTACACCCGTTTCTACATGCTCATCCATAATGGCTCTTTGAATAGGGGCTGCTCCTCTATAGAGAGGCAATAATGAAGCATGGACATTTAATGGAGCCAGCTTTGGCACATTTAAAACGGATTGCGGAAGAATAAGGCCATATGCAGCTACAACAAGGATATCGGGATTATGTGCCTGTAAGGCAGCTACATCTACATCATTTTTAAAATTTACTGGCTGATATATCGGAATGGAGTTTTGAAGTGAAAATTCTTTGACTGGTGGAGCGACTATTTTTTTTCCTCTTCCGGCAGGTTTATCCGGTTGAGAATATGCGGCACTCACATGAACAAAAGGGCACTCCAACAAGGCTTTTAATATGTGAACAGCAAAGTGTGGAGTACCCATAAATACGCAATTAACCATCATTTCCTCTGCAGTTTTTTTATTTTTGCATCAAAAAACGTTCTTTTTAGCCGGCTTACATGATCAATGAACAATGTTCCTTTTAAATGGTCGTATTCATGTTGCAATACAATGGCAGGAAAATCAGACCATTCCTCGTCTATATAGCATCCTTCCAAGTCTGTTGCTTGCACTCGAATACTTTCGCTTCTTTTCACATCGGCTCTATAATCAAAGGGAACAGATAAACACCCTTCTTTTTTACTGATTATGGTATCTCCCACGAGTTCAATACGTGGATTAATCAAAACCCGTAATTCAGGTAATTCTTTATCAAGAGATGCATCCATAACTATCAATTGAATATTCTGTCCAACTTGAGGAGCAGCTAACCCGACGCCCGGTGCAGCATACATGGTTTCAACCATATCTTGCACGAGTTGTCGAATTTCCTCTGTAATTTCTAAAATCGATTCACATTCTTTTGAAAGACGAGGGTCTGGATACGTAAGTATTTCCAAAATAGCCATGTAATAACCTTTAATATTCCTTGAAAATGCAAGAGGAAGCAACCCAAAAATTGCTTCCTCATAAAAAGCACGAATCGAGTTAATCTTTAACTTGCTCTCGCAAGCGTAAACCTAATTCCCTTAATTGCTTTGGGGAAACAACACCTGGCGCATCCGTGAGCAAACACGTAGCTTTTTGGGTTTTTGGAAAGGCAATAACATCGCGAATGCTTGACACTTGGCATAAAATCATCACAAGTCTGTCAAGGCCAAAAGCGATACCACCATGAGGTGGCGCACCATGCTCTAAGGCAGTCGTTAAAAATCCAAATTGTTGTTCTGCTTCTTCAGCACTAAATCCTAGAGCCTCGAACATAAATTTTTGCACTTCAGATGCGTGAATACGAATGGATCCACCACCAACTTCACTGCCATTAAGAACCATATCGTAAGCACGTGCTTGTGCTTTTGAAGGTTCATTGCGCATATACTGCATATGACCCTCTGCCGGCGCTGTGAATGGATGATGACAGGCTGCATAGCGCTTTTCTTCTGGATCATATTCATACAAAGGAAAATCGGTCACCCAAAGAAAATTATATGAATTTTCAGGTATAAGTTTGAAATATTCACCCAAATGAACGCGCAAATTCCCAAGGGCTGCATTGACAATATCGCTATCTCCGGCTTGGAAAAAGACCATATCACCAACTTGTAAATCCAAAGACTGCTGAATACCCTTTCTTTCTTCTTCTGACAAAAACTTTGCAATGGGTGATTGCCATTCATTCTCTCGGATTTTAATCCACGCAAGACCTTGTGCGCCATAAATTTTGACAAATTCCGTGAAAGCATCTATTTCCTTTCGCGTCATGCTTTCACCACCGGGAATTTTCATGGCTTTGACAAGTTCCGTCGTAGCAAACAGTTTGAAACCAGAACCATGCACGATGGACGTAATGTCAACAAGCTCCATTCCAAAGCGCGTATCCGGTTTGTCAACACCGTACTTTGCCATGGCCGTATCATAGCTCATACGAGGGAAGGGGAGTGGAATGTCAATATTTTTGATTTCTTTAAAAACATGTGCCATGAGTCCTTCCGCCATGGTCATCACCTGATTTTCATTGACAAAACTCATTTCAATATCAATTTGAGTAAATTCAGGTTGACGATCGGCACGCAAATCTTCATCACGAAAGCAACGGACAATTTGAAAATATCGATCCATACCAGACACCATGAGTAATTGCTTAAATAATTGCGGCGATTGCGGCAAAGCAAAAAACTCTCCTTGATGCACACGACTCGGCACCAAAAAATCCCGAGCTCCTTCCGGTGTAGAACGTGTCAAAATCGGCGTTTCAATTTCTAAAAAACCCAAATTATCCAAATAGTGACGCACTGCCTGAGAAACTTTGTGCCTCAACACAAAGTTTTGCACCATACGTGGACGTCGTAAATCAAGATAACGCCACTGCAAACGAAGGTTTTCGCCTGCTTCGCAACGATCTTCTATGGGAAATGCCGGTGTTTTTGATGTATTTAAAAGCTTCCATTCATGAACAACAACTTCAATTTCACCTGTAGGCATATTACTATTTGTCATTCCCTCAGGGCGTGGTCGCACTGTGCCCTTTATGGCAAAAACATATTCTGCACGCAAGATATAGGCTGTTTCATGTGCTTGCGGCGCAACTTCAGGGCTAAAAACCACTTGTGTCAATCCAAATCTGTCCCTCATATCCACAAAAATGAGACCGCCGTGATCACGCCTATATTGTGCCCAACCCATGAGACAAACATATTGACCATCATGCTGTATGGATAAATCTGCACAATGATGCGTGCGTTCCCAATCGTCCAGCGATGTAATAAATTGTTGATGTTCAGCTTGAATATCAAGTACTTGTGAATCTTTATTGACACTATCCATGTGTTGGCTCATGACCCTTCCTGCTTATTGTAATATAATGCTATTTTTAGAGAGTATTTTTTGTATATGCTCAATGAGATTCACAATTTCAATATTCTCTTGCTGACCTGAATCCATATTTTTTACCGTAATGCTGTTTGTGGCACATTCATCATCACCCATAATCAGTGCTAAACGTGCTTCACTTTTTCCTGCAGAGCGCATTTGACTTTTAAAAGCTGCCCCTGTGTGATTCATTTCACCGGTAAAACCGACTTTACGCAATTTAATGGTTATTGCGAAAGCACTTTTTTGTGCTTCTTCACCCATACTTACAAAGAAAAAATCTGGTCTTTGTGTGGTCACATCTGGCATAAGCATGATCAAACGTTCCATACCACACGCAAAACCAATACCAGGCAGGGGAGGACCCCCCAATTGTTCTAATAAACCATCATAACGGCCGCCACCGGCAATGGATGATTGAGCACCAACTTTATTTGAAATCACTTCAAAAGTAGTACGGCAATAGTAATCTAAACCTCGTACAAGACGATGATTATGCTCATATGGCATTTCTACATCATCAAGTAATGCCAAAACAAGGGTAAAATGTTCCTTACATTCGTCACAAACGTTTTCACTTATATTTGGTGCCTTTTCAGTATGTT
Source organism: uncultured Desulfovibrionaceae bacterium (assembly GCA_964371965.1). GTDB lineage: Bacteria > Desulfobacterota > Desulfovibrionia > Desulfovibrionales > Desulfovibrionaceae > CAYJAD01. The sequence goes on from CAYJPE010000006.1 coordinate 17,062, forward strand.
CCTTACATGTAGGAACTTTGCAATCTAAAACACGCATGGGATTTGTCTCTTTACGTCTGCGGCAATCTTCGCACAAGGCTTGCGGATCTAACTGGTTTAAAAAAGTAAAAAGCAAATTGCGATATTGCGGTCTACATTGCTGACATCCAAGTGTATTCACCTGTAAAACAGTATCGGTTATACCAATGGAACGTAAAAATTCCTGCAACATAAGAATAATCTCGGCATCTACATAAGGCCCTTTGGCACCGATACATTCACAATTTAACTGATGAAATTGGCGCATCCGCCCTTTTTGCGGTCTTTCATAGCGAAACATAGGGCCATAACTAAAATATTTGCTTATTTGTTCCTTAGCATGAACACTATTTTGGATATAAGCTCGCATAACGCCAGCTGTGGCTTCTGGACGCAATGTTAAAGAACGATCTTTTCTGTCAAGCAAAGTATACATTTCTTTTTGGACAACATCAGTTTCTGTGCCAATACCGCGACAAAAAAGTTCTGTATGTTCCATGAGAGGGGTTCGCAATTCCGCATATCCATAACGCGAAAAAAGCGATCTGGCCGTACTTTCCATGAGAGTGTACATGGTACTGGCAGGAGGAAAAAGATCGGCAAAACCTTTAATACTTTTTGTAAAATGAGCACTCATTTTGAATTATCTCCGTACATTGTTGGGGAAAATCAATAAGAACACGGTTCAGGATATTCGCCGGTAAAACAGGCCGTACAGTAATCATTTTCTTTATTGACTGAACGCAACAAACCCTCTATGGACAAATAGTGCAAAGAATCCACATCTAATATGTGAATGATTTCCTCAAGAGAATGGCGCGACGCTATTAATTCTTCGGAAGATGGAAAGTTTACCCCATAAAAACAAGGATACCGCACAGGCGGTGATGAAATACGAATATGTATTTCTTTTGCTCCAAGTTCGCGCAGCTTCTTAACGCGCGTTATCATGGTGGTACCACGCACAATGGAATCATCAACTATACAGATGCGTTTGCCATCAATCATGGGTAAGACCGGATTAATTTTCATGCGCACACCAAAATTACGCATACTTTGTGTCGGTTGAATAAATGTGCGTCCCACATAGTGATTGCGAATCATGGCATGTTCGTAGGGCAGCTCTGCGCATTGAGCAAAGCCCACAGCCGGGTAGACTCCGGAATCTGGAAAAGGCATCACAAAATCAACGGGTGCAGGGGATTCATGCGCCAAGAGCCAGCCCATTCGTTTACGACATAAATACACTTGTTCATCAAAAATGACAGAGTCAGGGCGCGCAAAATATACCAATTCAAAGATACATTGGCTATATTTTTTTGGCCTTTGATGTGTGTGCAGCAAAAGGTCATGACTTTGAATTTCGCCCTTATGGACAACAATCATTTCCCCTGGATGTACAGAGCGTATGTATTGGGCTTCTAAAAGATCCAATGCACACGTTTCTGATGCAAAAACAATGGTTTTACCCAATTTTCCCATGCACAGGGGATGATAACCGTGGGGATCGCGCGCAGCAATTATTTTATCTCCCACAAGCAAGAGCAAACAGTATGCACCGCGAAGATGCGAACAGGCTTCTTTTAAGGCATCTTCAAGTGTGCGAGTACGCATGGCTCGTACAAGAAGGTGCATGATAATTTCAGAATCATTCGTTGTATGAAAGATGACGCCTTCTTCTTCTAAGGAATTGCGCAATTGCTTCGTATTTATTAAATTACCATTATGTGCCAAGGCTATATCCAAACCTTGAAAACGTGCAACAAAAGGCTGCGCATTGCGCAAAAAAGATTCACCTGTGGTAGAATATCTCACATGCCCAATGGCTATATTTCCTTTAAGATCGGAAAAGTGTTCTTCTTTAAACACATCAGGAACAAGACCCATTCCTTTGTAATCGTATAAATGAACCCCATCGTACGTGACAATTCCGGCACTTTCTTGACCTCTATGTTGTTGTGCATAAAGTCCAAAATATGTCAAACGCGCAGCTTCTTCATGATCAGAAATACCTAAAAGTCCACATTCATGAGTAATCATAAAAATCCTCAAAGTTCAGTTCGAGTTTTATTTCAATTTTTTTTGTAAAAACTCAATTCGCTTATCGACCGCTTGAATATTAGGATGAAAGAGTCGCGTTTGTTGAAAAAAACTCAACGATTCTTCATACTTTTTTTGTTGCTCTAAAATATCTGCCATTAAAAAAGTCGAAAGCGCCCGTGTGTAATCATCAATTTCCATCGCAAGTATTTGCTCCAATAAATCACTGGTATCACTCCATTCTTCACGAGAACTCTTCATATAAGCCAAATCATACATACATTGAGCACTTTCATAAGATGGCAATTCTAATGCCAAACAACTGTACAAAACATCCTCAAGAAGAATGTATTGACGTGTTCGGAAGTAAATTGCAGCAAGATTTCTGTATGCATCAAATGTCTCGATAGGCGTCAAACTATGAAGTTCCAAATACATATTCCACATATCACTGGCAACTGCATAATCTCCATATTCTTGAAGAATTTTTGCATAGGAAAAAACGACAAATTTTTTTCTTATGGGATCATCAAAAAATTCTTGTAACATATCAGACAAATAAATATGCACTGTAGCCGGATGTACATCCAAATAATTGCTTACACTCAAAAGATGCATCCATGCCGTCCATCGCTTATCTGCATTATTTTCTATTCTCAAAAATTTTTGCAACAAACTTTCAGCTAGAAACCATTCCTTTTCTAATATATATTGCTGCGCTCTATACAAGTCATCCTTAGGCTTAAAATACTCATTTCCATAAGAAATAACAAAAAAAATGACTATCGAAAAGAACAGCGCCATAAAGCATTTATACATGAGTCTCAGCATAGTTTAACCGCATTATTCAAGTATTATTCGTCAGAATTTTCTTCATCATCCATATTTTCTTTAACACCACCCTCATCTACACGGTCGAATCCAACAACAGTTGCCCCTTCATCAAGACGTACAAGACGAACCCCCATGGTAGCGCGTCCTTTACTTCGCACATCTTCAACACCTATTCGCACAATCTTATTGGTAGAGGTCAAAAGCACAAGACCATCTTCATCGCGCACAGGCATGGCACCCACAACGCTCCCTGTTTTCGATGTTACCTTAAAGTTGATGATACCTTTACCGCCGCGTGATTGCGCTCTATACAAATCAACTCTTGTTCTTTTGCCAAAACCATTGGATGAAATAGACATAATTTCAGTTGTTTGATCATCATCTTTCAAAATAACACATGCAACAACAATGTCATTGTTGCGCAAGGCAACGCCCTTCACACCTGCGGCAGAACGCCCCATAGGCCGAATATCATCACATGAAAAACGGATGGAAAAACCATCTGATGTTGCCAAAACAATGTGTGCATTTTCACGGATGGGGCGCACAACAACAAGTTCGTCATTTTCGCGCAAACCGACAGCCATAAGGCCTGATTTACGAAACCTTGCATACAGTGAGGCCGAGGATCGCTTGACCATTCCTCGCTTTGTCACAAAAAGAAAATATTTATCTTCTGCAAATTCACGTACTGTCAAGACAGTCGTTACCCATTCATTTTCTTCCAAAGGTAATAAATTTGCAATATGCATGCCCTTTGCTGTACGACTGCCTTCAGGAACTTGATGCACCTTTAGTTGATGCATCTTTCCTTTATTTGTAAAAAGCAAAAGATATTGATGGTTTGTTGTAGTCAAAAATTCTTGAACATAGTCATCATCGGATGTATGCAAGGCGGCTATGCCTTTACCACCGCGCTTTTGCTGTTGATAATTGTCAAGTGTAGTGCGCTTCATATATCCGCGGCGAGAAAGTGTTATGACAACTTCCTCATCAGGAATAAGATCTTCAATGTCTATACCCATCAATTCATCGGTAAGAATTTCGGTACGTCTTTTTGTGGAAAATGTATCTCTTATGTGTGTTATTTCTTCTTCCAAAACAGACCGCAATACGAGGACATCATCAAGAATAGACTTAAAATACTGAATTTTTTTCAAAATTTCTTCATATTCCGCAATGAGTTCGTCTCTTTGCAAACCTGTCAATCTTTGCAAGCGCATTTCAAGAATTGCTTTTGCTTGTAATTCAGTAAGGTTAAATGTTTGCATGAGTCTTTGACGCGCTTCATCAGGCGTTGCGGAACTGCGAATCAGCGCCACAATGGCATCAATATTATCAAGGGCAATACGTAAGCCTTCTAAAATGTGCGCACGTGCTTCAGCCTTTTGCAAATCATATCGCGTGCGCCGCGTCACAACTTCACGGCGATGATCAATAAAGCATCGCAAAGCAGATTTAAGATTGAGGAGTTGCGGTTTATTGTCAACTACCGCAAGTAAGTTTATACCAAAACTTGTTTCAAGTGGGGTAAATTTATGTAAAGAATTGATGACAATATCAGGTATAGTTCCTCTTTTCAAATCCATAACAATACGAATACCCTTGCGATCAGATTCATCTCGCAAGTCCGCAATGCCATCTATTTTTCGTTCATTGATAAGAGCAGCAATTTTTTCCACAAGGTTTGATTTATTCAGTCCATAAGGAATTTCTTTGACAACAATGGATTGAAAGCCTTTTTTTCTTTCTTCAATTTCCATGCGACCACGTATTTTTACCGTACCACGTCCTGTATGATAGGCATCAGAAAGTCCTTGTCCGGCATACACAAAACCATATGTGGGGAAATCGGGCCCTTTAACAAATTCCATCAAATTTCTGATGGAGCATTCAGGATTATGCAAAAGATGTAAGAGAGCATTACTCAGTTCCTCCAAGTTATGTGGGGGAATGTTTGTGGCCATGCCTACAGCAATGCCCGAGGAACCATTTAAAAGAAGGTTTGGTACCTTTGTGGGAAGTACCGAGGGTTCACTGAGAGTATTATCGTAGTTTGGGCGAAAATTCACCGTTTCTTTGTCTATGTCCCCTAAAAATTCCCCTGCAAGACGCGACATTCTGGCTTCTGTATAACGCATTGCCGCAGCGGCGTCGCCATCTATGGAGCCAAAGTTTCCTTGACCATCAATCAAGGGATCACGCATGGAAAAATCTTGTGCCATACGTACGAGGGCATCGTAGACGGCAGAGTCTCCATGTGGATGATACTTACCAATAACGTCACCCACTATGCGAGCACATTTTTTGTGTGGTCTGTTATAAGAATTGCTTAATTCTGATTGAGCAAACAGGATGCGTCGATGCACCGGTTTAAGACCATCACGCGCATCGGGAATGGCACGTCCAATAATAACAGAAAGAGAGTATTCAAGATACGATTTACGCATCTCCTGTTCTATACTTATTTTTGATTGTTCTGACATGTGAGCCTCTTTTCTGTTTACAAAAAAATTATATATCTAAATCTTGGACGCTTAAGGCGTTTCGTTCAATAAATTCTCTACGTGGTTCAACACGATCGCCCATAAGTTTTTCAAAAGTATCGTTGGCATCTTCTGCATCGTCAATGGACACTTGAAGCAAAACGCGATTCTCGGGATTCATGGTTGTTACCCAGAGTTGCTCAGGATTCATCTCTCCAAGCCCCTTGTATCTTTGAATATTAATACCTTTTCTTGCTTCATCTAAAATGACATTCATGAGGTTAAATATATTGTCACAAGGGATTTTTTCACCTTTGTTTTCAAGGATAAAGCTCAGTTCTCCTAAGTTTTGGCGCATTTCATCCAAAATTTTCCACGTTTGTTTATACAAACGCGAATCAAAAAATTCTATGGGACGTCGAATTCGATGACTATTTGTATCTTCAAAAATAAGCGTAAGCCTTTCCTCATCGTCTGACAAAAAGCTGCTGTCTTTTTCTTTTTCAAAAATCATGCTATACGCATGCTCTTTGAGCCAATCATAAAGATTTTGCTGATTTTCTTCATATATTTGCTTCAAAAGTTTTGCGCTTATGCATTCATTGTATGACAAAAGAGCCAAAAAAAGATTACGTGGAATACTACTTTTTTCTGCATCCTGCACTCTTTTTTGAACCCATTCAATCTGCTTCACCAGTTCTATGACATCTTTACCCTGAATCACTTTTTCTTGCTGTGTGTGAACAAGGACGTCTTGACTTATTCTTTGGAGTAAAAAATTATTGAGTTCTTCATCATCTTTGATAAATTTTTCCATGCGCGAATTGTGGGCGCGATAAAGCGGTGGTTGTGCAATATACACATATCCTTGCTCCACCATTTCTTGATATTGGCGAAAAAAGAAAGTTAAAAGCAATGTTCTTATGTGTGCACCGTCCACGTCTGCATCTGTCATAATAACAATTTTATGATAACGCAAGCGAGATAAATCCGTATCATTTTTCCCGATACCGGCACCCATGGCTGTAATAAGTGCTTTGACTTCTTTATTGGCCAATATTTTATCAAAGCGTGTGCGTTCTGTGTTAAGAATTTTTCCTCTCAAAGGTAAAATTGCTTGATTTTTAGGATTTCTTCCTTGCTTGGCGGAGCCACCTGCGGAGTCACCTTCCACAATAAAAAGTTCGGATTCTGCAGGGTCTTTGCTTTGACAATCAGCGAGTTTTCCTGGCAAGGAATTATCGGAGAGGGCGCCCTTGCGTCGTACAAGGTCTTTTGCGCGCCTTGCAGCATCGCGCGCTCGGGCAGCATCAATAGCCTTATCAACTATAAGACGGATTTCTTTGGGATTTTCTTCAAAATATTTTGTCAAATTATCATAGACAAAGGTAGCCACCATGCCGGCAATTTCCCCATTGCCAAGCTTTGTTTTTGTTTGGCCTTCAAATTGCGGCTCCGGCAATTTAACACTGATGATGGCCGTCAGCCCTTCGCGCACATCATCACCGGAGAGGGTAGCGCCTTTCAGCTTTTTGCTTATATCTGCTTGTCCTTTTATGTATCCGTTGATGGCGCGTGTAAGGGCTGTACGAAAGCCCATAAGGTGCGTTCCGCCTTCAGTTGTACGTATATTGTTGGCAAAAGTTTGAATATTTTCCCTATAGCCTGCAGTATATTGAAGTGCAAAATCTATAAAAATGAGTTTATTTTTTCCTTCACCATCGGCTGTTCCTTCCCCTACAATAACGGAGTGCAAGCCGCTTTCGCCGGAATTTAAGTCTTGAACAAATTGACGTATGCCGCCATCTGCACAAAATATTTGTTTTTCAGAAGTTCGTTCATCAATACATTCAATTTCAAGGCCTTTGTTAAGGTAGGCCAATTCTTCAAAGCGTTTCTTGAGTGTTTCGTACGAATATTCTGTAGTGCTAAAAATTTTTTCATCCGGCTTAAAATGAATGGTTGTGCCTGTTTCTTTTGTTTCGCCCTCTTTAAGCACCTCACTTTGAGGTTCGCCTTCTGCATAGTGTTGTTTATAGCGAAAGCCGTCGCGCCGTACGGAGACAACAAGCCATTCAGAGAGGGCATTAACGCAAGAAACACCCACTCCATGAAGTCCGCCCGACATGGCATAGCTGGATTTGTCAAACTTTCCTCCCGCATGCAGCACAGTCATAACCACTTGCACAGCAGGGATACCTTCTTCCGGGTGAATATCCACAGGAATGCCACGTCCATTGTCGCGCACACTCACGCTATTGTCTGCGTGCAATATAATTTGGATACGCGTGCAAAAGCCAGCCATGGCCTCGTCTATGGAATTGTCCACAACTTCATACACGAGGTGATGGAGTCCACGAGCGTCACTTGATCCAATATACATGGCAGGTCGAGCGCGCACGGCAGAAAGCCCCTTCATGACAACAATGGACGACCCACTGTAATCATCGGAGGGGTGTAGCTGGTTTGTATTTTTAGAGGTATTTTCAATGGACATAATTTTTACACATCATCCTTACTGTAGTAGTTCGCTTCGGCAAATTTCATGGGCATAATGACGACTATATAATCCGGATCGTCCTTTCCTTGGATACCGCAAGGGCCATCGGCTTCTGTCAATGTGAGTTGGAGTTTTTCGGAGCGAAAATTGTTCATAATTTCTATAAGTTCCTTTGTAGGAAACGCTATACGTTGAATATCTCCATCATACTGTATGACAATTTCTTCTTTTGCGGAGCCAATGGTCTGCCCCTGTGCAGAAAGGACAGCTTCATCTTGCGACAATTCAAAGAAGGTGCACTTATCTTCATTCACATGAAAAATGGATATGCGAGTAAGAGCCTGAATACATTCAACTCTATCAACAATCAAATTGTGCTTTGTATCTTGTAGTCTTTGCAAGAAAAATTCATAATTATGATAGGTGAATGTTGAAAGGGGTATACTCAACATTTCATAATTTGCCATTTCTCTTTCGATAAAAAAATGTTTGTCCGTCAGTGCAATTTTTACCGTTTCATAGTCAAAACCGGATATCCATTTTTTCAGTTCTTCCAAATATTTCTTTTTTATTAAAATCCCAGATTCCGGCAACATTTCATGCAATTCATCATATGTAAAGTTTTTGAGTGCAAATTGATGACCATTCAATCCACACACTTCAATGCGCGATACAGAGGCAAAAGAAGTTTCAGGAGTATTAGGCAGAGATTCCGGCAAATATACGGGTTTCATATACAGGCAACCACTGGCTTCGGTGTCAGAGTCAGCAATGCAAAAAATAACTTTTTCAATAAGTTCCGACAATACATCGCTTGACCAGATAACCCCTTGTTCTTCTGGAAAAAGAGACATTTCCTTATACCATAAGCTCTCACTGATGGGAAGTTTATATTGCCTGCGTTCATGCTCCAGCAGGAGGATTTGTATATTGTTTTCAAGTGTTTGTAAAGTTAAAATTATCTCACCGTCAGGAAGCTTTTTTAAAAGATCCACAAAATAACGACCATGAACACCCACAGCGCCTTCTTCGTCGATATGGACATTTGCTATGGCGCAGTATTGTAGGTCTCCATCTGTTGACATGATAGAAAGTTTACCGTTTTGTGCCTTAAGCCAAAGGCACCGAAGGTAAAATGTGGAACTTTTTTGAGGAATAATATTTGACGCATTAATAAAATAATTACTGAGGTCTTTTCTATCAAATTTTATTTTCATGCCTACTCCTTAACAGTCTGTTGAAAAAGTCCGTATTAAAAAAATGTATCAGCTCAATACGATTGCATTCTTATGCTCGATGTGTTTATGAAATCCAAATTTGCAGGCTATGTGCCATTTCATATATAACTTTAAATGAATTTAAAAGATATAAGAAATAGTATTTACTCTTTGCACATTGTTTCTTTCTATGATAACATTTTGAAATAACAAATTTTTATGTAGCTATAAATATCGACAAAGCTTGCTCAAAGGGGACAATGGCCGAGCTTTTTGCCAAGAAGTTTTTTACATATGTTCCTTTTGTTACTTCTTTGCATGTGATGTTTCCTCCTTTGTGCAAAATTTTGTGCAAAGGAATTTTAAAGTGGTGTTATGTAAATATTTTTTTCTTAATTTGCGTGATATTCAAATACGTTTCTTTATCAGTTTCAAGGAGTTGCTTTATTTTCTTTATGGAATGAATAACCGTGCTGTGATCTCTGCCGCCAAATATTTTTCCCAAAGCAGGCGATGAGAGTCCCATAAGCTCCTTACACAAATATAAGGCAATCTGGCGCGCTTTTACCACGTTTTGAAGCCTTTTGTTGCCCAAGAGATCTTCTTTTTGCAAGGAAAAATGTGCGGCTGTAAAAAGGATAATATCCTGTGCTTGCAGTTGTTTTTTTTCACCACCGGAAGAAGCAATAATATTTTCCAAATCGGTTGTTGTCACATCAATGTGAGAAAAAGAAGCAAAAGCATGAATCTTAAGAATAATACCCGATAAAAAGGGAATATACTCACAACGTTGTGCCAAAAGAAGCAAGTGATCTCTTGAGAGCTTTAAGCCAAGGTCGCGAGAATGGGCAAGGGCATAGCGCATCCGAACATCAATGTCAGATGATTTGATTTCGGTAATGAGACCTTTGTGGAATCGAGAGCAGACGGTTTCATGGAATGTTCTTTTATTTTTTGGACTATAAAGACTTGTAAATATAAGTTGCTTGTTATTTTCAAAACACATATCTATGAAAGTAGCAAAATTTTCGTGTACTTTTTCTTCTGCAGGTATACGGTGGATATCATCTATGACAAAAGCCGTGTATTTATGAAAAAAAGCATGCATGGCATTATCACGCAAACATTCCCACAAGCTCTCAGCGCTTCCAAAAAAAACGTGGAAATCCTTTTGCAAACCTGTTTTTACCTGTGTCAGCAGTATAGTATACATGTTTTTTAAGAGATGTGTCTTGCCTGTACCACTTTTTCCATACATTATAAAGGGATTATAGATAAGCGGTTTTTCCAAAAGTGTCACTTTATTGGCAGCTTGTATAAGAAAAGTGTTTTTCGTATTGTAATAAAAACCTTCAGAAATACAGGGGACTTGAGCTTTTTCATTGAATGAGGAGGTTTTTTTTTTCAAACGAAATGACGGAGTTTTAACATTACTTTGGGGAGAAATATATGTTATGTGGGCTTGTGAACCGTATATGTTTTCTGAAACTTTGCATGCTGCTTTTTCAAAAAGTTGCTTTCCAACTCCCATGAACCATGTTTGAAAAAAGGCGTGCGGAAAGGTGACCGAAAGAGTATGTGTTTTTTCGTCAAAATCCATGCAAAGTGGCGTAAACCATGTGTCGAGTTGAGGCAAGGGCACAGTTTTTTGCAATTCTTTATGAAGGAGATTTTTCAAAATATACTCATTTAAAAAGGATGATTTGAAAGAAGCTGGACAACTCCAAAGACGATTTTATAACGAAAAAAACTTCTTTTTACAAGCATATCCTTTGCCCTAAAAAAAAATCTTCTTTTTTTGGAGAAATTGAAGAGCACCTTTTTGTATGTCTGTGTTTAACGCAAAAATCCAATCCGGAAGCAAGGTGATATGAGAATGCGGCAAAAAAAGTCCTCCATGGTGCAAGAAAAAAAAATCCTCTGATACTGGTATGCGACGCTCTCCATAACGCACATCATTCCATAAAGAATACGACGAATAAGCCGCATGAGCACGTATCTGATGTCGTGCGCCCTGAAAAAGCGTACAACCCACAAGATGTATATGATCCATGTGTTCTTGAAGCAGAGACCGACTGCGGCTGTGTGCATACGTCAACATATTTTCACAATCATCATGTGTCAATGTGTGCAAGTATTGAAAATGTGTATGGCGTTGTGCTTGCGCTTCTACGGGCAATACCTTACTGATTTTGCGCTTATGCATATCAATGGCAAAAGGCACCGTCCAGCGCACAGGAGGCATGCTCTTGTCTCTATGGCTTTTGACAAGCGCAATATACCTTTTTTCAGTTCGCATATTTTGTTCCATATGCCGCCATATGTCATGGCCTTCTTGTTTATATGTGCCCACCACAATGCCGGATGTGGCTGCGTCCAGTCTGGTGCATAAAGTAATGTTATGTTGCTGCATATGCGCAGGCACTATATGGGCAAGTGCATCCTCAAGACTGTATCCGCCGCCTTTTTTGCCGGCACGAGCAGTATGTACGCCCGAAGGCTTGAAGAAAAACAGCCACGGATCATGCTGTTCTAAGTATGAAAAAGGAGAGCGTAGGGGAGTGGATGTACGATGTGATGATGGGTGCATGAATGTCATTTATTGAGAAAAATTTCTTTCAAAGGCTTTAAGAGTTGTGGAAAAAAGAAAGCATTTATTGTAGTGTAAACAATGGCGAAGACGCAAAAACTTCCCGCAAGGGCTGCAAAGTAAGAAAAAAAGTAATGCCATGTTTGTGTATAAAAAAGCATTTTTTGAGACATGATATAGGAGAGACAGCCCGCCAATGCGCTTGAAAAAATCCCGCAGCAAAGCATATTGCCCAATCTCAAAAACGACTGATGTCCATGTTTTTTATGCCACACATACATAATAATATAGATATACAGCAAAACACCAAATAAACTCACAAGCGTAATGCCCTCAGCTCCCGAAATAAAAGTTGAGGAAACGCCGGCATAAAAAAGCGGGACACTGATAAGTGTGACAGCCGTGCCGCAAAGAGCCGGTGTTAACGTATCTCCAAGTGCATAAAAGGCACGACCTAAAACCATTTGTATGCCCCAAAATGGTACTGCTAAAAGCATGAGCTGTAAAAAATATGATGTAATATGACTGTGTTTTCCTGTAAAATCGCCACCTTCAAAGATAATACCCGTAACCGGAAGAGCCGCAGCCACAAGGAAAGCACTCATGGGCAACAAAAGAGCGACGCTTGTACGCATGGCAGAACCCAATGTGTCATAAAAAACGTCCATGCGCTTTTCTGCCGCCATCGTTGCTAAAAAAGGATAGGATGCCACAGCCAATGCTTGACCAATCATACCCACCGGCACTTGAGAAAGCCTGCGCGCATAGCTTAAAATGCTCACAACACCCTCCCCGGCCATGGAACCAAAAATACGTAAAAATTGCTCGTTGAGCATGACAACAGACTGTCCCAACATGAGTGGCAATGCTATAAACAAAAATAATTTGATTTTTGGATGTGATAAACACCAATGCAAAGTCAATCCATGGTGTGCCACAGCCCACGCGGGCAATATCCATGCCCCTAGAGCCGCCCCCAGTGTGACACCCACACAAAAACCTTCCATACCCGTGGCAAATCCAAAAAATGGAAGCGCCAAACCACACAAGATGATACTCCCATTATAAATGAGAGGCGTGAGCGCCGGTACATAAAATTGGCGTCGTAAAAAAAGAATGGCAGAAAAGCAAGCGCCACTCACAAAAAAAATTTGCGCCGGCAAAATAATACGCAGAAACAAGGCTAAACGCTCTTGCTGCAGGGAATCAAAGCCAGGTGCAATAATGGGAACAAGAGAATCCGTAAAAATCCATGCAAGCAGGGTAAGGAAGCTTATGGCGAATAATGCCCACCAAAATATGGCAGAAAAAAATCGCCAACCTTCTGCCATATTCTGTGTCATATGCCCTGTACTGCCCTCTGCTGGTGTCTTATTGGGCGAAAAATATTTGGCGAGCAAAGGCATAAGTGTGATAGAAACATATCCGCCTGCCAACAGATAATTTATGAAATCAGGAATAACAAAAGCAACAAAGTATACGTCTGCTTCAGAAGAAGTACCAAATTGCCAAGAAATGACCTTATCACGCGCAAGACCCATAAAGCGCGACGCAAAAATGCTCAAGGACATGATAAGCGCGGCCAAGCCCATATTGGAGGTGCGTGTGAAAAGTGACATATGAAATACTTATGAGGAAAGAATTTTTTCTAAAATAACATCAGCTTGCATGGCTGCCGCTTGTGCCGTTCGCGGAGCCAATGGCGGCATATCTTTCACATCTGTCAAAAAATCTCCCACAACAACAAGATTGTTACCCATGCATTTTTTTTGTAAGGGTACACCACCAAAACCTCCAAAACCAGAAGCACTGACCACAAATCGCTCTTCGCTCAAAGCGCATTCCACAAAAAGGCGTTTCACATGAGCAATATCAAAACCTTCCACCCAAAAAGGAGCTTTATGTAATAAAGGTGGTAACATAAAATGCATGCTGTCCTCAGAAAGCGTTAAAGCATAGGGTTCAACCACAATGTTATTATGGAGTTCCAAAAGTAAACGCTCCAAAGCTGAAATCTTACGCATACCAACATGACGTGAAAAATATTGCTGTCTGTTAAGGTTTGACGGTTCCACCGTATCATAATCAATAAAAATGAAATGACTTACGCCACAACGAGCCAAGAACATGGCCGCATTGGAACCAAGACCACCCACACCGGCAATTCCCACCCGAGCTCCTTGTATTTTTTCAGTCTGCTCCTTGGTGAAATAATGAAAAAGGGGATTTTCAAGCATAATGACTCTTTTCTATAATAATTCTTTTAAGGTATGTACTAAGGAAGGTATGGTATAAGTTGCTGGCTGAATATGACAAGGCAAACCTCTCTCATATAAAGTTTGCGCTGTCACAGGGCCAATGGCTGCAAGTTTCACATGTGGGTGCGCTTTTAAAACTTCTCCCGGAACAAGAGAGAGAAAATTGTCCACAGTCGATGAAGAACCAAAAGTAATGCAGTGAATGCGTCCTTTTTCCAACTCGTGTAAAACTTCTTCTCTTCTGGAATCCGCCGGCTTTGTTTCGTATACGGGCAATAAAGTGACGTGAGCACCGGCCTTGGCAAGTGCTTCCGGCAACACTTCTCTTGCCTCCTTGGCACGCGGGATGAGAATATTTTGTCCCTTCATACCTAAGGCCAACATACCTTCAACAATACCCTCAGCCACATAGCGCTCGGGAATAAAATCCGGTACAATACCCCTTTCACGCAAAGCATCACCCGTGGCAGGGCCAATGGACGCAATTTTTTTGCCATGAAGGCAACGACTGTCAAGACAATGCACGTGCAATCGCCGCCAAAAATGCTTAACACCATTGACAGAAGTAAATATAAGCCATTGATATTTATCAAGACTATGTATTTCTTCATCAACAGTATCATAATTATCGAGAGGATGAATTTCAATGGTAGGAAATTGAATAACATGCGCACCCAATTCTGCAAGGCTTGCAGCAAGACCACTGGCTTGTTCGCGGGCACGGGTCACCACAATGCCCTTGCCGAGCAAAGGTTTTTGCTCAAACCAGTTGAGTTTGTCGCGCAAAGAAACCACATGTCCCACAACAATAACTGACGGATTCGTAAATCCATGCTCTTTCGCATCATGTGGCAAGCTTTTAATGCTCCCCACCAGTGAGCGGTGATGGGCTGTTGTGCCCCAGTGGACCAAGGCAGCCGGAGTGTCAGGAGCAAGTCCCGCTTTTATGAGATTTTGTGAAATATGAGCCAAGTTCTTCATGCCCATGACAAAAACAAGTGTCGATGCCGATGCAGCCAATGCATCCCAATTATGCACAGAGTCTGGCTTTGTGGGATCTTCATGTCCTGTAATGAGTGTGACGGAAGAAGCAAAAGAACGGTGCGTCAAAGGAATGCCCGCATAGGCAGGGCCGGCAATGGTGCTGGAAATGCCCGGAACTTCCTCAAAAGGCACACCGGCTTTCAATAATTCTTCGGCCTCTTCGCCGCCGCGCCCGAATATATAAGGATCGCCTCCTTTAAGACGCGCCACCACCTTGCCTTCCTTGGCCTTTGTGACAAGTAAGGTATTGATGTCTTTTTGTGGCAAAGCATGGTCATTGGCTCTTTTGCCAACATATATATATTCTGCATCTTTTCGCCCATAGTCAAGCAAGGTCGTATTGGCAAGGGCATCGTATATAATAACATCTGCTTTTTCTAAAATATCCTTGCCCTTGATGGTCAATAAACCTGCATCTCCCGGGCCGGCACCAATGAGGTATACCATCATAGCTTGGCTCCTCGCATAAGTTCAACGAGGGTACGGACACCAAAGCCCAAAGCTCCCACAGGGCTTAAAGACGTGCTCTTAAATGCCCAATCTGTTCCCGCAATATCAAGATGTGCCCAAGGCGTTTTTTCGTCAACAAAATCTTTTAAAAACATGGCAGCGTTAATGGCACCACCTTCGCGCGGCCCCATGTGAGATATGTCTGCCACCGTACTTTTTAAATGTTCCTTGTACGGTTTCCATAGTGGCAAACGCCAAAATGGTTCGCCCACAACAGCGCCTATGCTTTCAATTTCAGCAGCCAAGTGTACATCATCACTAAATAAGCCGGCAATGTCCTGTCCAAGCGCAACAGCACACGCACCTGTTAAGGTGGCAATGTCTACCATGTATGCAGGTGTCCAATGCTTTTGTGCATAACTTAAGGCATCGCACAATACAAGACGCCCTTCTGCATCGGTATTTATGATTTCCACTGTTTTTCCGGAGAAGGACGTGACCACATCACCGGGGCGCATGGCCATACCATCGGGCATATTTTCTGCACAAGCCATAATGGCAACGATACGCCTTTCAAGATGCAACTGACCCGCACAATGAATGGCGCCAAGCACAGCCGCTGCGCCGGACATATCACTTTTCATAATATGCATATTCAAACTTGGTTTAAGGCTTATGCCTCCGGAATCAAATGTCAATCCCTTGCCAACAAAGATGAGAGGGTCGTCATTTTCATGTCCTTTGGGCGCATATTCCAAAATAACCATGCATGTTTCTTGATGAGAACCTTGACCTACCGCCAACATGGCACCACAACCCAGCTCTTTGAGTGCTTCTTCGCCCAGCACTGAAAAAGCCATACCGTGCTTTTTTGCCACCTCATGGGCTTTTTCCGAAAGTGCCCTTGGCGTCATAATATTTGGCGGTGCATTGGCAAGATCGCGGGCAAGGCACACACCTTCTGCCCCATATTGACCGCGCCGCGCTGCCGCATGAAAAGAATCCGGCACAGATTCTTCCATAAAAGCAAAAGCAAGCCAGTCTGGATCTTTATCGTCATCTTCTTTACGTACTTCTTCTTTTTCAGCAGATGCTTTATGAGAGATTTTTGTAAATGTGTATAATCCCAAAAAAGCCGCAAAACTTGTTTCTTCCACAAGACGTACCGTATCAGCCGGCAAAGCCATAAGAGCCGGCAATGGCACAAGGACAGATTGGATACCGAGCGAACGGCAACGCGAAAGAGCAGAAGCGATGCCTTCTCGAAAGGTATCTAAGCAAAACTGTTCTCTCTCGCCCATGCCGACAGATAATACCCGTGGTACCGCCTGTTCCGGATGTCCATGAAAGAGGGCAATTTCTTTCTTTTTTCCCTTGAAATCCGCAAGGCCGGGGGCTATGGTGAACCACGAAGCGCATTGTGTCAAATAGTCTTGCTCACCTTGGAGGGCAAGATCTACTGGATTTTCACCTTTGCAGGCAAATGTCAAAAGTGTTGCGCCCTTCCATAATGAAGGGCCGCCGGCTTGAAAACGTATATCCAAGGTAGGCTCCTTTTAAATGTTTCCCGTGAAATAAATGTATTTTTGTATATAGAATATTTTGTTTACGAGCGTCTAGGAATATTCTAAAATAAACACAGAAAGTCGATTTTAATTGGACTTCCTCTATTTGTCAAAGGTAAAAGAGGATATATAAAAATATTATACATATCTTATTTTGTTCGTGAAAAAAAATTGCGAAAAGGCATATATTTTGCATAATTTAATGAAAACCTTGTGAGGTCGTGTAGTGCACGTTGCACCAAGGTGTCAAAAAACATATTACTCCTTTTAGGAAAAAAACATGCTCCTATATATACATGTTCCCTTTTGTCGGCAAAAATGCCCTTATTGTGCCTTTCATTCCGTGGCCTTAGGTAAGGGTGTCAAGCCATTACATTCTGAGGCTTTTCGGAATTATATCGACACGCTCCTTTTGGAACTCGCTGTGTGGGGTGATAAATATCGAGGAACGCATATAAAGTCTATTTTTTTTGGAGGTGGAACACCGAGCTTGCTTCCTGCCCGTGTTGTCAACATTATTATGGAGCGGATTTATAAAATGTTCCATGTTGATGAGAGTACAGAAGTGAGTCTTGAAGCCAATCCTGAGTCCTTGCGTGTGAAAGTACACACATATGAATTGTTGAAGGCGGGCATAAATCGTCTTTCCATAGGGCTTCAAAGTTTGGACGATGAATATTTACGACTTTTGGGGCGCAGCCATAGGGTGAAAGACAGTTTGTACGCCGTTATGTTGGCACGCGAGGTGGGCTTTGCCAATATCAATGTGGATCTTATGTGGGGTTTGCCCAGCCAAGGTGTGCGACATTGGTTGAATACACTCAGAGAAGTGACACGTATGAAACCAAACCATATTTCCACGTATGGGCTGACATTGGAGCAGGGTACAGATTTGGAGCATGAGTATCTTGATGGTAAGTTTCAATTACCTACCGAACGCGACCAATCTGTCATGTTTATGGAAGGTGCGGCCATATTGGAAGAGCAGGGTTATATTCATTATGAGATATCAAACTTTGCTCGCATGGGCTTTCAATGTAAGCATAACTTGGGATATTGGGAGGGGAGTGACTACATTGGTATTGGTCCATCGGCCACGTCTACTGTTCACGGACGGCGTTGGACAAATCCTTTGAGTCAAAAAGTATGGGCGGATGCCGTAGCAAATAAAACATTGGATGCAAAAGCCGAAATATTGACGCCGAAGGATCGTATTTTGGAACTTGTCATGCTGCGTCTTCGCACGGCTCGTGGTTTGCGCTTTAAGGCATACAGAAGATTGACCGGCAGAAATTTTCTTACCGACCACCAAAAGCTCATTCATGCTCTCCACGAAAATGGTCTCATTCGCATAAGGAATGGCTACTTACGGCTCACCCGTAGCGGCATGCTTGTGTCAAACAGTATTCTTTCTAATATTTTTACGCAAACTGAAGCCACCCTTGGCAATGCTTTGTTACAAGTGCGGCGTGGAGAAATTACAGAGTCAACAGAAGAAAGCTAATGTCTTGTTAAGGCTATAAAGTTGTGTTTTATCCGTGTGTGTAGTGTAGTGTAGTGTAGTGTAGTGTAGTGT
>CAYJPE010000007.1:0-34275 GCA_964371965.1 uncultured Desulfovibrionaceae bacterium
TGTATCTCACACTTTTTGAACAGCCTGAAAATTTGAGTTTTTCAACGGGCTGCTAGTGCTCTGACGCTTTTTGCAAACGCCCAGCCATATCGCGCAAAATACGAGCAACGGCAAGACTGCTCTCACCAGAGGCACTTTCGCGCCTATCAAGCCATTCCGCCACAAAGAGTACCGTATCTTGATCAACCGTTTTTGCCAGTTCATCAGCTCCATAAATGGCATTCACAAGATCTTCGCGTGCCGTTTGACGATCGGCAAGAATACGTTGGTATGTGGCATTCAGTCCGTCAATACGTAATTGTGCCGCGCGCTGCGCAGTTTCATTGCCTTCTTCTCGTGCTGTATCCAAGTCAAAAACCGCATCGGTGAGTTGGCTATGCACATTAAGAGATTCTTGCGACAGCGTTTCTACATGAGTCATTCTTTCGCCAAAATCCGGCAAATTTCCGATACCATCAAAAACGCCTCCCAAAGCTGCCATAACCTGTGCATACGTTGCGTACATGTCACTTGCCTGAGCTGGTGTGAGTGCTTTTCCTTTTGCGGGTACCGCAGCCGCCATGCCAAGATTTTGCACAAAGCGTTCGGCATACAAATCATACAAAGCTGTGAGCATGGACGGATTAAAGGCATAACGCAAAAGCGCCGTACGTGCCGAGTACACATCGCCCCTCGCATCCCCTTCAGCAGGCATGAGCGCGTACATTTGCTGACCGTAGCGTAAATTTATGGCAGAAACATTAAACGAGACACCTTTATCAGGCGCATAATGCTCCACCATCCATTGAGCCACGTCTTCCACAAAGGGAAGGGGAACCATATTGTCTTCTTGCACTTTTGGCATTAAGGGCGTGATGATATGGGGGGAATCTCCGTTTTGCATTGCCGGTAGGCCCTGTTCTTGCCCTCGTCCATTTTCGCCGTTCTCCAGAGAGGTTTGCGTATTCACGTCGCGAGAAGAAGTTCCCTGCGCTCTGTAAGCATTATTTTCCTCGTTGTTTTCGGGCACAGGTCCCATTGCCGTACGAATTTCTTGTCCGGCCAAGGTACCCGGAGTAGTGTGAGGTTGCGTGACAGATGCGGGAAGCGGAGTTTGAGGAAGCAAATAACCTGCGGCGAGCTGAAAAGGCTTCTCAAAAACAGTATCTTGTAAGACGCTTGAAACTTCCGCTTGCGCATCATGCGAGAGAGCAACGCGTGCCTTCTCATCCTGAGAGAACCAAAACAAAACACCTGCAGTTCCGGCAGCCACAATAAGTGCCAAAGCACCAAGTTTATATGCACTTCCTCGACGTGACGAAGGTTTGGGCAATTCTTTTGGCAGATGACCATCAGGATTGGCAGCATTTTTACCGTGCTTTTCGCCAAAATTTACCATGACACAATCCTCTCTTCATAAGTTTCTGACAACATAGTATTAACAAATTTTCCCACGAGCGCAAAGCCTTTTTCACCCCTTTAAAAAATAAAATTGACAATTCAAAAGATTTTCTGCCAGCACGGCCTTTATGAGCTTGACAAAAGCAAATAAGTCGTGCATAAACCCTATTCTCTTTTACGGAGAAAGCCTTTTGAGGAGAAAGATATGTATGCAATAATTGAAGCGTGTGGCAAGCAATTTCGTGTCGAAGAAGGGTGCAAAATTGTTCTGGACAAGCTCAAAGATGATGTAGGCAGTGAAATTATTTTTGACAAGGTACTTTTGCTTGGAGGCGAAAACTTTCGCGCAGGAACCCCTTATGTGGAAAATGCTTCTGTAAAGTGTGAAGTGCTTTCTCACGGACGTGGCGAAAAAGTTCTTGTATTTAAACGCTGGCGTCGTAATGATTCACGCAAATTGCGCGGACATCGCCAAGATTTGACCACCATTAAAGTTACCGCCATTTCGGCATAATGCCGCAGTATACTTATGGCGTAGGAGCACAATATGGCACATAAAAAAGCAGGCGGATCATCGCGCAACGGTCGCGACAGCCATGGACAAAGACGTGGTGTAAAGCGCTTTGGCGGACAAAGTGTCTTGGCAGGCAGCATCTTAGTGCGCCAACTCGGAACACGCATTTTTCCCGGCCACAACGTGGGCATGGGACGCGACTATACACTCTTTGCCAAAATAGACGGCGTTGTCAAGTATGAGAAGTACGTGCGCAATCGTCGTGTTTTGACACGCGTCCATATTGAAGAACGCGTATAATATTTGCGCCACAAAATTTCTGCTCTTGCAGAGAATAGCCGCGAAGGCCGGTTCCTCCCAGGAACCGTTGCCAACGTGGCTCTTGTGGTTTATTCTCAAAAAAAGCATAAAGAATACTTAGGTAAAAAGGTATCCCCATGAGATTTGTCGACGAAGCCACCATCAGTGTGCGTGCAGGAAAGGGTGGGCATGGTTGCATTTCCTTTCGGCGAGAAAAGTTTGTGCCCAGAGGCGGTCCCGACGGTGGCGACGGCGGCAATGGCGGCAATGTGCTTGTGCGTGCCGACGGGCGCCTTTTGAGCCTCTATGACTTTCGTTTACAAAAACGCTATGAAGCACAAAATGGACAGCCCGGCATGGGCAGTCAATGCCATGGGCGCAAAGGCGAAAATACCATTTTGCACTTACCGGAAGGCACCCTTATATTTGAAGAAACCGTAGCAGGGGAAGTGCTTATTGCCGACCTTACCGACCCCGAAGCCGAATTTATTATTGCGAAAGGGGGACGTGGCGGCAAGGGCAATGAACATTTTAAATCTTCCACCATGCGGGCGCCACGTTTTGCACAGCCCGGTGAATTGGGCGAAGAGCGAACGCTGCGCTTAGAGCTCAAAATATTGGCGGACGCTGGCTTGATTGGGCTGCCAAATGCAGGTAAATCCACATTTTTGTCGTGCGTTTCTGCGGCTCGTCCCAAGATTGCGGCCTATCCCTTCACCACACTCACCCCAAACCTCGGCGTCCTCATTGACGAGTATGATCCGGGCAAGCGCATGGTCATTGCAGACATCCCCGGGCTTATTGAGGGGGCTCATCTCGGGCAAGGACTCGGGCATCGCTTTCTCAAACACGTAGAACGCACGCGCTTTATGGTGCATATCCTGAGCGTAGAAGACATCAATATTGACGATGAAGAAAACATGTGGGCAGGTTTTGACCTTATCAATGCCGAACTGTGTCAATTTGACAGTGAACTAGGTATGCGCACACAAGTCGAAGTGGTGAATAAAATAGACACTGTGGACGCCGAAACACTGGAAAAGCTCATGCACTGTGCCAAAGCACACAACAGAGAAATTTTCTTCATTTCCGCCAAGGACAATATTGGCATTGAGCCTCTTGTGGCGCATATATGGCACATGCGCAACAATATGGATATGAGCGACCCCTTGCTGCACTTCCGTGATACTGCGCCAGATACTGAAGAATTTCCTGAAATTGAAGTGGTGTATGTGAGAGAATAGAGCAAAAGCATTCGGACAAAGACACAGACAGACACGCATAAAAAAACCTCGACATATACCGAGGTTTTTTTATCATTTCAGTGCCTTTTTATTCCATGCTGTTCACAACGTTCATCACCGTCGTGTTCGGATTTTGAGCACACTGCGTCGTAACATACGTACTTAACTGTTCCATCCATTCAGACGTCATTTCAGTATTGCCCGATTGTGCACTCAAATACCCATCAATCCACACGATCATTATGGTCTTGCCGCCCAAATCAGTAGCATTATACTGCGCACACGTCACTTTCAACATATCGTCATTGGCAAAAGCCACACTTGACACAGCCATAAGCGCCATCATGAAAGCACAAATAAAAAATTTCTTCATACAAAAAGGCTCCTCTTAAATTTCTTACGCTTATCATAAAAATTGCATCCATCTCGTCAAGAAAAATACTGCTATTACCTTAATTTGCCTTGAACTTCTGGGTTACCACGTCGCTTCTTTCAACGCAATAACATGATATATAACACCAATATCATTGCGATCGAAGCGTGGCACTCCATATTTCTGAACAGAGCACGGTAGTCGTATACACTTGTTCCGGATTTTATACAGTGACACTCTACAAAAAAATCACGCATCTTATGATTCTCAACCTATGACGAAAATGTTATTCAGGAATGTCGTCCATAAGCTGCATGATTGTGTTGTTGGGATTCTTGGCACAATATTCGCCCGTAAATGTCGTGAGTTTTTTCATCCACTCATCGCTCATCACTGTATTTTCAGACATGGCACTGAGATATCCGTCCATCCAAAATAGGATTGCCACTCTTTTTGTGGTATCAGCTCCCAACAATTCACTGCATTTGAGTGCAGCTAAGTCCTTTTCTTCAGCAGCGGCCACATTGCTCATACCTAGAAATACTGCCAAGAATGCAAACAAAAAAAATTTTTTCATCTAAAAAATCTCCTCTTTTTGCCTAGATATAATGTTTGATTCCAGATGTCAAGTGTATTCCTTCTGCAAAATGATTTTACGTCAAAAGACCTCTTATAGCAGGCTTTCCCAGTCCTTGACAAGAGCTTGATAGCCCTTATTCGCCAAAGCCGCCGTCATTTGTGCAACAGAGCGCGTGTCAAATATTTCAAATTGCCCGGTTTCGTTGCCCTCAACCTCTCTTCCCCCAACGGCAGTAGAGACGCCTGCAGACACGCGCGTCACTCCAAGAGGGATGACATGGTCGCGCATAAAGGCGCTTTCTCTGCTTGAGACGGTGATACCGACGCGCGGTAAAAAGCAGCGCACGGCTGTTATATATTGGATAAAACGCCTGTCGTCGAGGGCATGGGGCGCATCGAAATTGCCTTCATGGGGACAAATACGCGGCACAGACAGGCTCACTTCAACGCCTTGATGTTGTCGTTGCAACCACCACGCGTGCAGTCCCGTACAAAAACCATCGTGCTCAAGGCGTTCCAGCCCCAAGAGTGCGCCCACATTGACGGCGTACATACCTCCTTGCACGGCGCGTGTGGGTGCTTCAAGACGATAGGCATAATCCCTTTTTGGACCGGCAGGGTGAAGCCATTCATACAGGGTGGGATTATACGTTTCTTGAAACATGGTCATGCTGTCCACGCCATGGCCTGCCAGCATGGCATACTCTTCTATGGACATGGAATACACTTCAATGCCCACAGAAGCAAAAAATGGCTTAATGCGTTTACTCACCGTGGCAATATATTGGGGCGACGACAGCTTTCTTGCATCGCCTGTAAGCAAGAGAATGTGCCCAAGGCCGGTCTTGGCAATGGCGCGCGCTTCGCACTCTGCTTCATCATAGGAAAGATGGCGGCGTTCTTGTGTATTTTTTGCATTAAAACCACAATAGCGGCATTGATTTGTACAATGATCAGACAAGTAGAGTGGCGTAAAAAGATGTACGGCGCGTCCAAAGTGCTTGAGTGTTTCAGCATGGGCTCGCTGTGCCATTTGCTCAAGAAATGGCGTGGCAACCGGCGTGAGCAAGAGCAAAAAATCTTCCGGCGTCAAGCGTTCCTTGCTCAATATGGCTGCAATATGGGCAGCAGTGGCGCTGGTCATGAGCCTTTCGCGTCGTTCCACACTCCACAAAGCCAATGTATCCGCAAAGCCTTGCATATGTTTAGTCTCCCAAAAATCCTGTGAGAGGTGATGAGGCTATGGCGCGTGCATTGTCTGCGGCTGTGGCGCCAAGACCTGCGCAAAAAGCTTCGCGCCCTGCCCGCACGGCTTGTGCAAATGCACGTGCCATGGCTATGGGATCTGTTGCAGAGGCGATGGCCGTATTCACAAGACAGGCAGCTGCGCCCATCTCCATGGCTTCGCACGCCTCACTTGGCTTACCTATGCCGGCATCCACCACAATGGGCACGTCTATTTCGTCAATAAGAATACTGATCATTTCCTTGGTACGCAAACCACGATTGGTGCCAATGGGCGCCCCAAGGGGCATGACAGCCGCCGCTCCGGCATCGACCAAGGAGCGCGCCACGTACAAATCCGGATTCATATAGGGAAGCACCACAAAGCCTTCGCGAGCTAACACTTCTGTGGCCTTGGCTGTTTCATAACCATCGGGCAAGAGGTACCGTGTATCACTTATGACTTCAATTTTTATCCAATGACCACACCCTGCGGCGCGGGCAAGGCGGGCAAGGCGCACGGCCTCGTCGGCAGTACGAGCACCGGATGTATTTGGCAACAAAATCATATGCTTTGGGATATGCTGCATGACGCCGCCCCTCTCCTCCCCTAACGGCTTCACATGGACACGCCGCAATGCCACGGTTATGACATTGGACTGGCTGGCCTCACAGACAGCGGGAATAAGCCCATCGCTCCCATATTTGCCCGTACCGATAAAAAGGCGGCTTGTCAGCTCCTGCGCTCCAAGCGTCCATGTATGTATACCTGTATCCATGCAGTGTCTCCCCTATGTCGTATAATATATTGACATCATGCTGACATCTATGGCTATGATGACTGTTGTAATGTCCGTTTGCCAAAGCATTTATTGACAACAACACACAGAAGAGCCGTTGCGGCAATGGCCGGCAAGGTGGTGCCCACGGTGAGGTCAAGTGTTTTCAAATATCGATAAAAGGCAAAGCCCGCAAGCCAAATACCAAGATTCAGCATGGCAAAATTCTTTGTGTGATAATCTTGCTTCAACAAAAAAAAGCTCGTTATAAGCACGGCCGCCATCGGGGCAAATACGGAGCCTATGAAGTATAAAAAGGATTCATATTCGCGAATAGGCGTAAACACAGCCAATGCCGTGCCCACAAGGCAGACGATGATGCCGACGTATTTTTCTGAAAGACCGCCCCACATGCTCACGGCACTCACACCGGCAGAGTGGACATCCAGCACTGTCGTCGTTGTCGTGGAAAAAAGAACAATCACAAGGCCAAACACGCCAAGACTTGAGTGCAGGAGCATCTGCCCCATGTCGCTCTGTCCTGTAAAAAGTGCCGCCCCAAGACCAATGGTATACATCCATGTACTGCCTAAAAGATAGACACCCACCGCTGTTTTTGTGGCGATTGAGGGTTTTTCTGCATGCCGGGTATAGTCGGCAATAAGTGGCAGCCAAGAAAGAGGCATGATGGCAGAAAGCTCAATAGCCACGCCAAAGGGCATATGTGCCGTGCCCGTATAGTCACCGTCGCCTTGAAAAAGGTTAATGCTGAGGACGACGGTGAGCAAAAACAACAATGCCATGGCACTTATATTAATCTTGCTAAAATTTTTGAACCCTATAAATATCCACAAGAGTATGAGCACGCCAAGCACACAGCCCCAAACCGCCGTCCCCAAGGGCACGAGCGCATTGGCTGTGGACATACCTGTGACAATCATCACGGCAGTCCATCCTATGAGTTGCACCACGTTGAGGCAAGAAAACAGCAGGGAACCTTTGTCGCCAAAGGCTATCTTCACAGTGTCCATGGAGCTTTTTTGCGTGCGAGCGCCAATAACACCGGCAAGATAAAGCAAAAAGCCGCCAATAATATGCCCAATAACAATGGCGGCAAAGCCCTTGGCAAAGCCCAAGGGGGCAAAGAGCGTCCCCACAAGAATTTCCGCCATGGAGACTGATGCGCCAAACCAAACAAGCGACATGGTAAACGT
Organism: uncultured Desulfovibrionaceae bacterium; assembly: GCA_964371965.1. GTDB lineage: Bacteria > Desulfobacterota > Desulfovibrionia > Desulfovibrionales > Desulfovibrionaceae > CAYJAD01. Next base: position 7,608 of record CAYJPE010000007.1, read on the forward strand.
TGTGGATTTTTCGGATGACATAGCGCCCCCTTATCAGATTGTTGGAAAACTCCATTTTTGACAGTCCGTTCAAAAAGTGCCACGCTGCAAAGGTCGCAAGGAAGCGAAAAAAGTCAAGGTGCGCAGTGCATTAGACATACATAAGCGGTTTGACTTTTTATCCCCGCTCCGAAAGGGACGCCGCAGATTGCACTTCTTCAACGGGCTGTTATTTGCATGAAGTTTTAAATGCTTGTGCAGAGGATATTCTGCGTACGATTTCCAAGACACACCATGTTGCCATTGATAATTTCAAAAACAGTTCTTATCCCAACGAGGCCACCATCTGTATCGCTTGCATTATGACTGTCACTGTTCACCGGCACCATACAGGCAAGACACAGCACAGCGCCATTTTGACAGAGCACTTCTTGTGCAGCACGTTGTGAAGGCTGTGAACACGAGGAGGCATAGGGGTATTCACGCAAAGAGAGGCCTATGCCGTTTACACTCCAAGAGTACCCCTGGTTCTTTGCCGACGCAAACGTCCGGATAAGTTCTGCCATTGTCATACCAGTATGAATTTTTTGTTGGCACTGCGCAAGCAGGTCAAGGCACGTGTCATAAGCTTTTTGCAGAGATGCAGGTATATGTGAGGCCGTGCCGTTAAAATACGTGAACGCCATATGACTGTGATACCCCTCGTGAATAAAGCCCGTATCCATCATAAGGTTTTGGTGTTTTTCCCATATTGTATGCGAAGATCCCATGAATGGCATAGCAGCATGCGTGCCAAGAGTACCTGTCACGTCACCAAAGGCATTGGGACACAGACTGTTTCGCCCTGCGGCGATATTGCCAAGAAATGTTTCTTGCAGCGCGCTGCCACAACGTGCATCACAAGGCATATCATAGCGCAACATGCCACCATGCCCTAAGGAAAAATACAGCTTCCATAACATGTGTGCCACATCTTGTTCTGTCATATCCACGCGGAGCGTATGAGGCAAAAGCTGCGAAAAAAGCTGTGGCAAAAGTTGCGGAAAAAGTTGCGTGAGGGCATATTGTTGCAAATGACTGCTTTGCCGCAAACGCTTCAGCTCATAGGGAGTTTTTAAAAAACGTGCTTTTTCAAGGCTCTGACTTATATCCACAAAATCATATTCCTTCAAACGCGTTTCCAACATAGAGGCCAATGACCACGGCAAAGCGCGCATCTCTGCGCCTATGCACGGGGTAAACGGAGAAGCGAATTCTGCACATATATTGGGAAGGCTTGAATATGATTTAAAGGAAACAATATGTTTTAAAGGACTTTCAAGCCGGCAACGTTCTTCGCCCTTACGAACCATCAGCACAGGCTCCCCTTGACGGGGCAGCCATAAAATACCGTTGGCACGGGTGCCTGTCAGATAATATATGTTGGTGCGCGAAAAAATGAGCATGCCTCCCACGGAATCGTCGTGGCTTTCGAGTTGCTGACGGCATTTCTCATGTCGTACACGTATTTCTTCCGCAGAGAGTGATTCCGCCGTAAATGTATGCGTGTTTCCCATTATAACACCTCAATAATACTAAAATCCGTGCCTGTAAGGCTAACGCCGCCTGTGCGCGTTACTTCAAAGGTATTTTCTACACCGACCATCCCCACGCCGGGAATACCCACCTTTGGCTCAATGGCCAGCGTCATGCCTTCCACAAGAGGGGCATCAAAGCGTGTCGCGATAACGGGCGTTTCGTCGATAACAAGTCCGATGCCATGACCCAGAAAGCGTACTTTATTGTTGCCAAAGCCCATAAAACCTTCGGCGACGCCCCATTTTTCTGCGCGTGCTTTGGCTTCCTCCCAAATATTGGATGGTATTGCGCCGGCACAAAGCCTTTCTGCAGCTCTTTGCTGAATGTCTATGCAGGCATCGTGGGCTTTACGTGCCACGTCTGGCATATCACGTATTTTACCGGAAAAATACATTTGTGTTTTATCTGTGTGATACCCTTCAAACACAAAGCCCATATCTGTAGAGAGAATGTGATTATTCTGCCAAATACTGTCAGCATTCCCCATGTAAGGCGTTGCGGGATGTTCACCCCTGAGGCCAAGGGGGCCATTGAAGTGGCTTGGATAATTGCCATTGTCTCCCACAGCCACATGCCCTAAAAAGCATTCTTCGCCAAAATTCCCCATACGGTTCATGCCGCAATGCCCAAGGCTGAAAAACACTTCCCACGCGACACGGGCAATGTCTCTTTCGCTCATGCCCACATGCAATAAGGGCGGCAGTATGCGGCACAAAGCGTCGGCGTGCAATTCACCTGCACGGCGCATTTTGCGCAATTCCCATGGTGATTTGCGGGCGCGCGCTTGAAGTATATGACCGTCTGCCGGCATAATATCATACCTGATAAAGGCATTGCGAAATTCACGAGAATCAGCCCATGAAAGGGAACCCATCTCCACAGCCATAGTATGCGTAAGAGGTGCTCCATACTCTTGGCATAAGTCCACAAGTTGACTCCACTGAAAGCCCATCGGCAATGTGTAAATGGACGCGAGGGGACTTTCCATACGCGCGCGCTCTTCGGCACGGCGGACAAAGAGTAGGGGCTTGTCATTAAAGGGCAGCCAGAAGATACCGTCGGTCAGTGTGCCTGTGAGGTAGTATATGGCAAGGGGGGAAAATATCAGTATGCCACCAAGTTGTGGGCGATCTGCGTGGCACAGTTCGCAGCAAAGAGCATGGCGTCTTTGCATTTCTTCTGTTGGCAGCTTTTCTGGAGACGGCGTTTCAGATGAAAAATTTTGTGCGTTTTCAAAAAATGCTTTCATAGGCTGTTCCTTTTTTAACACTATAAAAATATGTATTCACACATTTTTAAGAATGGGCAATCCCATCTGCAAGCGAATATGGCGAATATCCTCTTCCTCGGGTTTGAAGGGATAGTTGCGTATGCCAGGTCCTGGGCGAGCATTTGCGTAGGGGCGGTTACAAGCCACCTCACCATCTCTGCCGGTACACCCGCACGTACGGAAGGGGTCACCGCTTTTCAATGTCTCGTTAAGCAAGGTAGCAGGAACGCCATAGTCCACGAGGGTGCCGCGCGCGTTATAGGAAAAATGCCGTGCATGAGCCTTGTCGTGATCAATGAGCCAACGAGCCAACTGAATGCGGCGATATTGATCTATGGGGGGCGGTGTACGCGAAGCCAGTGCCGAACCATCTTCAGGAAAAAAAGAAAACAAATGGGTGTTACCGCCCATATCTCGTACACGCTGCATGGCTTTGCACATGTCTTCTTCTGTTTCACCCATGCCCACCATAAGATGTGCGCCTGCCATATTATGCCCAAAAATATGAATGCTCTCTTGGAGGCATTGCCAATATCTGTCCCACGAGTGGGGGCCTTTGACGCCGGAACCTCTATATGTATCAAAGAGTTGCGGTGTTGCCAAGTCAATGGCAACGCCAATTTTGTCTACACCTGCATTTTTCAACATTTTCAAATGCTTAGAGTCCATAATTGTAGGAGAAACAAGGGCAGAAACGGGCACATCGACGGCTTTGCGCACGCGACGGCATACCTCGGCGGCATCATGGGGGGCGCGTTTGTGGGTGAGCATGGATATGCACACACGCTTCACGCGTCTTTCATATTGCATAAGGCCTTCAAGAACTTTTTCCACGGGAAAGGTGGGCCATGTGACGCGAATAAAGTTCTTTTGCGTGTTTTTTTCCTTTTGTCCGGCAAGACCGCAATAAGCGCATTGGGCTATACAGCCACTTTTGTACGTCAAAAGAAGATTGATACAGGAAAGGCAGGCATTTCGGTAAAAATGACCGGGGGCAAAGTCGAGGGTCATGGCGGCTGCAAGGCTCATGCGTACAACGGCAGGACTTTCTTGCGCCACATCTTGCGGCAAACAATTTTCGGAAATAGCATTCATGGGGGTCATCCTTCTAAGGGCTGTCTCTAAGGAAACACTGATGAATTATTTTTCTTGAGGGGGAAAGGGGATCTTTCCCCTTAGGAAGGGACATGTGCCAAAACCCAAAAGATTCCCCTTCCCCCCTCAAACTTCCCCCATCCCCTCAAAACGCTTTAATTATTCCTTTTTCCAATAAATTGAAAAGAGGAGTCCTCAATTTCTGAGATAAGAGAAGTTGCTTTCTGGAGTTATTTTATAAGAGGTTTTATATGTATTTTTATTTAATCAGTATTTCCCTCAATACATTCTTTTGCGTTTTTCCCCTGCTCCGAAGGGGTCAAACGGTGTTTTTTGCGCAAGTTACGTATGTCTGTATACGCGCCTTTCGCAAAAAAAGCGCTTTCCTTGGCAAAAACACAAAGTCTCTTTATTAGAAGCAGCGCCTAAGCAAAATTTTTGTCACGCTGTCATGTGCGAACAACATGTTGTGTGAAAAAAGGGTGTCAAACCCAAGCGTTGTGCCAGCCGCACACTTTCCTGTGCCGGCAATGCCATACGGTTAACACCTGCAAGCAATGCCAATGCTTCGAGCTGTGCCGATGTGTTTCGTGGTCGCGCGCAGCCTAAACTTTGTTGCATATGCGGCAGGCATTCTCGAGCATGTAAAAAAATGCTGCATACATCCTTTGCGCTCAAAGGTTTAACAGTGGCAAAAGGCGTGTTTGGCAACGGCATGAATGCCACAAGCACAAGCATATCTGGTGCATAAGGCACAAGCATATCTACAGCATGCCATTCTCCGCGCACTTGCCCGCCATGTAAACCTGCCACAATGTGGGGAATCACAGGCAATGCCACACCGTACAGGGCATCCAGCGTTGCTTTGAGCTGCGCTTGTCCTCGCGGCAAGTTGTACACGTCTTTATATGTGGCGGCACTGCCGATAATGTCTACAAGTGCTTGGTCTATGCCCGCACACTTCAGAGCCTGTGCCGTGCTCACATCCACCATGCCGCAATGAGCAGAAAGAAAAAGCCCTGTCAACTCCTTAACACGCGCAATGGCAGGAATAAATTTTTGCCACGGTAGGGCGCCCTTGCCGTCGCAACCGCCTGAAAGCAGTACACCGCGCACACCTTGTGACGCAAGACGCGTACACGTTTCCACAAGTTTTTCCGGCGTACTCACATCGGGCATAGTGTGCAAAAGTGCGCCCTTGCAATGGGCACAACCTTGGGCGCAGTGTTGTCCCGTAAGAGAGAGCGCCGGATATTGCCCCTGAACACCGTCTTGAATGTACATGCCCGGAATGAAAAAATGCACATCCTTGCCATGCTCTGCCCATGAACGTTCGCGGCATGCTTTTAAGCGTGCGCTGTCAAGGCGCTTACTCATCGGCATAATATTCTCGAAAACCAATCCAGAACGAGCGTATTGCCTTTTCTAAGGAACCGGCGTGAGCTTCCCATAAAAGACGCCGCCCATGGGCATGGCGCAATGTATCGCCATAAAAGTCGTCCCATTCCGCGGCATAGTTGTGCAACAAAGACAGGTCATCGTGTATAAGTGCCTGCGCTGCCCAATGCCCTGCCAAACTGCCCCCCCGCACAGCCTGAAATATGCCCGCGCCTGTGATGGGATGGGTGTGCCCTGCGGCATCGCCCACGAGCATGACATTGTCTTGAACGCACGCTCTTGGGGCCTCCGCCGGAATCCAGCCGCCGCATATGTCGTGCGCGCGTGCTTTTGCCATGTCCGCGGCGTCAACAAAGCCCTGCTGATGCAGTCGTTCGACAAAAAGACGCAAAGTCGTGCGTAAAGTCTCGCCTTGCGAGCGGCATAACATACCAAGCCCCACATTGGCTTCTGTATTTTTAGGAAAAAGCCATGCATACCCCGCCGTAAAGGCTTCATCAAAATATGTATGCGTATGTTCCAAGGTTTTTTTCAGCGGCAGGCGTACTTGCAAGGCCGGTATGCAATGGGGGCGAGTTGTATGAAGCCACCGTGCCACGCGAGAGTGAGGGCCGTCGGCACCTATGATGACTGTGGCCTGTATGCGACGTGTTTTTCCTTGTGGTGTATGAAGCAACACGGTGCCATCATGACATTTTTCGCTGTCGCGTACGCTGTGTTCAAGCAGAAGTTCTGCGCCTGCTTTTTGCGCTGCCGTGGCAAGGGCTTGGTCGAAAATATGCCGATGAATAATATAACCGGGACTTTGTAAATCTTGAATGCACGTATTGTGAAGAAAACTGCGCATACCCACAATGCTTTGCACAATGGCGGCTTTGCCCACGCCTGCTTCTCCCACAAGCATGGCAGGAATATATTCGGCACAGCGCACCGGCACGCCCACAACAGCGCGGCGTTCTGCCATAAGGACGCGTAGGCTTTTGTGCGGCAGTATTTCTGAGGCCGTGTGCAATGCCGCTCGCGCCGCCGCGGCACCGGCAGGCCCACAACCAATGACGAGCACATCGCAACATATGGTATCTGCACGGCGGGTCATATCAACGCTCCCGCACGGCCTTTGCGGCATCCAAAACGCTTGTAAGCAGTGGCATGTGCAGCTGTGTTTGCTCACGAAATTCGCCATTATGCGCCGCTTCGCTTTGGTTCAGTTCATAACAGGTGGTATTTTCAATATCGATAAGAATACCCGGCAGCCCCAATGCCGCAAACTCGTCAGCATGTTTTACAAAAAAGGCATGACAACAACACCCGACAAAAGCCGTGGCGCCTTGTGCTTTGAGTGTTTGCAGCTCTTCCATTAAGTGTTCAAACTTGGTAATGCATATGGTGGTAAGGCCGTATTCCTGCCCCAAAGTCCACGCATCCCCCACAGAACAACCGCCACAGGCCGCGCAGTCACGTGTAAAACGCAAGTCACACTCTTTGAGCTTGGCACAATAAGGCAAAAGCAGGGCTTGAGGTGCGGCTTTGAGCACGTCATCAAAGGTGCCGCATGTGGTATTTATGCGATTGCACAGTGACAAGGGAATACGGTTTGATGCCCTGCCATGCTTGGCTATGAGCACCTTTTCCAACGCCATGCGCAAAGGAATGTTGACATCTTCTGCCGACATATCCGGAATACGTATTTTACCTTCATCAAAAAAAGCCGTTACGTATGCGCAAAGTGTGTCCGCATCTAAAGGACGCCCGCGCAAGGCCGCTTCAAGGTCAAAGAGCGCCCGCGCAGGAAAAGAAAGAAAATCACCTGTGATAAAAATATCTTTTATGAGGTTTTGTGCCATATTCACATGCAGTGACACGCGCACAAGGCCAAAGGGGGATTTTCGCGCCCCTTGCACTACTTCCGCCGTGTTTTGCACAGGTCGCACCGAGTCTATCCATTCGTGCGATTGAAACACAGAGAGGCGCTGTGCCAGCATATCCTCTTCCTCCGCCGTAAGACCGCCGGGTACGAGGTACACGTCCATGTGCTTTTCCACCGCTTCAATGATATGCGCTTTTATTTCTGCGGCCTGCGGCACCCGCCCCAACTCCCACGCCACACAGGTCACGCGTTTTTTTATGGAGTCGATTTCTTTGTCCTTGAGTTTTTCCACGGGCACGCGCAGGCAACGCAACATGGTTTCCACGTCAAAATCGACCAAGAGCGAGCCTTGAAAGAGGAAGGCCGCATCGCTGTCTGTGCCGCCTGTGCCAGAGATTTTGCGCCCTGCCACTTCAATATCGTTGCGCGGACGAAAAGCCGCGTCAATACCCATATTTTGCAGAGCCATAATAGTGGGCACACAAAGCCTTTGAAACACGGCGCTGTTGGGCACGGTGACACCAAAAACACTTTTCTGGCAAATAAGCTCCCAGCCAAGCTGGCTTTTGTCGAAATAGATGGCACCGCCGCCGGTTATGCGGCGATTCACGTCAATGCCCTGCTCACGACAATAGCTCAAGCGTATTTCTTCTTGAATGGATTGATGAAAACCCACAAGCACCGTTGCCGGATCAAATTGCAAAAAGCGAAAAGTATCTTGAGATCGTCCATTTCCGCGAATTTCGAGAAGCACCTCATCCAAGGCCATATGTTCTGCCGCTGAAAAAGGCGGTAAATCCAGCAGGCGCCACGTCACTGTCATAAAAGGCTTCCTTATTTTTTTCGCGCTTGCAACGACTTTGCCACAAGTTGGCTCATGTCCATAACTTCCACGGGCACTTTGTTGCGCCGCGCAAACGTCGTCATGGAGCGCACGCATTGCTGGCAATTTGTTATCACAGCCGTAGCCCCGGTGGCAAGAATTTCATCCATCTTACGCTTGGCAATGCCCTTCGACAAGTCCGCATCCACCATCTCCAAATTACCGCCACCACCGCAACACAAATTATGCTCGCGATTGTGTGCCATTTCCACCAGTTCCAAACCCGGAATGGCCGAAAGAATTTTGCGCGGAACGTCAAATATGCGCTCACCCCGTCCAAGGTCGCAAGGGTCGTGATAGGTGACCTTCATGGGCAAAGCACCCAGTGCCAACGCGCCTTCCGTAATAAGCTTCAACGTCATTTCAGATGCGTGCATGAGACGAAGGCCGGTATGACCATAGTGCTCGTGCCACATTTGCAAGCACGACGGACAGGTAAAGACGATGCTTTGTGCCCCACGGGCAGCCACGGCGGCTTTGTTGTGATTGATAAGTTGCGGCAGGGCATCGCCGTGCCCCGCACCGAGTAAGGGAAAGCCGCAACACCATTCGTCACTGCCCATGAGCGTAAAGTCAACATTGCCGGCAGCCAATATTTCCGCAAAGGTCATGGGGATTTTTTGTGCCAAGGGAAAGTATGCACCCACGCAACCTGTGAAGTAAATGACATCGGCTGTCTTTTTTTGATAGCCATTATCGGGAGGACGACGCATATCGTCCACCCAATCGGCGCGCTCGTCATTGTCTTCATCAAAAACATTATGTCTTTTTTCAATATTTTGCCGAATCATATGCACTTTGCTCAAGGTATTTCCGGACGCATTGCCTGAGGCCACCAATTCTTCACGCACGCTGAGCCACAAGTCCTTGAGCGCAATGCCCGCGGGGCACACTTCCTGACAATCGCCACACAGGGTACAACGAAAGACCGACGTGCCATACTGACGCAATTTTTCTGGTGTACCCATTTCTTGCTTACCCAAAAGCTTTTGCCATAATTTCCAAAGGGGGTGGCGCTCTTGCAAAAGTTTTTTCAATGTGAGTACACGCACTTGGGCAGAAAGCTCTGCATCTCCCGAAGCTTGTACGGCGGGGCATACGTGAACGCATTGCCCGCAGGCTGTGCAGGCATCGAGAGCCAATCTTTCGCGCATACTGAACCCTGCCGTGACACATGAAGAATGACGCATAGTCTAGTCCTTTTTATACTTCTGAATATCCTCTTTAAGCCATGCTTCAAAATCTGCATTTCCGGGGCGCATGAGTGTAGAGAGCTGCCCCATGTCTGAGGGTTTGATTTTATACATCCAGCCCTTACCATAGCAGTCAGCATTAATAAGAGAGGGGTCGGACTCAAGTTCTTCATTCACGGCGGTCACTTCGCCGTCCATGGGACCATACACAGTGCCAAGCCATTTGCCGGATTCTATTTTCGCAAACTTTTTCCCGGAGGTGATGGCCTTACCCTCAAAGGGAAGCTGCACAAAGACAATTTGTCCGGCCAATTTTTCGGCAAAATCATTCATGCCCATAACAATTTCATCACCTTCCACACGAATCCAAAAGTGATGTGTGTCATAATACAGTTCATCCGGCATATTATAACCGTCAATAATCATAGCAGTGCTCCTTATTTGTGTGTACGCGGTGCATGATGTCCGCGCAAAGTTTGTATTATCATGAAAAGCGGCGTAGTAAACATGTGGCGTAACTGGCTAAAGGGAATGTAGGCCACTGTTATTGCCGTTACAATGGCGTGCATATACCATGCATCACCATAAATCCGTGCCAAACCTTCTTGCGGCATGGTGGCAAAGAATTGTGCCATTACAGAGCCCACAAAGGCGTAGCCGCTGCCATCGGGCATTTGTGTCAGCGCAATGCGCATACCTTCCAGCATGAAGCCGGAAAGGGTGATAAGCGTCAACAATGCCAATGCCCACCAATCTGGCTTTTGCCGCAGGCTGCATGTCTTGCCTTCATTCCACCATAACTGTGCCGCTAACACAAGTCCCACCAAGAGAGCAAGGCCGCTTATATCATATAAGAAGGCGGTCAGTCCCCAATCTTTGTGCAAGAGCAACCAAGGCCATTCATGCTCCGGTGCCATAAGGGAGCCGAGCAAGGCAACAAGTCCCCATGTGAAACGGAAAAGGAAGGGAAAGAATATGAGGGCATGGATGCACCAGCGGCTTGGCGACTCTTGGTACAGATGACGCTGCACAAAGATATTTGCCAAAACATTGCCCAAGGAGGTCAACAAGGAGCCCAGGGAACGTAGACACCGGGCACCAAAACCATGCGCCTTGGGTACATTGTGAGATGTGCGCTCAGAGGCCTTTTCCGCCGATTTTTCCGCCGATTTTTCCGCCGATTTTTCCGCAGACTCTTCACGCAAACCCACTGTAGAGAACCACGCAAGCCCCATAAGCAAGGTGCCAAAAATAAAGACCGTCAAACCAAGTTGACTTGGGGTATCATGTACGGTGAATGTCGATGCGTGGCACCCCATACACAAAACGCTCTTGGGTGGCAAAATATCCACAGCAGCACCTACAGAAGCCCCCAGACTCGTGGCATCACTGTGACAACGCACGCACGATGCCGTGCCCTCCTGCAATGTCATGACATGCGCATCGGCTGTGCTGCCGCTTCTGCGCACATCAACAATATCACTCTTCAAGAACGGCGTTGCGACAGCACTGTGACATGACATACATGTAAGGCGGCTGTGCGCATCATGTATGACAGCTTCATCATGACGGGTATGGCACGAAAGACAATCCACCCGTGCTTGTGCCGTGTGCGGATAGTGCGCGGCATCTGTATGGCAGCTTATGCATGTCATGGTACTGTGAGTGCTTCCCTTGAGTTCTTGGCTCGTCATGCGCTGTGCCACATCATATGTGTGCGCGGCTGTTGACTCCCCCGTATCACCTGTCACATGACAGGTCATGCACATTTTTTGTGCTGCGTCGTCCTTTACCTGCATGAGTGTCTGTATGGGCGCGGCATGACAAGACATACAGCGTGCCATGTCTTCAGACGGCGTGGGTAATGCTTTGTGTGTTTCGTGGCACAGGCCGCAAGCTGTGTCCATGAGCTGTGCGGTGGACATGCCGGGAATAAGACCTTCGCCACGCATATGGGCGCTGATGACCGTATGCGGATCATGACAGCTTACGCACGTCCCATAATCCCTTGCATGCATAAGCTTTCTGCCGGCATGTACGCCTTGCGCAATGTCGTCTTCTACATGACTATGACACGTATAACATGTTTGCACATCAAAGGCGCTGCTCGTTTGCTGATGGAGTTTTTCAAGGGTGGGGTGCGTGCCTTCGCTTTGTTCGGCATGGCAATCCACGCACGTCATGGTGCCGTGAGCAGAAACGTGAAAACGTGCTTCGTCAATAAACCAGCCCTTCGCCTGAGCGCTGTCTGGCAACAACGTTGGCAAAAGGAGGGCAAACAAAGGAACAAGACATATGAGCAAGAGGGGCAAGGCCACATACGGGCATCGCGAGGAGCGCACAGCCTTTGCGTCCATCTTGCTCTGCTTTTCATGGTCGTTGTGAGCGTCTTGGTCGTTGTGCCACGATGTCGTCATGCTGTCGCCTCCTAAAAATATCCTGCAAAAGAATGCCTCGTATACATACTATAAATAAGCAATGTTATTGTTGGTGATGTGCGCAATCACTGCCCGCAAGCATGGCCTCGGCCCTGTACGAACTGCGTACGAGGGGCGCTGAAGCCACGCCTTCAAACCCCATGGCAAGAGCCACGTCTTTCCAATGGTCAAATTCGTCTTCTGCCACATAGCGCGCTATGGAAACATGTTTTTGCGATGGAGCAAGGTATTGCCCCAAGGTAAGAAAGCGGCACCCGTGGGTATACAGGTCGTGCAATGTCGCGCGCACTTCTTCCCATGTTTCCCCAAGCCCGAGCATAATGCCGGACTTGACACGCAAACCTTTTTTGGCAGCATATGCCAAAACCTGCAAGGATGTCATGTAGCTCGCCCGTGGGCGCACACGTGGAAAAAGTCGTGCCACAGTTTCAATATTATGATTGAAGACATCAGGTGCGGCATTGCACACGCTTTCGAGCGATTCTTGCCGCCCCTGAAAATCTGGCACGAGCACTTCCACGCTTGTGCTGGGACTGAGCCTGCGCACTGCCTGTATGGTCTGCACAAAGTGCTCTGCACCGCCGTCGACAATGTCATCGCGTGTGACTGACGTAATCACGGCATGTTTCAAACCCATATGCCTTACAGCTTCTGCCACATGCATTGGTTCTGCGGCATCAAGCGGTGCGGGTGTGCCCTTGCCAACAGCGCAATAGCGACATGTGCGCGTACACACATCGCCCATGATTATAAACGTTGCCGTGCCGCGGGCATAGCATTCGCCCTTATTGGGGCACATGGCCTCTTGACAAACGGTGTGCAATTGCAGCGTATCAAGGGTGGATTCAACGTTTTGCATGGTGTGCAAAGCATGTGAGGGCGGCAGCGTCACCGTGAGCCATGCAGGACGCTGCGCCCCTTTTTCGGCCTGTTCGGAAGCAATAGCCGAATCGGAGGTTATGGCAGTTCCGAACTCTTGAGCAAAGGCATGGGCAAAAACCCTTGATACCTCTGCAAAGTCCATATGGTAACCCAAAATTTCTTTCAGCGAGGCTATGCGCTCTTGCGGGTTGCCACAGGGCGTAATAAGTCGAAAGCCTTCCATATCCGTATTAACGTTGAGCGCCATGCCATGAAATGTCACCCATTGGCGCACGGCTATGCCCACACTGGCAATTTTTGCGCCATTCACCCAAATGCCCGGGCCGTTGACACTGCGCTGAACTTCAAGGCCATAATGCGCTACTGTGGCAGCTACGGCATTGAGCAGCTTTTCTAAGTACAAATGTAAATCTTTTTCTTTGAGCTTGATGATGGGATAGCCCACAAGTTGTCCCGGACCGTGGTAGGTTGCCATACCGCCACGTTCTACCCAAAAAAGCTCCACGCCTTGCTTGCGTAAAAATTCTTTCGAAACTTGTAAGTGCTCATTTTCGCCACTGCGCCCCATGGTGATGACAGGAGTATGCTCAAGGAGCAAAAGCGTGTCGCCCACCTTGTCCGCACGGCGCGAAGCTACGCGCTTTTTTTGAAAATCCAAGGCTTCAGCGTAATTAATGCGTCCCAAAGACATGACTTGTAACATGTCTTGTGCTCCATTATTCGTGGAAATATGTGTACAAGCAAAAGGCTGCTCCATGGATATTCCTTCATAAAGAAAAAAATGGCAGAAGAAGGTACATATGCTCCCTCCCTCTGCCACAAGCGTTAGGAGAATTATTTATCCTTTTTTCGGCAGGTATAAGGCCCAACCAGCAGCATCGCGAGCGGCATCAACCACAGTTTCGCAGAAGGCCGGGTGTACTCTGAAGCCCTTGGCAAATTCACCCACCGTGCATTCAAGCTGCATGGCAAGCACCACTTCGCCAATGAGTTCAGAAGCATTGGCACCCACAATATGCCCGCCCAAAATTTCACCGGTGGCAGAATCGGCAATAATTTTCACTGCACCGTCCACTTCACCACGCAGCATGGCATAGCCATTGATGGCATAGGGGAAGGAGCCCACTTCCACATCATAGCCTTTGCGTTCTGCTTGCTCTTCCGACAAACCAACGCAGCCCATTTCGGGAAGCCCCCAAATGGCGCGTGAAGCCAAATGTGCCGCATATTTTGACGCTGTACCCATACTGTTCTCCGCAGCACAAATACCCATGGCCGTAGCCACATGGCTCAGCATAACACCGCCGGTGCAATCGCCAATGGCATAGATGCTTGGGCAGGATGTACGGCAGTGTGCGTCAACCACAATGGCACCTTCGTGCACATTCACCTTGGCGCCGCTCATGGTGTCAAGTCCCAAACCATCAGTGGCGGCCTTACGCTGAGAGACAAGTACTTTTTCAACGGTAACACTTTGCTCTTTGTCACCGCTCTTAAGCGTGCAGACGCCCTTATCAACAGAAGCGAGTGTGTGGCGTGGCATAAGCTTCACGCCGCGCTCACGCAATGATTGAGCAAGGCGCTGACTTGTGTCTTGGTCTTCATCAGGCAAAAAGCGCGGACCTGGGAAGGCATAGGTCACTTGGCTGCCAAGAATGGTAAAGAGCATGGCCATTTCTACCCCTATATAACTGGGGTCGGTGATGAGCAAGGAAGCGGGCACGGCTTTCATATCAAGCACATCGTCGGTGGTGAGAGCCACGTCTTTTAAACCTGGCACGCTTGATACAGAAGAAAGATCAAGTGTGCTGCCGGTGGCGATAATAATGCTTTTGCCTTCAAGTGTTTGTCCGTCAACGCTCACGCTATTGGCACTGCTGATGCTCGCCATTCCTGTGACAACATCCACACCATTGTTGGCCAGCAATGCCTCCATACCCATACGAATGTCGCTGGAAACGCCTTGCTTGCGGGCAATAATACTTTCGTAATTGACCTTGCCCACGGTAACTTCCACACCAAAATCACCTGCTTTGCGGGCTTGCTCAAGAGTAGCGGCGGCGCGCAACCAAATCTTGCTAGGAATGCAACCACGCATAACGCATGTGCCGCCCATGGTACCGCCTTCCACCAAGGCCACTTTCCCCTTTAACTGAGAAGCACGAATGGCAGCTCCGTATCCTCCGGGGCCTCCGCCTATCACTATGACATCATACATATTTTAACTCCAGTCAGTATGTTCTTAAAAAAGCAGAAGCGTCGGATCTGCCAAATATTCCACCAGGGTTTTCAAAAATTCTGCCGCGGGTGCGCCGTCTTCAATGCGATGGTCAAAAGTGAGGCTTAAACCCATGATGGAACGCACCACTATGGCACCATGACGCACGACGGCCTTCTCCGTCACACGCCCCACACCAAGTATGCCTGTTTCACCCGGCTTCAAAATAGGCGTAAAGTAATCAACCACAGAATGCCCCATATTCGTGATGGTAAAGGTGCCGCCGGTCATATCATCGGGCGTCAGCTCGTTTTTCCGAGCGCGCCCTGCCAACACACGTACGTCCTTGGCAATGTGCGTCAACGTCATGCTATCGGCCTTATGCAGCACAGGCACCACGAGTCCTTCGGGCAATGCCACAGCCACACCCATGTTGACGTCGGCATGACGGGTAATCATATCGCCGTCAAAGGTGCTGTTCATGCGCGGATGCTTTTTCAGCGCCTTAGCCACCACCATGATGAGCACGTCGTTCATGGAAAGGCGGAAATTTTTGTCGCGCTTATGGAGCGCGCGTACATCTTTGATAAGCTCAACACAAGGTGTCACATCTGCTTCACTGACAAGCGTGAGCTGCGCTGTACCGTGCAAACTTGCGTACATATTGTCCGAAATGGCCTTACGCATGCCTTCCATGGGGAAGACACCCACACCGTCGGGATCTTGTGCGGCAAGAGCTGCGGCGCGGTCAAGAGCCGCAAACTTTTCGGGATTCAGGGCACGTTCCACATCTTCCTTCATGATTTTGCCATTGTCACCGGAGCCGGTAAGTGTGGAAATATCAAGACCGGCTTGTATGGCCATAACAGCTGCCACAGGCGTGATTTTGATAGTGCTTATCTTTTCATGATAGGCGCGCACGTCTTGTTCGGTAATACGTCCCTCTTTGCCGGAGCCGGCAATGGCAGCAACGCTGACACCAAGCTCCTTGGCGAGACGACGTGCGGCAGGCGAACAAGGCGCCCCTGATTTCCCTGTTCCTTGCTTGCCTGCCGGCGTGTTTGTGGATGCAGCGCTAGCCGCACTTTTTTCTGGCGTTCCCACGGTGCCATCGGCAGCGGACGACGAATCCCCTCCTGCAATCCGTTCCAATGTTTCACCGGGTTCAGCCAAAATTCCTAAAATGGTACCCACAGGCACCTCTTGCTTCGGTTGCACAAGAATTTGAAAAAGTACACCCGCGGCAGGACTTTCAATACTGTTCGTAATCTTGTCGGTTTCCACTTCAAAAAGTACTTCACCTTGAGAGACTGCGGCACCTTCAGCCACGCACCATTTCGACACTTTACCTGTCTTCATGGTTAAACCAAGTTTTGGCATGGAAAGTTCTATGCTCACGTATTTACTCCTCACAACGTAATAATAAGTATGGCAACAGTTGTTTGTTCAAATGCTTGTGCATGCACAAGGGGAAGACCTCTGCGCAATGCCTTGAGCAGAGATCTTCAGGGGTATATTCACAGGCTGTTAACGATATACTATGCCACCGTCGGTAATGTAGCACTGGCCTGTGATGTAATCTGCATCGGAGCTCGAGAAGAAGGAGACAAGGTTTGCCACATCTTCAGGTGTTTGCGCACGGCCAAGAGCAATGGCTTTGCAAAAATCTGTGTAGGTTTGACCCACGTCGGCGCCGGTTTCTTCGGCGAAGGCTTGGTCAATTTGCGTCCACATATTTGTATCGACGATACCCGGACAGTAGGAGTTGACGGTAATGCCAAAGGGAGCCAATTCGCGTGCGGCTGTGCCTGTTAAGGAGCGCACGGCAAACTTGGTGACGCAATAAGCACCGAGCATGGCATAGGCTTCGTGGGCGGCAACAGAAGCGGCATTGATGATTTTGCCCTTAATGTTACGCTTTTTGAAGGATTCAGCAGCGGCTTGAATACCCCACAGCACACCGTCAATATTGACTTTACAAATTTTGTCCATGTCTGCGGGAGTAATGTCCAAGAGCGCTTTTACTTGTGCGATACCGGCATTGTTAATCATGATATCAAGGCCGCCAAGTTCTTTTTCTGTTTGTGCTACGGCGGCAAACACTTTGTCTCTGTCACTCACGTCGGCAATAATGGTGATCACTTTGCGACCAAGGTCTTTGACTTGCTTGGCAGCGGCGTCAAGTTTTGCTTGATCAAGGTCAACCAAGCACAGGTCTGCACCGTCTTTCGCAAGACGCAAAGCAATACCAAGACCGATACCTTGTCCTGAACCTGTCACTAAAGCTACTTTACCTGTAATAGTCATGTTATACTCCTTTTAGATGTGTGTCCTATTGCACAGAACTCTTGTATGAACAAAGAGTCAGAAACGCATATATCAGTAAAATACCATCAAACTTATGACCCAAAAACCGTATCGCCACTAGCATTATTAAGGCCGGGGTGAATATCAAAACGCACCACACCCACAGGCACATTGACAGCTTTTGCAATTAAGGCTGTGCCCTCATTGCCAAAACCGCCGCACAATTCAATGCACACGCACCCATCTTCAGTCACAACTTTTTTTGCCACGTCCACCGCTTGCGCATAAGAGCTGACCCCAACGGTCAACACATCCACGGCGGGCGTACATGTCCAACTCCTCACAACTTGACCGCCGTCTTCTCCCGCAGGAGCAATAAACATAAATGCGGCTTTTAATTTCATACTCTCACTCCAAATGCTTCACGTCTCAAGAACTCTGCAAGAGAGAAGCACTGTTCTTTGTACCCACAGAAAAAAGGTTGCGCTCATAAGCTAAGTGCATGGTGCGCGCAATGTCCACTATGCGCACACCATGCGGTATAAGGCGAACAGACGCCCTATCTTCGCGTCGCACAAGCACTTCCCTTTCGCCGTCCACAGCTAAAATGCTGGGGGTCAGCGTAATGGCATACTCCTTTCCCGGCACCATTATTGTGGCTGCATCAATACCAATGGTGGAAAAAAGACCCGGCCCTATGGCAGCGCGTAGGCGACATTCTGCATGTGCATTGAGCGTGAGCACAAGACCGCGCGCATCCTCGTCACGCTCAGATTTGGCAGTAATGGGAGCCACAAAGCCCCCCACGGAAGACAGTCCAATACTGTCCGGTTTGCAACGGGAGTAAAAAAGCTGGGACACCCGTTCCATGTCCCAGACCGCACGGGAAGCAACAAAAACATCATCATAGACGGCAATATCAACAAGCGCCATATCCCGAACTGCATCATTCACAAGAATTTCAAGCAGGCACGCCTTGTAGCATCCTTCTTCCTGTGTCACAGCGCCCGTACCTATAATACCGGCGGCAAGCCCTGCCACGGTGGCTTCCACCATGACAGGAAACACATTGTTCGTCCCTGTGGAGAGCGGCATAACAGGAGTGTTACGCGCGCCCTTGATAACGGCACGGTTTGTACCGTCACCGCCAAGGGTGATGATCACTTTTACACCTGCTTCTTCCATGAGCGCGGCGGCCTTGATGCTGTCTTCTTGAGAATTGTCAAGTCGCATGTCCACAGGTGCAACGTTGACAGGGAGCTCTGAAGCTTCAAGATCATCCATGGCTCTTGGAACAATAGCATAGCCTTCGGGCATATAGAACACGTCTTTGACGCCCGCTTCGGCAAGACCCACCAAGGCGCGGCGCACCATGCGCACTTTTTCTTGGTTGTCAAAAACACTGCCATGTGCCACAAGACGGCGAATATCCTTGCCGGAAGCAGGATTGGCTATAATTCCCACGCTCATAAACTCTCCAGCGTTGCTTGTACCAAGGGAAGAGGCAAGCCTGCCCATTGGTCACTTATATGCCGATTAACGTAAGGATTTTACCTTTTCTACAATGGTCTCGGCAGAAGGCATGTATGCTTGTTCCAACGGCGGGCTAAAGGGCACAGGGGCAAAAGGCGCACCGATACGGACGATGGGGGCGTCCAAATAATCGAGAGCTTCTTCAGCTACCATGGCAGCAATTTCGGCACCGGCACCGGCTGTTTTCACAGCTTCTTGTACCACAACAAGGGCATGTGTTTTCTTCACAGAATTCAAAATCATGTCCTTATCAAGGGGCACAAGGCAACGTGGGTCAACGATTTCCACGCTTATGCCGTCCTTGGCAAGTGTTTCGGCAGCTTCCAAAGCTCTGTGTACCATAAGCGACGTTGCCACGATGGTCACATCAGTGCCTTCGCGCTTTATTTCGCCCTTGCCCAAAGGAATTTCATACAATTCGTCGGCGACTTCACCCTTAACGCCATAGAGGAACTTGTGCTCCAAGAAGACGACGGGATTGTCGTCGCGAATGGCACTTATGAGCAAGCCCTTTGCATCGGCTGGGGTGGAAGGGATACATACTTTAATGCCGGGAATGTGCATGAACCATGCTTCAAGGGATTGAGAATGCTGTGCGGCGGCGCACACGCCGGCACCTTGGGGCATACGCAACACCATGGGCACTTTTGCCTTGCCACCAAACATATAGCGCATTTTTGCTGCTTGGTTAAAAAGCTGGTCAAGGGCAACACCGATAAAGTCTGCAAACATAAGTTCGGCTATGGGGCGCAAACCTGCGGCAGCGGCGCCGGCAGCGGCACCCACAATGCAGCTTTCGCTGATGGGAGTGTCGCGCACACGCATTTCGCCAAATTGTTCAAAAAGACCTTGAGACACGCCAAAGCTGCCACCGTATTTACCCACGTCTTCACCAATAAGAAACACGTTGGGGTCGCGTTCCATTTCTTGACGCATGGCGTCATTGAGCGCTTGCAGATATGTTTTCGTTGCCATATATTACTCCATACTGATAATAGGAAGGTGAGAGAAAAAGTGTTTTAGGCACAAGCCAAAACTATGCGTACACGTCCTCGAGAAGGGCATCCACTGTGGGATAAGGGCTTGACTGCGCAAATTCCACGGCGTCTTTTACCGCAGCGTCAATTCTTGCCGTAATTTCGTCGAGTTCTGCTTGTGTCACAAGGCCACGTTCCAGCACTGTTTTTGCGAAGCGGGGAATGGGATCTTTTTCTTTCCACTTTTCAAGTTCACCTTCAGGACGATATATGCACATATCACCTTCAAAGTGACCGTTCCAACGATAGGTCTTGCACTCAATAAGCGTGGGGCCTTGGCCTTTTCTGGCGCGCTCAACAGCCTGTACCATCACTTCGTACACGGCAAGGACATCGTTACCGTCAACGACAACGCCGGGCATGTTGTATCCGGCGGCGCGATCCGCAATATCCGTTATAGCCATGGAACGAGCTTGCGAGCAAGAAATGCCGTAGCCATTATTTTCGTTCACAAAAATAACGGGAAGCTTCCATGCGCTGGCCATATTCAACGCTTCTTGCGTGGTACCTTGGTTGGAGGCACCGTCGCCGAAGAAGCATGCGCACACGTGGTCTTTACCGGTATATTGGCTGCTCAAAGCTGCGCCCACAGCCAAGGGGCCGCCACCGCCCACAATACCGTTGGCACCAAGGATACCCAAGTTAAAATCGGCAATGTGCATGGAACCACCCTTGCCCTTGCAGTAACCGGTAGCTTTTCCGAAGATTTCTGCCATCATCAGCTTCAAATCGCCGCCCTTGGCGAGGCAATGCCCGTGACCGCGGTGGGTGCTTGTAATCATGTCGCTGTCTTTCAATGCGGCGCATGCGCCAGTAGCCACAGCTTCTTCACCAAGATACAAGTGAACAAAGCCGGGAATCTTGCCTTCAGCAAAGAACTTTTGTGCTGCTTGTTCAAACAGACGAATACGTGTCATGTTTTCAAACATTTTCAACAAAATCTTCTTGTCAGGTTGTTTCATGAGACTTTCCTTCAAAAAATTAAACGGTTACTATGCATCCACATCCAAATGGACCGTTATAGCCACACACGCCATCACAATGTCGCTGGAGCCGGGTCCGAAAGAAGGTACTTCTATACCGGGAACACGCATGCCGCCCTTCACAACAGAAATACTTTTTTCACCAATGGGAACGAGAGCCTTTACGGCCTCTGTGTCAACGCCGTCAGGGTCGGGGACGGCCACATGTATATCAACGAAAATACCGTTGAAAGAAGTACGATCAAAAATTTCTATAATACCACACAAACACACGCGAGACATGGCATCGCGCGTGGCACGCAGCACGGCCTTTGTCATATCTTCACCGTGCAAATCGGTACCCACGCCCATTTCTATGGCAAAACGCTTACGCATAACACCTTCTCCTTAGCTCAACATACGCATGGGTTTTTCCAACATATCTGCCAGTGTGCGTAAGAATGTCATGGCAGGACCGCCGTCGGTAACCATATGGTTGAATGTCAAAGAAAGCGTCATCATATGGCGAATGCACAGAGTACCTTCATAAACAGCGGGCTTTTCAATAACACGCCCAACACCCAATATGCCCGTTTCCGGCGGATTCAAAATGGGGGTAAAGCCGTCAACACCCATCATGCTCACATTGGAGATGGTAAACGTGCCACCTTGGATCTCGTCCATAGCAATGCCGCCTTTACGCGCACGGGATGCCGCATCGCGAATTTTGACGCGCAAAGCATCAAGGCTATATGTGTCGGCATTTTTCACATTGGGCACAATAAGGCCATTGTCCAAGGAAACGGCTATGCCCAAATGCACATGCTTGTGAATGTGTATGCCGTCATCGTGCAATCTGCTGTTCATAATGGGGTGCAAGAGAAGGGCGCGGCAGGTAGCAAAGGCGATGATATCGTTATATGACAGGCGATAATCAGAATTTTTGGCATTGCGCGCCATCATACTTTGGCGCAAGGCTACCATTTCCGTCACGTCTGCCTCCACAAAGACAGACAATTGCGCGGCACTTTGTAAGCTGGCCTGCATATTGTCGGCAATGAGCTTGCGCAAGCCGTCCATGGGCTCAACGGTAAAGTCTTCAGCGGACGCACAGGCGCATGTGGCAACAACTGGGGGATTTTCGTGGGCGGCGCGCACGTCTTTCTCTGTGATAACGCCATCGCGTCCTGTGCCTGTCACAAGAGCCAAATCCACACCCAGTTCCTTGGCAACGCGACGTGCGGCAGGCATGGCACGCGCTACGCTCGCTGTTGATGCAAAAGCAGGCTTTGCAGACGCGGCAGGCGCGGCACTTGCGTCGCCGGCGGAACTTTCTGGCACAGAGAACGATTCTCCCTCAGCACCGATAATGCCAATAACATCCATAACAGGAACCGTGGATCCGGCAGCAGCCACAATTTTTAAGAGAATACCGCTTTCGCCGGATTCTACCACATTGGTAATTTTGTCCGTTTCCACCTCGAGCAAGGGTTGCCCGGTATTGACGGCTGCACCTTCATCCACAAGCCAACGTGCAATTTTCCCCGTTTTCATGGTCAGCCCCCACTTGGGCATCAGCACTTCGTATGCCATCCTGAAACCTCCTCGTACTCGCTCTGCTATACATGATGTTTACATTGAAAGCGCGCTTACAAAATTCCTTTTTCGCCAATGCTTGTATGCGCTCAATGTGTCTTGTCTCACACTTAAAGCAACATAAATGCCAACATGTAACACATCCATATTTTTAATTTTTTTTGCAATTTACAAAGAGAGAAGGGCAGAGTGTTCGCACTTGGAACAGTTTTGCGTTCACAGTCGTTCTGTTTTGGAACAAAGAGGAAAAAGAAGGAGAAAAACCCAAAAAAATAGCCTGTTCTTGTAAAGCTCAAGAACAGGCTGTCATATTTTAGAACACGCTCAATCACACAAAAAGAGCGTCCTTATAGTAATTCCACTTGAAATTGCTCTGTTGCCTGCGAAAGCAGGCGACCGCCGATGAGGCGTGTATTTAAGAGCTTGACATTGCCAATGTCAAGCGGAACTGCTATATCAGTCCGTTGAAAAAGCGGCGTTTTTCAACAGGCTGCTCTATTGCAAGCAACACTTATGGATGCACCAATATTTTGATATTTCTGTCTTTATTATTGATAAGTTCGTAAAAACCTTGCTCCATAATATCTTTTAAAGCGATGCGACCGGTAATCAGTTTTTCGGCCTTAATGACACCATTGGCTATAAGGGAGGCAACGCCATTAAAATCGTCAATGGTATAGGTGAGTGTGCCTTGTACACACTTATCTGTGCCGCTGAGGCTAAAGAAGTTAAAGCTGCTGGCCTCTTCAAAAATACCCACAATCATGGCGAGGCCGGTGTTGCGCAACACATCAACAGCCAAGGGGCCCGTGTCTTTGTGTCCAATGCATTCGAAGGAGACATCAGCGCCCGAGCCATTGGTCAATGCTTTTATGGTGCTGACGGTATCTTGGTTTTTAGGATTGATAACAATATCTGCGCCGCATTCCAACGCTTTTTTAATACGATCTTCGGCCATTTCCACCACAATAATTTTGCCAGCACCAGCAGCACGAACACACATGAGCGTGCCAAGGCCAATGGTGCCCGCCCCAAGAATGACAACAGTTTTGCCCAGAAGACTTCCGGCGAGGCGCACGGCTTTAAATCCTGTGGCCAGTGGCTCCAGCAAAGCCCCCACTTCATCGCCCACACCTTCGGGCAAGACATAGCACAACTTTGCAGGCACATTTACAAGGCTTGTAAAGGCACCATCATTGTGTAGTCCGGTGAAAGCGAGTTTTTCGCACACATTATACCGCCCTTCACGGCAAGGCTGGCACAGGCCGCAATGCTGACAGGCATCTGGCGCCACCCTATCCCCCACTGTGACATTGGCAACGCCTTCTCCCACAGCAACAACGGTACCGCTAAACTCATGCCCTAAAACAACTTTTCCTGATTTTCCGGTGAGTGGGTGCGGTTCGCCCACGGGAATAAAAATGGGGCCGGCAAGATATTCGTGTAAATCTGAACCGCATATACCACACCACGCAATTTTCACTTGCACCCAACCGGCAGGCGGTGCAGGGGGGAGGGGGACATCTTCCAATCGGATGTCTTTTTTTCCATGCCATACTGCGGCTAACATTGTCTCTGCCATACATGCCTCCTCTTTATGGGCGCACTGATGAAATCAGCGTTCCCTTATTATTACAAAAAGAGTGTGCACTTGTTGCCACTCTACTGTAGGAGGCAATCTGCAGGCTTAATGCCAAGAAAAAAAGAAATTAAAACAATAAATTATTAAAAAACCCTGTACGTATTGTTCGTTCATTGAACACATATGACGAGTGGTGTTCCATGATGGAACACCCGACATCTTTTCCTCAGCGCTCCACAGACTGTTCAATTTTACGGAGTTTTGCATAGAGTGTATTGCGTCCAATGCCAAGCGCCTTGGCAGCTTGCAACATATTGCCCGCATAATGTTTGATGGCAGCCTTGATGGTTTCCTCTTCCACTGTGCTTAAAGTGAAGCTAGACACATCACTTTTCTGTGAAGGCAGGGGCGTATTTGTGTGGTTTGCAGTGTTACCAGTCACATATGCAGGCAAATGCTTTGGCAAAATACATGCTCCTTGCGCCATAGTGACGGCAAACTCCATGCAGTGAACCAATTGCCGCACATTACCCGGCCAGTAAAAATCGCCCAATGCACGCACAACGTTTTGTGAAAGTTGTGTTGTTTTGAAACCATACTTGCGAGCTAAGCGTTGACAATGATAATGTGCAATAAACTCTATATCTTCTTTGCGTTGGCGCAGAGGCGGAATTTCTAATGTGAGAACATGAATGCGATAAAAAATATCTTCACGCAGAGTGCCGGCGCTCACCAATTGGTCAAGGGGACGGTTTGTGGCGGTGATAAGACGATAATCAAGAGCTATTTCTTTTTGCCCACCGAGCCGTCTAATGGTGCGTTCTTCCAAGGGACGCAAGAGGTTTGCCTGTAATTCCAAAGGCATTTCTGATATTTCGTCAAGAAAAAGCGTACCTGTGTTAGCCAATTCAAATTTTCCCGGACGTCCTTTTTTAGATGCTCCGGTAAATGCGCCTTCTTCATACCCAAAGAGCTCACTTTGAATGAGGTCTTTGGGCAGGGAGCCGCAATTAAGCGCCACAAAGGGGCCTGATGTTCTCGGGCTTATTGCATGAATGGCCTTGGCAAAAAGACCTTTTCCGGTGCCTGTTTCTCCATGAATAAGTACGGGAGCATCGCTGCGAGCAATGAATTCTGCTTGCTCCACAAGGGCTGCCATGCAATCACTGCGATACACGATATCCTTAAAGGCTGCGGGTTGTGCCGTGCGCATCTTATGCTCCGGCAGGGCAAAAGAACAGGGGACGCTTATTTGTATTTCCGGGGAGGTCTCGTGCAGTGTGATGACGGCGTATCGTGATGTGCTTTCGTGATGATGAAGCAAGGGCGTAATACGGGCGCTGAGAGAAGGATTACATCGGCACAAAAGAGAGCGTGTTTCCAACGTAGAGCAAATACTTTGCATGCCCCCGAGCATGTCAAAATCAAAAAAAGCATTTCCTTGTGCGCCATGCAGCGAAGTTTTTTTCCTCTGTATCAAAGGCGTTCCGACGGTGAGCATGCTCTCGGCAATATCGTTTGTATACGTAATTTGGCACGCTTCATTGACCACACAAACGCCCATGGACAGAGAGCCAAAAAGCGTATTCAAGTCAAGCTTTATTTGATGCTCCATCGCCATAAACGATGATCGAAAGAGCGCACGCTCAATTTTACGCGCAGCCATCATAGCCAGCCACAAACAGTGGCTATGGTCTGCCTCGGTGGGTCCTGAAATGTCAAAACACCCCCACAGTTGCCCAGAGAGGGAAAATATGGGCGCCGCCGAACACCCCCACGTTTGTTGCTTACTGCAAAAGTGATCCTCGCCAATGAGCTGTACAGGCGTTTCTTCCACAAGGGTAAGCCCTATGGCATTGGTTCCCATACTGCATTCTGACCAAATGGCTCCTTCACCAAATTGCAGCTCATCAGCCTTACGCAAAGTCTTTTTATCGCCACTGCGGCGCAAAATATGCCCTTGAAAATCCGTGACGGTGAGCAAAAGCCCTTTCCCCTTAATGGCTTTATAAATATCTCTTTCGACATCTCCGGCCAATTCCATAAAAGCTAAAGATTGCGCTTCAATACATTGGGGCGAAACAAAGTTTGCACACTGCACCATAGTAGGATCTATGGCAAATTCTTGTGAACGCCGCCACGAATCGGCAACATGCACAGGAATGCTGACTTCGCAAATGTGACCGGTATCAAGAAATTTTTTCCACGCATTACGGCGCAATTGCCGATTGATATTTTTATTGGCAAGTAGCGGAGAAAGGGGTGTTTTTTTTCGTGAAGTTTTGACTGCATGCTTTATTTGAAAAAGATGCCCGCCATGCTGTAAGGCCATCATAAGGCATTGGCTCCTTGTACAAAAGAGTGGCTTTGTACCTGCTTATGCGAAATATACTCATTGTAAGCAATCCGTACTCTCTCCATACACCACAAAAGAAAACAAAGCAACTAAAGAATGAAAAAAATTCTTCTCCATTCACAGCATTCTCATTTCAGTCCAATATTTTAGCATGCTAATAGCGTGTCTACTCTAAAAGCGTATTTTTAAAAGGCATGTGGGGGGAAACTTTTTTTAGGAAGAAAACTTTAAGGAGTTCCCCCTCTTTCCTTTTTACTAGCTGTTTCGCTATGTTACACATGTTTTTGTGTACCCGAATGTGCGTGGGTTACAAAATTCGGGTTACAATTTTTTTTGAGCCTATTCCTGTGGAATTTTAGCTACTATAGTGCATCAAATTAAAAAGTATCAATATCCAAAGTAGGAACAAACAGCGAGATCAAAAAATAAAAAGGAGGATAAGTCAAGTACCTCCGGCAAAGCCGGAGGCTTGAAAGACATGAACCGCTCAAAGC
>CAYJPE010000008.1:0-33559 GCA_964371965.1 uncultured Desulfovibrionaceae bacterium
GCTTTAACCGATTGGACACCATGTCCTCTATTTTGTCAAAAAGTATCCTTGAACCAGAAGAGCCGGATTTTTTTTAGCGGCTGTTATTGTGTAGATGTATTTTTTTAAACTGTGCATTTATGTTTTTAAATTTGAAAAGTTGTTCCAATTTTTCGTAATGAGCTATGAGCTGCATAATGGTCAGCATTTCATCCATATCATCTTCGTTGAAGAAATGTTGCACATATTGATACTTAATATTGCGTGAGAATGAATTAAACATGTATCCTTTGAGGTATTTTTGCAGAAGTTCTGGGGGAATTGTAGAGGTATTCATTTCATGATATAGGCTTTCCATAAAAGTAAATGTTCTTACATTTCCAGAGTTAAGGTGGTCTATATTGCTTCGGAGTATATTCAGTATTATAAGGTATGTTTCGTACCAAGTTTCAAGTGCTTGTTCGATTCTTTCAGTTTTAAAATTGTACTTATTTAGAATATTTTTTATTATTATGCCTATTTCTGTTGTCATTGATGTATTTTGAAGAATAGCAGGTACGTCAAATGATTCTTTATAATATGAAGAATGTTCATTTTTATCTTGTATTATTCCAGAAAGAAAATGCATTGACCGTGTTTTTCCAATAAATGAAAGTATAAATTTGTGCACATATTCTGAAAAATATATATTTGTAGTTACTGAATCTATTTTTAATTGGCTTTCAATATAAGCCTTCATTATAGATGTTCTGTGTACATTATAAAAATGTGGTTGTGAAGCGAGCATACTATCTTGAATGCGTGTAATAACATCGTCATGTTCACCAGATTTACTTAAGAGTTCTATCATATAGGTGGGAGTTTTGTCTTCAAACAACCAAATGCCGGAGACAGAGCTGTACTCGGAATTATTTTTTAAAAATTCTACGGATCTGATGAGAGATGTATTCGTCGGATGTCGTCTATCCGAACGAAATACAAAATATTCTGTCGTTATTTTGTTCTGGATAAAATGAAATCTTTCTAGAATTGTGGAATTATGAAAGTGATAATAGTGAACATGGTCATATTTTTCATGTATTTCTTGTGGAAAGTGAGCGGTTTCGGCATCGTGAAGAATATACATGTTCACACGTGTTTGCGCGTGATATTCGACGATGCCATCAATCATGTGTGCATTGTCCTTCATGAATAGTACCATTGATAATTCACATAACATTATGTTTTTCCTTATGATTATTAGTTTTGCTGAATGCATTGCATAGGCAACCTTGCGCAACAGGCATAGGGCTGCGGAATGCGCAAGACATCTTTAAGGTGTAGACTCATATGATGTGCAAGGATGACCCTGTTGACCCCGGCATGTGCCACAAGTAAGATGTTTTTTCCTGCATAAAGCTGGGAGTAATGTTGAAGAGCTGTGTGTACGCGTATGGCGAGGTCGTTGAAGGACTCACCTTGTGTGGGGCGAAAGGTGTCAATCTGTGCCCCGCGAGTGGCATAGTGTACAGCCTCATGTGTGCGTATGTCCGCCACAGCTCGTCCTTCCCATGTGCCAAGGCATATTTCGCGAAAGGCCGAATCATAAACAATAGGTGTGTTGGCAGGGCATAGAATGGACGCACTTTCTTTGCACCGTTGTAAATCGGAAGCAAGTATGACGGCAATGTGTTGATTGGCGAAGAAGTGACGCCAAAGTTTTATTTGTTGTCGCCCAAGTTCGCTTAGAGGTAAGTCTGTTTGTCCGATAAAACTCTTTTGTGGTGGTAGTACAATATGCCCGTGGCGAACAAGCCAAAGAGTTGTGTCTTTGCTCATGGTGTCAAAACCTTTTTTGCCATATGGAAAGGATGTATGCTCGTGTCGCGCAAGACACGTTTTTCCATGGCAAGAGCCCGAGTAAGGCGTGCTTGTATGGCTACACATGCCTCAGGTATATGGGAATACAAATGGAGTTTTTGCGCAAAACGTTGCTGTATGGGGACAGGCTGACTGCCAAATACATATTTGTCCGCCAAATAAATGAGTTCTTTTTCTGTGACGGGGGCTGAAGAGGTGAGTTGACAATCATTGTGTTGTTCCACAAGAGGCGCAAGGGCGTCTAATCCCAAAGCTCGCAATGTGTTGCCTGCAGCAATTTCGTGCTGTTTTTCCTGTTTACACATGTCGTGTAGGAGTGCGCCAGTTTTTGTAAGTGGGATACATAAAGAATATTTGTCTTGGAGCACGTAGGCCTTGGCAAATGCGGTGGCAAGGCGAGCAACGGCTTCGGCATGGGCGAATCCTTGTGGCGGAACGTGTAGGCAATACAGGAGTTCTCGTGCTTCTGTGGGGCGCAAGATGTGGTACTGCAAAGACTTCTTTTGGAGACGTGCATAATCTTTTTGTGTGTCCATATCTAGCAATATATGACTGTCTGGTGTGGGTATTGTGCGTTGTGGCAGATCTTGTAGGGCACCGCGCAAATCGTTTTTGCCTGCGGCGTGGTGATGTTCCAAAATACGTGGTATGAAGCCAGTGGGGAGGAGCGGAGGATGACCGGTTTTTCCTTTGTATGTAGGAAGAAGCACCGCTTTTGAGTACGCATTTTTTGCACGAAGCATGTGGTGCAATGTGCATGGGCGCACAAGTGGAATATCCACAGGGTGAATAAAGCAATGGGAACAGTTGGCGGGTATGGCGCGTAAACCTTCACACACAGATGAAAACATTCCCCTTGTTGCATCAGGGTTTGAGACAAGGTGGATACTCTGTGACATCTCTTTTTGCATTTGCGCCACGGCATGTGTAAGGGGTGTACTTTCGCGCTGACCTATCACAATAATAATATCCGTTGCGCCACATAAGGCATAGAGTTCTGCCACACTTTGGAGAGCAGAGCGTTCGCGCATGGATGGCCATGGAAATTGTAGCGTGAGCAAGGGTTTAAAAAGGCCGTCCATTCGAGTGGAAAAGCCTGCCGCCACTATAAGTGCTGCAAGGCGTTCCACGCTTCTCTCCTGTGAGCAATGCATTCGGCGACGATACTGACAGCAATTTCTTCGGGTGTTTCAGCTTTTATACTCATACCTATGGGTGAGTAGACGGTATCAAGCTGTTCTTGGGTAACACCTTCGTTGAGCAGGGTAGCATATACTTGTAAGCGTTTGCGTTTGCTGCCGATCATGCCAATGTAACCAGCCTTGGTGGCGAGCGCTTGGGCAAGGACTGTTTTGTCATGTAAATGCCCCCTTGTGACAATGACAATGCATGTATGCTTTGTGGGGAGGCATTGTGCAAAGCATTCGGCAAAATCGGGTACCGTATATGTGGCGCTGGCACAAGGAAAGCGCTCCGGTTGCGAGAACTCTTCTCTATCATCCAAGACGGTGACTGAAAATCCTGCAAGAACAGCAACCTGTGCTGTAAAAAGCGATACGTGTCCGCCGCCAGCAATAATCATGCGCCAGAGCGGAGGGTATTTTTCCACAATATATGCGGTACCATCAGGTGTAAAAATATGCGCAGTTTCGTGACCATGTGGCAACTGATCTACAATGGCATCCTTGGCATCGTCCGTCAAATACGCTTCATCCGATTGTGTATGCCATACACTGTCAATACGCAGAAAACGTGTGGTCTGTGTAGGTGATTGTCGTAATGTGAGGACGATGGTTTCACAGTCGTCCACATGTTTGAGAAGTGCTTGAAAGAAGGCAATGGTTTCTGCCTGAGGTTCGAGCGGTTCGATGGCAATATGCAGAATCCCCCCGCAAATCATTTCGCTTTGTGCGGCCATTTCTCCTGTGAGGGTAAAGTGTATGACTGATGTTTCCTTGCTTTGTAAGGCAGCGGCACACGCTTGCAATGCCTCAGCTTCAGCAAGCCCGCCGCCAATGGTACCGCGTACTATGCCGTTAGCATCCACAAGCATTTTAGAACCTGCTCCTCGTGGCGTAGAGCCTTCTTGATGGATGACTGTGGCAAGTACCACGGGGGTGTCGGCTTCGAGGCGCTTACAAAGTTGCGTGAGCAGTTCTTTCATAAAAGGCTCCTTTCTGGGCGTGTTGAATGGTAAATCCATGTTTTGTATACACAAGTCGTCCGTGTATTCGTTCTAATCGGCTGAGGGGACTGCCACAGGCACAGGGAGGAGGGAGCATGCGCCCCACATCGCCTGTCCTGTAGCGAATAAGAGGCATAACTTGGCGCGTTAAAGTTGTCAGAACAATTTCTCCTTCATGTCCATGGGGAAGTGCTTGCAGGCTCATGGGATGGACAATTTCGATGAACAAGTCAAGCTCTCGCAAATGATAGCCATTTTTATGGAGACATTCCACCCCGCCACCATAGCATGTTTCCGTTGTGCCATAGTGATCAAATACCACAAGATTGTGTGTCTGTAAACGTTGCTCAAGCTCGGGAGCTAAGTATTCTGCTCCGGAATAAATAGTGTGCAAAGGCCATGTATGTGAGCGGTTTTTATCTAAAATATTAGCTAAAAGAGTGAGTTGTCGTGGTGAAGCAATAATGAGGTGGGGTGTATATACATGTAATTCATGCAAGAGACTTTCCTCTGTCGTGCGTGGCTCACCAGCAAAAACTTCAATGCCTCGGGCAGTGAGGGCTTCTTGCAAAAGTGAAAAAAGGCCGTGCGGACGCGCTGCCCCGGGCAGGAGTATGAGGAGTCTGTGACCGCGCTGCATGAATGGTGACATGCCTACAGTAAAAAAATCCTTGGTGGCTTCCAAATCCTCAAGACTGAAAGCCAGTCGTTTGGGCGGAGCGCTTGTGCCAGATGTTTGAAGCGTGACCATGCGTGTGATACGACTTTGGGAGACGCAAAGAAGCCGTTCCCACTGCTGTACGTCTTCTGCAGTTGTAAAGGGTATGTGTACAAAGTTTTCCGTTGTGATATGTGCGATGTCATGACCGCAAAGGCGTTTGGCATATAAAGAGCTGTTGCCTGCAGCGTGTTGCAGTGTTGTGCGGATGCGTTTCCATTGTTCTTTTTTTAATTCCTCGGGAAGGGTATGCGTCTCTTTAAGCCCAAGTTTTGTGGCAAGCCATGTGTCTAAAATGCAAGTCATAGAGTCTTTATAGAGTGTAAAAGATGTTTTGCAGATCGCGAAAAAGTCGTCCTTGACAGTATATATCAATAGTATATAGTAAAAATGCTCGCAAGGGAAGAGATTTTGGACAAGAGATTTCATGATGGAGTTTGTTATGACACATGTGACCTTTGATACCTTAGATTATACAAAGCGCCTTGAAGATGTGGGCTTTACGAGGGAACAAGCAGAAGTGCAGGCCATCGCTTTGCGCGACATTATGGCAGAAAAACTTGCTACAAAGGAAGACTTGTTTAGATTACAATATGAGCTTGAAGCAAGGATTGTGCAAAGTACGACAGAACTTGAAGCAAGAATTGTGCAAATCACGACAGAACTTGAAGCAAGGATTGTGCAAAGTACGACAGAACTTGAAGCAAGAATTGTGCAAATCACGACAGAACTTGAAGCGAAAATTGTGCAAAGCCATGCGACGCTTGAAGCGAAAATTGTGCAAAGCACGACAGAGCTTGAAGCAAAAATTGTGCAAAGCACGACAGAGCTTGAAGCAAAAATTGTGCAAAGCACGACAGAGCTTGAAGCAAAAATTGTGCAAAGCCATGCGACGCTTGAAGCGAAGATCCACGGTTTTGAAAAGAAGCTTGAAGAAAGTAAGCACGAACTTTTGAAGTGGATTTTTGGCATATCATTTGCTCAAGCTGCTGTTGTCATTGCTGTTATGGCTTTTATGAAATAGTTTTGGCAAAACGGGGATGGATGGCTATGCCCTCGCTGGACGTAAGATTTTGTGCACAGAAGGGAATAAGTCCTGTTTTACCTGCAATGTGGATATGGCATCGTCGCAAGCGTTCAAGGTCAATGGTATAGGCATCTTGAAAGGCCATTCCGGAAATGGTGAAGCGTTGCTGCAGGCTATCAAGTGCCTTGTCAAAGTCATCTCCATTCGTGGTGCCATGTGAAGTCCCCCAATGCTGTGCCACGAAGTATCGAGCCTTTTCCGCGGGTGCTTGTCTCGCAGGAGTTTGCTGACTACAACATGTGTTGCCTCCATGCATAATGTGTTGCAGGGTGTTTGCGTTGCGGGTATAGACAGCAGTAAAAGAGCATAAAGCGTGTTCGGACTGCGGAGGGTGAAAGTGAGACGCCCGTACCATGCCCTGCGTTTGTGTTTCAAGGGCATACAAAACTTCCGGGATAGTCACGCGAGGTGCTTCCTTGTCTGACCACGGATAACGACCAAAAAAGCTCATGGGTTGTATATGCATGCCCCTTACGTGTGTCCCCTGCTGTATTCCCCACCGTAGAATGTCTCCAAGAGCGTTGCTATTGACACCCTTAACAAGGGTAACAACCAAGACTACGGAAAGCCCTGCCTCGCAGCAATGCTCAAGTGCAGCCTTTTTGATATCCACATATTTCCCACCGCGTAATATTTCATATGTACGATCATGTATGTCATCCCATTGAAGATAGACAAGGCTTAATCCGGCATTTTTGAGCGTGTGTGCATAGGTTTTTTCTGTGCCGAGGCGCAGGCCATTCGTATTCACTTGCACAAAAGAGAAACCATTATTTTTTGTCATTTCAATGATATAGGGGAGGTCATTGCGTACAGTGGGTTCTCCGCCCGATAATTGCACATTCACAGCGCCTGCATGTCGTCTGAGCATACTTAGGCGTGCATCGATGTCAGAAATATCTGCGTCCAGTCCTTCATGTGTCGCTGTTGCATAACACACAGGGCATCGCATATTACATCGCTGGGTCACTTCTACAAGGGCACAACATGTATGTTGGGCATGTTGAGGACACAGCCCGCAATCGTAGGGGCAGCCTTTTTTTGTACTCTGTAAAGGGAATGCGGGGAATTGAGGTTGTTGAAGCGGATGAGACGAATCAATTGTGTGCCATTGTGTGAAGTGTGGCGTATTAGGCAAATGTACCCATATGGGCGCAGAAAAATGCCCATGCTGCGGACAATGTTTTTCCAAATAAATCCACTCTTGTTCATCTTGTATGCGCAATACATATCGTGCATCAAGCACGCGCAAACACTGTGGGCACAAACTTTGTGTTTTTCGCACAAAGCTCATGGCTTGAGCTCCATATTCACATCGTATTGCTCTAAGAGCTCCAAAATTTTTTCCCAACATTGCGCAAGAAGATGACCACAGAGCACTTGATCGTGTTTTTGTGTAGGTTGCTCGCTCATATTGGTGATGACGGCTATATTTTCAAGAACGTGATGACACGTGCCATCGCATTGTGTCACTTTTTTAAACCATTGTTGATATTCATGCACCATAGGTGCAAGGGATTGATGGGCGCTTTCATCGCTTGCACCTCGTCCCGCAAAGCAGCCAATGACGCAGGCACCGCCTGTCAAAAGACCACAAGTTGCTTCGGAGCCACCCATACCAAAGCACAGAGCATGCATTGCACGTAAAAGCTGGGGATTTTCTTGACCAGCTCCCTGCAAAAGAAGGTGGACGAGGAGCTGACTACAGCAATAACCGTCTTTAATGAGGGGTAAAAGTTCAAGAAGTAAAGGATTCATGGCTTTTGTATTCCTCCAGAATTATGATGCATCGATCGGCGTGGCAATCCATAGGCCGTAGCTCCATCCTTTATGCAAATTTGTAGAGGCACATGTATGACCATGCCATGCAAGCTGTGCCGCAAATTTCTTGAGAGCGTGGCTGTGATCTTCACTATGACGGACACGCCAACCTGCATTTGTAAGATATGCTTGTAAGCGTGCGTCCGTAAAAAGCTGTCCTTTGCCTTGGGAAGGCAGTTTTTGATAGACATCGCTTAAAAGCAAGACACTTTCCGGACGACATATTCGTCGAAACTCTTCAAGGGTCGTTTGTGTATCGTGTACAAGCGAAAGGACACACTCGCATACGATGCCATCAAATATATTGGAGCAAAAGGGCATATGTGGTGCAGCACCATAAACATCCGGATGTGTTTCTGCACGATCCTTTGTATCAAGTCCGTAAACTGTAAAGCCACGCTCCCGCAAGTACGACGTCGTGTCCCCGGCGCCACAACCGACATCCAAAAGGCATGCACCTTGCGAAAAAGTACATAAGCGTAAGGCGTGCTCCGTGAGGGCGCGACCGCCGGGATGCCAGCACGAACCGAGGGAATGCAATGACGTATGTAAAGCGTTCACTTTAATGAATTTCAGACTATCTATGCGTGTTTATTTATCTTCAAGCATTCGCTCGACCTCAAACATTTTTCCTTCTGCCAAAGACTTGGGCACTAAAGTTAAGGAGCATTGAGGACACGCAGGCAGTGAAACAGAAAAAGCACTGTCAAGGTAAAAGGCCTGTATACTTTGTTGCTCCAGGGGGCATTCGCATTCGGCACATACCCAGAGACCGGGATCTGGAGTGTAAACCGGTACGCTGCTCATAAAATTCCTCCTTCATGTTTCATACCCGTGAAACATGATATTAATAAAAAATTACAGTAAAATACAAGAAAGCTTGCCAATAACGCAAGAAAAAAACATAAGGCAGAGAAACATATGTGAAAAAGGTTTTAAGGAGATATGACCTCTTTAACACAGAATTATTCGCCGTTGTCGGGCGGTGCGTTGGGGACGCTCATTCTATGACACCATGCGTCATGGAGTTGATAGCTGTCCGGAGTATCTTTTGAGTAACGCACCCAAAATGTCACATGCCCCGAACACCACGCGCCCACATAGTGACCACTTTCCTTTTCTAAAAAGCGACGTTTGTGCGCCTCAACGGCATGAACAGCTGCCGCGGCATCTTGGTGCAAAATGTGCTTACGTTCCAATTCTGTTAAAAGTTCCGGTTCAATGCGTAGAGAAGAGCAATTTGTCAGAAGACGTAAGGGAAGGCCTTCACGTATGCCATAAGCATCCTGGACAACGGTGGCAGTGCCATAAATATTCATAATCTCACGCACAAGACGTACGCGGTTAGCACGTTTGGCCGAAAGGCTTGGAGGTGGTTTGTGTTCGTTGTGCGTATTATCTGTAAAAATAGGAAGAATATCAAAAAAATGTAAACAGGATTTGTCACTTTGAATAAGCCTGTCTCTACACATAATACACGAAGCCAGCCCCGTGTGTTCTCCCAAGGTGTGGGCAAGATTCTTTGTGATGTCCTGCGCCAAATCAGGTTGGGCACACCATACAAGACCGCCATAACCGCAACAATGTGCGATGTTTTTATTATAAGGACTTTCTACGCAATGCACCCCACAGTGTTCTGCCAACAGGCGAGTGGCATTATGCCATGCTTTGTTATGACGTGCGCTGCAAGGATCATGAATGGTACAGGTTTTTGTTTCTCCAAGCGTGTTTTGTTGATCCACGGCGGTCATGTGTTCTCTGTGTTCGTACAGAACTTCCCACAAGGATACGCAAGGAATGTGGGGCATAACCTCTTTGAAAAACTGCAAACACGATGCACAGGCCATGATGAGCGTTGGTTGTCCAAGTTTGTTCCATTGGAGAACGATATATTCTGCTGTTTCGGTGACAAGATCTTCGTGACCAGCCCAACGTGCGGGGATTCCACAGCATGTGAGCATAAGGCCAACAGAGATATGAGATTTCAGAAATGCATAGACATCAAGCACTTGTCTCCAGCGTGCTCCTGAAAGTTGGCATCCCGGAAAAAAGGCATAGTCTGTGTCAGAGTGACCTGTACTCCCCATAAAAAGCGTTGCGGGTGCATGGGTGGCTGCGTGTAAATCATCAAGAGCGAAGGCGTGGGCAGACGGAGGCATATATTTTCTTTCCACCATGTCCTGGCGCGCTTCCAAGCAAAGTTCCGCCATAGAAAAGCGCTCGGGGCAAATTTCGGTGCATTGTCCACACAGAGTACAGCCGTTGATAAGTGTGTTGGCTCGGTGTTCGCCTTTAACAATAGATGCATTATTGTATATCTGCCGTGTGTAAGCTCGAGGGAAACTGCCGTGTTTTTGTAAATAAAGACAGTGCTTAACACATTGCATACATTGACACTGAATACATCGTTGCGCCTCTTGCGCCGTTTCCTCAAGCGTATATGTCTGTGAAGCAGGCACGATGGGGTGTAATGGAAGAATGCCATCAAGGGGGGTGTGCAATGTGCTTTGAGCTTGGTCACGCCCTGCATGGGGATCAATTCCGCCTAAAATACGCTCAATGCTTAAAGCCGCTTGGCGCCCTTGGGCTGCTTGTGTCGATGTTGAGGGGTACGTGTCTCCTGTTGGGCTTGTTTGTAATATACCGCCGGCACAAATATTTTCTTTTATGTGTCCTGTAAGGGGATCAGGCAAGGAACCAAGATGTTCAAATATCTGTGGTGCTGCATGGGCGTCCACGAAAGTGGCATCATATGTATGCATTGTTTCTATAAAAAAAGTTGTGCTTAGGGAAGCGGGTGCAAAACTCACATGTTGCTTTGCAAGTTGCGTAAATTCTTCATGTGTATGAGTGGCAGTGAGATTGGAAAATTGGGCTAAAAGAAATGCTTCCGGATTGCTGCCTTCAAAAAAGATGGTGACTGGCCAGCTTTTTTTTGCAAGTTCAAATGCGGCCACAAGGCCAGCAAGGCCGTTACCAAAAACAGCAACCCGTTTTGTCTTTGGTGGGCGCATAAATCCCTTGCCTTGCTTTTGCGTTGCTGACATGCATACACTTTCAAGGCTTTGCGTTGCAAGGCTTCCTCCAAGGTCGCGTCGAAGGCAAGCATTCTCGCACGGGTGGTCACAGATATGTGCAAGGATACCAGGCAGAGGCATATGTCTCTCAAGCACTTTTCGCGCCTCTGGCATATTGTTGTCTGCCATATGTCCCATGAAGGTTCGCACATCTACGTTGAGCGGGCAGTGGGCTTGACATTGAGGCATTGCTTCTTGTGTACAACGTGCCTCTGTAGCGTATAGACTTGCCTGATCCATGGTGAATCCTCCTTAACACTGTTGAAAAAAGCCATTTTCGACAGTCCGTTCAAAAAGTGAAAGAAGCAAAAAGTCACGTCACGTAGGCGCAGTTATTCAATAGCGATTTGCCTCTTAATCATGAGTTTGCGCAGAAAGCACTTTTTCAACGAGCCATTGAAGTGTTATGCGCTCATTATCATGGATTCAGTGAAATTGCAAGTCGCTTGTGGACGTCTTCTGTAAACTTTTCCAAAAGGCAAGGGAAGCTTTATTTAAAAAAGCTTCCCTTGGTGATTTGTACGTTTGACTTAATGGTGTGACGTCACATTTAATCTATTTTAATCTCAGTCAAACGAGTATCAAGGGCCTCCATGCCTTCTGTTGTTTTGAGAACTACTGCAAGCTCTTCCACAATATTTTGATCATAAGAGGCATCATTTTTGCGTAAAATGTCTAAAGCAACATCGACGGGTAAACCCGCGCGAAACGCACGAGGACTTGCCATGGCGCTGAATGTATTGACAACACTGAGGATACGTCCATGCAGACTTATAGCATCTCCCTGAAGCTTGTTGGGGGTACCGCTGCCATCAAGCTTTTCATTCATTTGCAAGACTGCCGCAGGAACGGGCATGCCAAAGTCAATGGTATTCAAAATGTTATATGCATATTCAGGAATTCGTCCGAGTTCCGCCTGCTCTTCAGGTGTCAGCTTGTCTGTTTTGGAGAGCAAATCACGGGGTACAAAAATCCTGCCAATTTGCGAAAGTACGGCAGCAGTTGCAAGCGTATCCTTATCGCGTCCTTCTAAGCCTATTTGGGCAGCCAAGAGTTCCACAAGGCGACGCATAAGCGTGGAGTGTCCGGCAAGGTAGGGGTCAACCCTTTCAATCGTGCCCACGAGAGCTTCAATGGTACTCATTTGCTGCTGATTACGCTTTTCACTATTTCTGCGGAATTCCGTAATGTCCTGCATGGTCACAACAGCTGCACCAATACTATCCGCCTGATCTTTGTCTTCAAAGGGGAAGAGGGTGGCGCGGAAAAGACGATCTTCACCTTTCAAAGGCAGTGTCAATTCGATGGTTTTAGAATTTCCGCTACGCGATACACTTGAAACAGCCTCCTGCACTTGAAATGCGACTTTTTCTGGAACAAAAGAATGCAGGTTTTGATTTTCAAGTTCATCAAAGGGAATGTCCACAATAAGGCCAAAGGCGCGGTTCACCACATGAAGCTTACCGCTTACGTCAACCATTATGAGACCCACATCAAGAGAGATGTTAATGCTGTCAAGCAAGTGTTTTTGCTTTCTGATGACTTGGTACAGTTGCCTGAACTGTTCAGCCACGGTGCGTTGTTCGCGACCAATCATAATCCACCACACAAGGGCAAGCATGAGCAGGACGCTGAGGCAGAGGAAGGCACCAGCACCGTAGACAAGGTTGAAGGCACGGTTCAGTTGCACATCAACGACGCTGGCGGGTATTTCTTGTACCACCATCCAGCCAAGTCCGTTCACGGGCGTACCAAGAGAAAAGACGTCAATGGAGCCATCAATGGATTTGCGGCGATCAAATGTGAGATTACTGGCTTCTTTGGCTAAGGAAATGCTCTTGTCAATCAAGAATGTGCGATCGGGACGAATAGCTTCCCAGCCCTTTTCAGTCATTTGTAAGAGGCTTGTGCTCAATGACTGGCTAGAACCAGCAGCTCGGGAAATAAAGTTGGCTATTTGCCCGGTGACAGGCACGCTCAAGAGAAAGGCGCCAACAGCAGGGTCGTCTTCGTTGCCAACAGCCAGAAGTGGTGAGGCATAATCAAGTACCATGCCTGTTACCATACTGCGTACGGGAGCGTAGACAGTTTTTCGCTCTTTTACTGAGTGTTGGATGGCAGCAATGGCATTTTTTCCAAGAGGTATTGGACGTGGCATGGCAGATAAAATAGTTGTGCCATTAGGAGCGGCAAGTCGCGCATCTTGAAGTCCGTTATATGTAGTAAAGTCAGAGAGCACAGTGCGCATCATGGGAATTTGTTCTGCAAGATAAGCTACTCCCTCACCCAAGGATGACATATCCTCAGCATCATTAATTGTACTGACGTCGGATCCATCAAGATAGGCAATATCTTGTGCAAAGAGGCGGTAGAGTTCAGAATCACTCACACGTTTAGCCTGGTTTTCAAGGCTTATGCCCCAAAGACGAATACTTTCTGATGTGGTTTCTGCATTAAGCGCGAGTCGTTCCATTTGGTTTGCCAAAATATCTTCTTTTTGGGCAGTGTAGAATGTATGGCAAATGAGGACAGTAAGACCACAAAATGCCAGTACTACACCACAAAAAAACAGCAAACGGGACTTTTTCATACCAGTCGGGCTTTTTACTGCTATTGATTGTGCATTGTCAAACATTACATTCTCC
Source organism: uncultured Desulfovibrionaceae bacterium (assembly GCA_964371965.1). Classification (GTDB taxonomy): domain Bacteria; phylum Desulfobacterota; class Desulfovibrionia; order Desulfovibrionales; family Desulfovibrionaceae; genus CAYJAD01. Next base: position 13,373 of record CAYJPE010000008.1, read on the forward strand.
ATGGTTATTATTTCTTTTTGGGCATCACATGCATCCATCTGTTTTTTTCATTGACGGAGTATTGGGGGATATAGTTACGTATGCGCGTATGTGAAAGGACGTTTTTGGATAAATTGTCCAACACATAAATATCATCATCTATGTAGACAGCAAGTATGGCGTGTGCTAAGTTTAAGATGGTGTCTTTTAAGACAACAATGCGCAATTGCTCCATGGGAAAGCCCACGGAGCGCAAGGTAAAGTATTTTGCAATGGCGTAATCTTCACAGTCCCCAGAATTTCTTTTGAATTCATTGGGTGTTGCCCAATAATCCGGTTTCTTATAAACGGTGGGATCTTGTTTATAAGGCCATTGATTCCAAAAGTTGTTGACATATTTAATTTGCTCTAGCTGACTTTTACCTTCCAACTTTTCTTTTAGCTTATCCCATGTCATGCCGCTGTTGAGCTTGGAACCAGGAATAAGAATATCGTTCGCGCTGTTTCTCTCTTGGAGTTGAAGCCACTGAGGAAGGGCTTTGATGGGACCCCTAAATTCAATAGAGCCAAAAAGCTTGGGAGTTGCTGCATGAACGCTATGGGGGCATAAGAAAAGAGACGCCCATGCGAACAAAAGGCAACAAAGAGACAAAATTAACGATGTTGGACGTATGCAGCGTATGCTTGTTAATATGCCATCTGCTTCGTATATGTAGTTATGAGTGAATTTTTTCACAAAATACCCGTGTGTTATGTGATTCTATGTAGCATGCGCTATGTTCCATTCCGAATAATGGTGTAAGAGGAAGTCGACAGCTTTCTTCGTTTGCATCCCTGCATCATAGTTTTCGAGAATATGTTGCCGCGCTGCTGCTCTAATAGGTTGCATGGTCTTAGCAGATTCCAAAAGAGAGACAACGCTTGTTGCGAGTTGCTCATTTTCCCAATAACTATACAAAAAACCATTTTTTCCGTGGGTAATAATTTCGCGGACAGGTTCTGTATCGCCTGCAAGCACAGTGCACCCACAACTCATAGCTTCAAAAAGGCCGGATGAGAGGGCATTTTGCGCCGTCAAAAACACATGTACGTTCGAAGCCTGCAAAAGCATTCGATAGTCTTTGTAAGGACGGAAACCTAGAAAATGCACACGCTTCGTGTCAAAATCTTCCTTGCGCAAAAGCGTTTGTATCCATTGCTGGCTTGTTGTGTCATCCTTATTTTGGGGATGCATGATGAGTATATGGGCTTTGGGGCGCTTTTGCAAAATATGTGGGAGAGCATATAAAAAATGCGGGAAACCACGAGATTCCAAGCTACGTCCTGAAAAAGTGACAAGTTCTTCAACTTGTGAAAGATCGCAATTTTCTATCAGAAAGCGTTCATTTGGTTTGGGACAAAAAAAGTCCGTATCAATACCCTCATGCATGACATGTATTCTTGATGCCAAATAATCCGGATAAAAAGATTTTTGCCAATGGGTAGAAGTGAGCGCCATATGGCAATCATGCAATGCGTTCCACTGGAAAAAGTTACGTACCCTGTCGGGAGCAAAATCCATGATGGGTTGAGCTCTACTTTGTGACAAAAGGGTGAAAGTACTCCCCTGTGTATGAAAACCATCGGCATACGCAACAAAAAAGGCTTTTGGAAAAACATCGCGTACATAGAGGCTACATCCTTGACCAGCATGGGCAATGATAATGTCAGGTGAAAATCCCTGACTCTTGAGTCCAACTAAGGCATTTGCCATATAAGTTCCACGGCGTAAGCCACGTATAGCTACATATTCAGCTCTGTCTGCCATAACTGGAACTTGAGGCACAGATATGAGGATGCGCCGTACGCCTGCAATACGGACATCGCGCCGCGAACGCTCTGTGACAAAGAGCACCTTTGTGTCCGGCAGACTGGCCAATAAAGAAGCCGTGTGCCTAAAAGGCCCTGGAAAGCTGTATGGTAGAAAAAGTATCTTCATGGAGTGGCCTTATGTTGTCAATGTTTTATTTTGCAATTTTTCAACAAAAACTTTTCCATCATCGCTATATGAAAACTCACGTAATGCCGCTAAAATGCGCGCATCATAGAGTGATTGTGATTTATCAAAAATGGCCAAGGTCGCCTCAAGAGTTTTTGCCGTACGATAGACCCGTGGGCGTAAAATGGCACAGAAGGCATTTGCTACGTGCAAAATTCGTGACAGAAAAGAAATGTCATCGCCAGAAAGCTGCTGTGGATAGCCTGTGCCATCCATATTTTCGTACATTTGATAAATGGTATCCTGGATAGGAAGGCCAAAATCAAAGTTTTTCAAAAGTTCCTTGGTCTTGTCAACGTGCGTTTTCATCTCTTCACGTTCATCATCGGTGAGGGCGCCTTTCTTGTTTAATAAATCCTGAGGGAGGCTTATCATACCAATTTGGCTGAGTGAGGCTGCCATACGCAGTGTTTCAAGTTCTTCTTGGTTGCAGTCCAAATGTTTACCTAAAGATTCGGCCAAATCCCCAAGCACCATAGAGTGTCCGCAAAGATAGGGATTTACTAATTCTACAGACATGGTAAGAACTTGAATAAGTTGTAAAACACGTTTTTTTTCTGCTTCACGCTCAAGAACCATTTTTGTGACATCGCGATAGACAGAAACAACACCACCAACTGTACGTCGTTCTCCAAAATACGGAGTGCATACTGTTTGTAAATATATATCCACACCGCGTATAGTCACTTTTTCTTCAAATGTCAAAGCAGATTCGGATCTGACTACGCGGTCTAAGTGCTTTTGCAAACATTCTGCCGCATCGGGGTTAAGGAAATTGCCCAGTTTAAAGCCATGCAGTGTGTCCACGGCTTGATGCACCATTTTGGCAAAGCTTTCATTGGCATAGCGAACGTTTCCGAGAGTGTCGGTAAGGACAACACCATCGGAGAGAGCCGTGTTAATACCGTCAAGTATTTGCTGCTGAGAACTCACATCGTGGTGAAGTTTGCGCATACTTTTTGCTATGTCCCTCTCATTGCGACCCACCAAAAACCACCAGAGAACGATAACCATAATGCAGGTAAAACCTATAACCGCACCCACAACGGAATACATAATGACTTGAAATTCACTATAGAAACTTTCCGCAACACTCGCAGGCTCTTCGTGTGTCACTATGAGGAAACTATTGTCAATGGGCAGGCCAAGAGAGTAGACATCTTCTGTGTCAGGCACAGGGCGACGTGAGAGAGGAAGTTCTGTTTTTACGCTCGTATCCCAATTTGCAAAAGGCATGATATTACCGGTTTTGAGATCAAGATACTCAAGTGTTGTGGCGCCATCTTGTGCCCACTGAAATATACGGTACATGCTGTCATTTTGATTCGGTGGGTTCAGAATCGCATTAAAGGCAATTTCTACTGGCACTGTCACCAAGAAAGCTGCAATAGGTTTTTCTTTGTCAAGATCTTCTACATATTGCGGCGGAAATATCGGATACGCCGTGGACAGTGCTAAACTTCCGTCTTTGGAGTAGACATGTGACGTTGACGGTTTGCCATTGCCGATACATGCAATGAGTATATTTTCTATGTTTCTATCAGGTCTTTGGTCTGCATGTTCTGAAAATAAAAGAAGATTGAGATTTGTATCCCAAACGCTTGCAGATAAATACTTGTTCTCTGCCAAAAATGTTCTCAGGCTTGTTTCAAGAGTTGGTTGGATTCTGCTCAGTTCTTCTGACCGTTTGAGAAGCTCTGGCGTAAATGTCGTCATGCCGCCAGTTATGGCACTTCTTTCTTTGCTGAGCGCAACGGTTTCTACGCTATAGAGGCGAATCATATCTCTGTCAAGGAATTGACGAACTTTGAATTCTACAGTACTAAACCATAAGTTAAAGGCACTTGCTTTCACTTGAGTATCAGTACGCAATGTGATGTTAAGATTGCGCTCCATGCTCGTGCCCACATGATTTATAGTATATGTGGCAAAGAAGATAGATACACCTGAAATCATGAGAACAAGCAGTAATATGAGAAGAAGGCTTCTGAATGATACCCCTCGTTGTTTACGCAGTTGAGCCATGAAATCCTACCTTTCGCGAAGTGCGTTTTGTTGTGCCTTGAGAATGGGTTTTAAAATGTAGTCCAAAATACTTTTTCGGCCGGTCAAAATATCTGCCGTTGCTGTCATTCCGGGAATGATGGGCAAGACTTCGTTGCCGTGCATAATGCCATTTTTGTGTGTACGTAACTTGGCAAGGTAAAAAACCTCACCTTGTTTGTCTTCGATGGTATCGGCACTAATTTGTTCTAAAATACCTTCAAGACCACCGTAAATGCCAAAGTCATAGGCAGAAAATTTTACCATAGCTTTCTGTTTGGGATGCAAAAAAGCCACATCGGAGGGGCGTACCTTCACTTCGACAAGCAAGGTATCATCGATAGGCACGATCTCCATAATCGCCTCACCCGGCTTTACAACACCACCGATAGTATTAAGGTGAATTTGTTTAATTGTTCCATTAACAGGTGAGCGTACAACGGTACGCGTGACGCGGTCACTGCCCGCCGAAAGAGTTTCGCGCAATGAATTTAATTCTATGCGTCTTTCGTTGATTTCCTGCGTGATTTGTGTATCGAGTTCCGCTTCACGAAAAGCGATACGCTGCTTTGCTTCGTCGGCGGCGGATTGTGATTTAGGAATAGAGGAAGTAAGCCCTGCAAGCTCTCCTTCAAGGCTGGCTACTTTTTGTTCCAGAGCCAAAAAGTCCATGCGAGAATAGATTTTCCGCTCTAGCAGAGGCAACACTGTTTCACGTTGCTCTATGGCCAAGGCTAAGTTTTTGTCCACAGACGTTTTACGTGATATTTGTTCTTCTACATCTTGCAAACGTTGTTCATATTGTGATTCGAGCAGACGCAGTTCGCTCTCGCGCTGTAGCAGACGAGCCTGCATAACGGCGTTTTGGTCAGCTATAATTTGTGGTGCACTATTCTTGATTTCAAGAGGATAGTCAGGTTCTCTCTTTTCAAGCTCGGCATTAAGACGTTCAATGGCGGCTGTGTGTTCAAGAGATTTGCTTAAGGCATCTCGATAATTACTTGCGGCTGTTTCGTTTTCAATGCGCGCAAGAGGTGTACCTTGCGTGACTGTTTCCCCTTCTCTTACGAGGATGTCTTGTAGGATACCGCCTTCAAGATTTTGAATAATCTGTGTACGTTGCGATGCTATAACTTTCCCTTCCGCACGGGTCACTTCATCAATTTCTGCCCACGCTGCCCATGCTATAAAAACAAAAATGAAAAGTCCTGTGACTATGGAAAGCATTCGCGCTTGTCCTGAGGGATTACGTTGCAAGGCCGCTTCTACAACATCAGCATAAACGAGTTCATTGGGCTTTAAAAGCTTACGCATGCCATCATCTTCGGCCTCAAGATAATGCGAGCGGGCTTGTCCGAGCTGTATGCCGCTTGGCGGTGTATTTTCTTTTGTGTTATTAGGTGTTTCACTCATGATTTCCCTCTTCAAATCTATATGTAATGTAGAATGTGCTAGGCTGCCATTTCATCATCCTTGCCTGCTGGCGGCTTTGCCGGAGATGATGCTCGTAACTTTTGAATAACGATATCCTTGGGGCCATCTGCCACAATGCGACCGCCGTCCATAACAATGAGTCTGTCTACAAGTCGGAGCATGCTCATGCGGTGTGTTACAAGGATAAGGGTTTTATCTTGTATAATTTTTTGGAGGCGAGCTTGCACTGCTTGTTCGGAAGACGTATCCATATTGCTTGTGGGCTCATCTAATATAAGCACTTCTGGGTCACGGACAAGGGAACGCGCCAAACCAATGGCTTGTCTTTGTCCACCGGATAATGCACGGCCTTGTTCCCCTACTTGCGCGCCAAAGCCTTCCGGGTTTGTTCGGATAAAATCCGTTACACCGGCAAGAGATGCGGCGCGCAGCATACGCTGATCATTAATATAAGGGTCACCAAGGACAATGTTGTCGCGCACGGTACCATAGAAGAGGACTGTATCTTGCGGAGCAAACCCTACACGCGAGCGCAAATCAGCGCCTGCCAGTTGTCGGAGATCGACACCACCAAATTTTACAGCTCCTTCTTTGGGCTGGTATAAACCTATGAGAAGACGTATGAGTGTCGATTTTCCAGATCCCATGCGCCCAATAACGCCAACCTTTTCTCCATGATGAATTTTGAGCGAGAGCCCTTCTACAGCTGTGCGCGCGACCCCCGGATAAGAAAAGGCGACATTTTCAAAGCTAAACGACGCTTCAAGCGGACCAAAATCCACTGTAGCTTGATCAAGTCTGTCTTCAGAGGGAAGAGCCATGAGCATGTTGAGTGCATCAAGAGAAATACGAGAATTTTGGTAACGTGTGATAAGCCCTGCCATCTGCATGAGCGGTGCCATGGCTCTGCCTGCCAGAATATTACTGCCGATAAGACCACCCATGGTGAGTTCGCCCGCTGCAATGAGATGCACACCCCATACAACCATTCCCACAGTGACAAATTGCGTGATAAAAACTGAAAAACCTACGGCAAGAGAACCGTATTTTTTTGTTTCTACATTGGCTTGAGCAGAATTTTCCACCACGCTTTCCCACATGCGCTGCATGCGGTTTTCGCCTTGGCAACACTTGAGTGTTTCGAGCCCGTTGACTATTTCTGTCAAGAGGGCGTTTTTGTGCATATTTTGCGAATAACTTTTTTCAGCTGCTCGTTTTGCAAGGGCTTGCAAAATAATACCTGCACCAAACATTATGGGCATGGCCACAAGTGGCAAGATGACCAGTGAACCGCCAATAAAGCTCAGGCATAGGACAAAAAGAAATAAAAAAGGCAAATCAATACATGAAAGCAACGTTGATGAGCTAAAAAATTCTCGTAAGGATTCAAATTCTCGCACATTATTCACGAGAGCGCCCGTGGACTCAGGTTTGTGGTCAAGCTGCATGGTGAGAACTTTATCGACAAGCATACTTGAAATGACAACATCCGCGTTGCGCCCTGCCGTGTCAACAAAGTGGTTTCGTAAGGTGCGCAGCATGAAGTCAAAGAGATACGCAAGTGTAATACCCATGGCAAGCACCCAAAGCGTGTCTATAGCATTATTAGGTACCACGCGATCATAGACATTCATCACAAAAAGTGGACTGCCAAGCGCAATTAAGTTAATGATTATACTTGCAAAAGCAGCATGCCTATAGATAGGGCCATAGTGCTTTATCGCATCCCAAAACCAACGTTTGCCTTTGGGACGACGAAAGGAGTCGATACGTTTATCCGCTTGTTTTTCTACAGATCCAAAAACGGCGTATCCAGTATATTCCTTGAGAATACTCTCTTGGCTCACCTGCTGTGGATCTTCTCCCATTTCTGGAAACACGACGGTGGCTACATTGTGGCTGAGCGCAGTCAGAAGGCAAGAACGGTTTCCTTCCAGCAAGAGTATGCAAGGCAATGTCATGGGAGAAATATCTTCCAACAGTGGGCGAAACATAATACGTGCTTGTAGGCCAGCTCTTGCTGCTGCTCGCATACATTCACCGGGTGTCACTTCTCCAACCCCGGCAAGTCCTGCATAGAGGAATTGTGGGGAGATGCTTTTACCTCGAAGACGTAAGAGGCTACTCAAACTTCTTAACAAATGGGGAATAAAGTCTACATCTGCAGGTGCTACAGGCATGGGAGGAACCTGCGGAATGGAATCTGTCGGTGATTGATTTTCTAAATTTTTATCTGACGCAGTGCCGTGTGACGACCCTGAAGCAAAAGGCACAGACGACGGATGCTTCTCGAGGGAAGGCCCTTGACCTATGTTTGAGGACGCTCCTTGTGAGGGATGTGCTGAATTTTCTTTCTGCCCTGTAATGTTGCCTATAGAAGTGGGTACGGTATCAAAAGCTACTTCTTCAGTCTCATCTATAGGGGATTGCTGTGAGTTAAGATTTTGCATGGACATGCCCACCTTTTTTGCAGCTTGTAATTTTTTTGATTGTATATCACGAGTGAAAGCTTGAATGTTGCCCTCTTTAGCAGAACCCTTTGGTGCGTTATGGTTAAAAAGCTTTACAGATGCTTTTTGTTTGCCCGTAGAGTGTTCTTGCGTTGGAGGAGGAGTTTGCAACTTAGCAAGTGCTGCATCATTGAGCAAGGTCACTTGAGAATTTTTTTTTGAGAAACGCGTACTATTGCTTTTTTCGTGTGCTTTTAAGCTTTTTTGAGCTTTATCAGTTTTTTTTCTAGCAGTATTTTTCGACGATGCAATGATTTTTTTCTCATTCTTTCCATGAGAAATAATACGTTTTTTGCTTGTATGCGTTTTTTCTTCTGTTGGGTGTTGCAACGCATTGGCAGCCTTTTGTTCTGTATCCGGTGTCTGTGTTGCTTGTGTACTCCTCACCAACCTGAGAGGCTTTTGCACGTCTTGGGGCGCGCGTAGTGGAGGAGACAATGATGGCGTAAGTTTTTGTCGGCTTCCTTGTTTTTCGGTGTAAGTCTTTTGCGAAGCATCATGTGAAGTGTCGGCAGTATTTCTTATTGGACGCCCACGATCTTGTGTCTTTTGTTCTGCGTCACTACGGGGCGTGCTCGTTGTGTGCGGTGGTGCCGTGTGTAGATGTGCAGCATTTTTTTGAACGGCCTCATTTTTTATTTTTGTTCTTTCAGCCAGCATGGCGGCTGCACGCGCACGCGCTTCACGTATTTCTGCGAGAATATCCTGATTATTAGGAATATTTGAAGTGGACTTTTTTTCATCACTTCCTGTAACAAGTGAAGCAAGGAGAGCTTCTTTGGGGACTCCTGGCTTGGGGCGGCGCGATTTTGAGAAATCGCTTTGAGAAGCATCAGGGTATAAGGGTGAACCAGGGGTGACAGCAGTTCTTGTTTTATGTGGAGCAGGTACGCTGTTTCTTGGTGTAAGTTTTTCTGAACTTAGCTGAGGGCGTGGAGCCTTGGGGGATACACCCCGTTCAGGGTTCCCAGCAGGTACGCTGTTTCTTGGTGTAAGTTTTTTCTCAAGCAATGTGGATGCGTCCTTAGGACTCGGTGCAAGATGCGACGGAAGAGATTTCTTGACTATAACATCTTTCTTTTTTTTTATTTTTGCATTGCTGGCATTGAGAGGCAGAGCACCCTTTTCCTGCACAGCTCCTTTTGTATGTGACGCGGAAGTCGAAAGTTCATCTGTGCGACGGCCAATGGCTGCTTGCGGTGCCTGCAGTGGGTTTTGTGCACTATTTGTCATGCTCGTGGTATTCTTTGACATAAAACCTACTTCTGTAACCATTCTCGCAAGGAGAAGGGGTGATGTGTGGTATCATTTATGTGTAGATTGTGTATCATGATATTCTTAGGTGCTGGGGTATACTTGTGTGCCTGTTATTATATATGGGTGACATAAAGCTGCACGTCTGCAAGAACAAAATCTGTAGAGAACACAGTGTGTGCTGAATGTACAGGCCTTTTTTTCGAATTTCACATTAAAGTGAAATTGTTTGACTGTCAACAGAAATAGCTTCGCAATTTACGTCTTGTTTTTTTGTAACACTCTTAAAAGAAAAGATTTTTTATTTTATTTGAAAAAAACTTTTTAGCCCTAAAGTCATGAAAAAATCATGAAAAAGCACAGCCTTAGCCTAGAATAAGGCTTACGAGTATGTGTTAATGAATTCTTGCAGTGAAAAGTTTGAAAAAGTATGTATTATTAAATGAATACGGTAAAAGGGATTATTATGGTCGATTTGCTCTTGATGAATGAAAGACCAAGTGGTTTATAGAAAAGTTTAAGGTAGAGTTGATTAAAAAAAAGTATATAAAACTTACTATAAAGTAATTTCAGCAAGGAACTTTTCCTCTCTCGGTGATAGAGGATTCTTCATTTTGATGTACTGAAATGAAGAACAATTGAAGCGTTTTGAGGGAATGGGAAACTCTTGGGTTTTGGCACCTGTCATTTCTCAAGGGAAAAGTTGCCCTCCCCCCTTCAAGAAAAATAATTAATCAGTTTTTTCATATATTATTTACAATGTATTTTCATATATCATAAGCTATAAAATCAAGAATTTATGATACATGCTCGTTAGTTTAGAGGGTGACAATTGAATGCTTGACGATTGCCATAGTTATGCGTGGTGGGCGTACATAATGAACGGTTGCATTTTGTAGAGTCTTGTTGAACGGTCTGTGACCTTGCACCGTTTGGAGCAGGTTCATAAAAGCGTGCACATGGGGTCGGATTTTTACTTGTTCATAGCAAAAGATACATTTTGCTTTGTGCAATAGAAAATGTAATGAGTTTTGACTCTCTCTCTGAGTGAGTTAAAAAAGGTAGAGCATCAGTGTTTTTAAAAAAAGAACGGTTCACGTGATAGATACGTGAACCGCACAGAAGTGTAAGTTTGTTAGGTATCAAAAGCTGCTTACAGGAAGTGCATCAGGTCTTATAAGGACTTGTTCAGCTTCAATTTTAAGTTCTGGCAAGATGAGTCCTGCTAAAGCATAGAGCGTATAGGCACTGATCACAATATTAGCCCGCGCAGTTATAGCTTGCACTTCAGAGTTATAGAGTTCGCTTTCGGCGTCAAGCACGTCAAGCAGGGTTCGTTGTCCTATGAGGAATTGTTCCATGTAAAAATCACGGGTTTGCAAGTTATACCCTATGGATTCCTCGTGATAAGCAAGTTGTGCAATGGAACTTTGGTAGTCTGTCCACGAATTGAGTACCTGTAGGCGCAAATCATCAACAAAGCTGTATGCTGTCATGCGAGCTTCGCGCACGCGCGCTGCAGAGGCTTCTGTGGCTGCTTTGTCAGCGCCGCTGTTAAAGATATTCCACGTCATGGTACCTTGAACGTCAACTCCCGCGCTCCAACTGTCCCCAAATTCATTGTAGCCATAGTCGCTATAGCTTGTACCTGCTTCTAAGTTGATAACCGGGTGGAAGGCTGCTTCGGACAATTCTTTATTGGCTTGAGCTGTGCGAACGTCAGCAAGATATGCAACGACTTTGGGGTTCGTTGTCTTGGCAATGGCTATAATTTCTTCGGGACTTGTGAACATGGTTGCAGGCACGGTAACGGGGCCGAGAGCCATGGGGGGAGGCATTTCCGTAAGACGTCTATAGGAGTCCTCTCCTTGGCGCAAAGAAGCTTTATTTGTTTCGAGAACAGTCATAGCACGCGCAAGACGCCCTTGGGTTTGGGTAACGTTGGCAAGGGTGTCAGCTCCCGAAGCTTCGCGGTCACGGGTGAGTGCCAAAATCTTCTCGTGCGTGGTCACGTTTTCTTCGGCAAGATCGAGGTTCTTTCTACGCCAGATGAGATCCACATGGGCGATGAGACCTTCAAGAGCCAAGGACGTGGCATTGTCGATGACTCGACTCGAAACAGATTCAAGCAATGCCTGGCTTGACCGCACGCGACTACGTGTTGCAAATCCATCCCATATGGGTTGTGTGAGTAACAGGCGCACTTGTCCTACGCCATACATACCTGTGTCTTTGCCTAGAGCACGCGTGGTGCTGTCGCTTTGGACTGCGCCACCAGCATTGCCTGTGAGATCGACCCGAGGGCCGTATCCAGCCTCAGAGCGCTCTAGTTCATATTGAGCGACAACACGATTTTCTTGTATGGATTTTAAAGATTTATGGGTTTGCAATACTGACATAATGGTATCAATGACCGGTACGGGAGTAGCTGCGGTGGGAGGTGCATCTTCGCTGATCTGATATGGCGCAGCAAGGAGCTGACCGCTTAAGGCGAGGACACACACTATCGCACCGAACATACTGTTAAATATTTTCTGTACTAACATAATAATCAGCTCCACGTTTGAGTTTAAGCAATTTCTTTTTTTGGTTTCTACAGTTTTTGCTGAGTAAAAGCAAGGAAAATACTCACTAAAGCGAATTTTTTTTCCTTACTCTTAAACTTCAAACTGTTAGGTGAAAGTTTAGAATGTGTTTTATTACTAGAGTTTTTTAATTTATACCTGAGTTTATATCTAAGGAAACGCTGATTAAATAAAAATGCATATAAAACCTCTTATAAAATAACTCCAGAAAGCAACTTTCTCTTATCTCAGCAATTGAGGACTCCTCTTTTTAATTTATTGAAAAGAGGAATAATTAAAGCGTTTTGAGGGGATTGGGGGAGTTTGAGTGGGGAAGGGGAATCTTTTGGGTTTTGGCAAAAGATCCCCTTCCCCACTCAAGAAAAATAATTAATCAGTGTTTTCCTAAAGCTGTTTTTTGGGGAAGGCTATTTGTTAATATTTTTCCAATTGAAATTTACAAGTAAATTTAATGACTAAAATAATGTTAAAATATGTGCTTTTAATATTGGACGTTGTCGTCAAATGCACCCTTTCGCCCTTATCGAAGTGGGCTCTGCGTCAGGCTTCGCTTGCTTTTTCAGTCAAATACCATGACAGTTCGTTGAAAAAGTGCAATCTGCGGTGTCAGCGTAAAAAGCTAAACCGCTTATGTATGTCTGATACACTGCGCGCCTTGACTTTTTTCGCTTCGTTGAATCTTACATTTTTTGAAGGGACTGTCAAAAATGGAGTTTTTCAACCGCCTGATAAGAGTATATTCTTTCAAAGCATACGCGACTTTGCTTCAATGGGTTTGATATAACACAAAAAATCGCCATTTGATGAGAACGTCTAAGGAAACGCTGCTTCAATAAGCATAGCAAGTAACTATGAAAGAGTTGTGGGGAAGTGCATAATCAACCCTATGTTTAAATAATGAAAGCATTTTGCGAGGATGGAGGGAGCTGAGGGGGGAAGGGGAAAGTTTTGGATTTTGGCACCTTTCCCTTTCTAAGGGGAAATTTCTCCTTCCTTCCTCAAAAAAATCATTGATCAGTGTTTCCATAAAAAAGTTATCTTACATGTCAGCGAGTTTCAGGATGTGCGTAAAAGCATGTGTGCTGACTTCTTGCACGGAGAGCCTGCTCCCTTTTTTCATGAGTTCCATGTGAATGAGTGCAGGGTCATTTTTTAGTTGAGTCCGCGACAGTGGCGTTGTGAAACTGTGTAAAAGACGTATGTCTACCATGAACCACAGAGGTTTTTCCGGTGTTGAGCGTGGGTCAAAGTGTTTGTTGCTCCTATCCCAAGCTGTATGGTCAGCATAGGCTTCTCGAATGATTTCAACAATACCCGTAATTTCGGACTTTTTCCCACTGTGATAGAAAAAGCCTTTGTCCCCAAGCTGCATAGTTCGCATAAAATTGCGCGCTTGAAAATTGCGTACACCGTCCCAAGCCGTGCTTTGATGAGGGGAGTTTTGTAGGTCAGACCAAGAAAAGCAGTCGGGTTCACTTTTTAAGAGCCAATATCGCATATTCTTCTCGTTTTTTCATTTGTTAGGAGCATACTGTGTAGGCCACTTTGCATAGAGCGCTTGTAATTGAGGTTCATTGTTTTGCATGAGGCAAGAATGTATGTCACGTGCTTTAATGAGGTTTTTGTCGTATTGTTGTTCGTGTGAAAGGATTTTTTGTATGTTTTTTTCTCCGAGAGCCTGCATTGTAGTATTGTGTGCTGCTCGGGCTGCTTTGGTAAAGAGAATCCAGTGTTCCTTAATAGGGGCAAAGGTGATGAGGCGTGTTAATACCTCCAATGCTTCGTCCCATCGGGAGTGACGTGCGTATTCTTCTGCCAACAAGATGTGTCCTTGAAACCAGAGGGGATGTGCTTCAAGGCGTCTTTTGCATGTTTCTTCGTCAAAATTTTTCTTAAAAGTATTTGTAAGGGCAGCTTCTTTTTGGTGAGGAAGTGAGAAGTATAGTTGTAGAGTAGAGTCAAGCATGGGGGTAAATCCATCCTGCATAAGGATTTTGTGGATGTCTGGTGCTATGTGGGGAGCGCAACGATGTGTGATGAGTGTGCTATTGTGTGTGTCGTGGTCAAAGCGTCCCGGGCTTTGACTGCATAAATGGTAGACATGGCTTTGGGGGATACACATGGAAAAAAGTTTTTTTTTGCGTATTTGCGTACAGAGGTCTATATCTTCGTAGCCGTTGATGTATGCTTCATAGAAACAGCCGCATTCCATAAAGAGCGCTGCTGGTGTGAGTAATGCTGCGCCCGTAATAGCTTGGAGTCGACGTTTTTTGTGTATAAGCGGGTGTGAAGCAGGGAAAAGTTCATAGAAATGTCGTGGTGCCGAAGTTGGCGTAAAAGCAATGCCGACATGTTGGACAGTATCGTTAAGATAAAGGAGGAGTGGCCCAACAGCACCAACGCTTTTTTCTGTTTCAAGAGCGTGTACGAGTGGGGGCAAAAACCCCCTTGTTACAAGAGTGTCGTTGTTTAAAAAGAAAAGCAGGGGATGGTTTGCAGCGGCGGCACCGGCATTGCACCCCTTGGAAAAACCCATATTTTCAGTGAGGCGTACTTCCTTGCCGTGCTCGCCAAAGAGCCCGTCAAGAGTAGGGGGGAGCACGTCGTTGGTGTCATCAGTAGAGCCATTATTGACGACGATAACTTCCACCATACCGTGTAGTCCATCAGCGGTGAGTGATGTAGCAATGCTTTCAAGGCATTGTTTTGTCAAGTGCCATAAATTCCACGCGGGTATGATAATGCTTACAGGTGTCATTGAGTATTCCAAAGTGTTTTATGCTGACTCATATATCGCATACGATATCAGAGGATCCGTGTTGTTTGAGCCACGATTGATAAAGTTCTTGAAGCGCAAGGTCGTTTTTTTGTTTTGCACAAGAATAAAGATGTTGTATTCTTTGTAAGTGGTTGTTTTTGTTTTCTTGTTCGTATTTTTGAATGTTTTGCATGCTTTCTTCGAGGGAAGCAACTATTGCTTTTTCTTCAGCACGACGCGCCATGTCGATGATGAGTTCCATATGCTCAAGGCTGTTGCTCAAGGCTATAAGTTTTTTGAGCACAAGCAGGGCGTCTTCAATGTATTTTTCTTTTTCGTAATGTAAGGCAAGCAACATGTAACCGCCAAACCACAGGGGGTGGTTTGTGAGATATTTTATGCAGAGAGCTTCATGAAAATTTTCCTGAAAAATGGCGGTGATTGCCCGTTCTTTATCCGCAGGGAGCGTAAGATAGCAGTGAAGTGTGGGGCTTATGATTGTTGTAAAAGCGTCTTCACGACCTATGCTATGTAAGTCGCATGTGATTGTGTGCTGAAAGCGTTTGTAAGCCACCGCGGAGTTATAGGCTTCATGCGTTAAGCGTCCGGGAGTCTGGCTTACGAGATGGTACACGTTACTTTGGGGAATACATGTGCAATGCAAGCCTTTGCGTGTGAGCTGCATACAGAGATCTATATCTTCGCAGCCGTTAATATATGATTCATAAAACATGCCACATTCGGCGAAAAGTTGTGCAGTGATCAGTAAAGCTGCTCCGGTGATGGCCTGAAGGGAGCGTTTTTTCTGTACCAAAGGATGTGTTTTCGGAAAAAATTCGTATAGATGATGATATTGTAAAGTTGGAGAGAAGACAATACCGCAATGTTGCACAGTTTCGTCCGGGTAGAGTAATAAAGGCCCAACAGCACCAACGCTTTTTTCTGTTTCAAGAGCGTGTACGAGTGGGGGCAAAAACCCCCTTGTTACAAGAGTGTCGTTGTTTAAAAAGAAAAGCAGGGGATGGTTTGCAGCGGCGGCACCGGCATTGCACCCCTTGGAAAAACCCATATTTTCAGTGAGGCGTACTTCCTTGCCGTGCTCGCCAAAGAGCCCGTCAAGAGTAGGGGGGAGCACGTCGTTGGTGTCATCAGTAGAGCCATTATTGACGACGATAACTTCCACCATACCGTGTAGTCCATCAGCGGTGAGTGATGTAGCAATGCTTTCAAGGCATTGTTTTGTCAAGTGCCATAAATTCCACGCGGGTATGATAATGCTTACAGGTGTCATAGAAGTTCCAGGACTTTGCTAGAAGGTAGAAACGAGACTTGAGAGATGAGAAAAGGCCGCACGGGCAGCCTTTTCTGTTTCCTTCCCTTTAAATCCCAATAATATTATATCCGTTGTCCACATAAACAATTTGACCTGTCACCGCGCGTGAAAGGTCAGAAGCAAGATAGGTGGCGGTATCGCCCACATCGTGTGTGGTAACATTTTGATGTAAGGGGGATCGTTCTTCAATATGTGTAAAAATATGCTTTAAACTTGAAACGGCGGAAGCGGCCAGTGTTTTGATGGGGCCCGCGCTTATGGCATTGATTCGTACGTGTTTTTCGCCCAGATCCATAGCAAGATAGCGCACGGATGCTTCAAGAGCCGCCTTTGCCACCCCCATAACATTGTAGCTTGGAATAACACGTTGTGACCCATAATATGTCATGGTGAGCACGGAAGCACCCGGACTCATGAGCGGTTCAAATGCACGACAGATTGCCGGCAGTGAGTAGACAGAAACGTCCATAGCAACTTTAAAACCGTCCCGGGAGGTGTCCATAAAACGTCCTTGCAAATCTTCGCGCTGCGCAAAGGCAATGGAATGGACAAGAATGTCAATGTTTCCCCAGTGTTGTTTTACGACGTTAACAGCGCTGCTTATTTGCGCATCATCGCACACATCGCACGCAAATGTGAAGGCGCCGCCTAATTCTTCGTTGATAGGAAGAACACGTTTTTTTATGGCATCGCCCACATAGCTGAAGGCAAGTTCGGCACCATGTTTTTTGAAAGAAGAGGCCACGCCGTAAGCGATGCTTTTGTTGTTAGCAACGCCCAATATGAGGGCTTTTTTCCCTTTTAATAGCATAAAAACTCCATTTTTTAGGCGTCAAAAGTTTTTCCGGTGAGCGTTTGATATGCTTCTTGATAGCGCGCACTTGTGGCAGCCACAACCTCATCGGGTAAAGTTGGCGGAGGAGCTTGTTTATTCCAAGGTTGCGCTGAGAGCCAGTCACGTAAATATTGCTTATCGAAGCTTGGTTGACTCTGTCCTTCTTTATATTGATCCGCAGGCCAAAAGCGTGAGGAGTCCGGTGTCATCACTTCATCAATCAGTACCAAAGTATCGTCAACCATGCCAAATTCAAACTTTGTATCCGCCATAAGAATTCCTTTTGTGGCGGCGTATTGGCGACCGGCTTCAAAAATTTGTAAAGATATGGTTTCAACTGTCGCCGCCACATCATTTCCTAGAAGGGAAGCCGCTTTCGCACGGGTGATATTTTCGTCATGAGCGCCGAGATCTGCTTTTGTTGATGGTGTAAAAATGGCAGGCTCCAGCTTGGCAGATTCAAGAAGGTTTGCGGGCAGTTTGTGACCACATAAGCTTCCCGTTGCCGCATAGTCTTTCCAGCCAGATCCTGTTAAATAGCCTCGCACAATGCATTCTACCGGTAAGGGTTTGGCTTTCTTTACAAGAACAGCACGTCCTTCCAGTTCGTCGCACCAAGGTTGCAGTGCGTCAGGAAAGTTGCGGACATCACTTTCAATAAGATGATTTGGAATGATATCTTGAAAACGATTCATCCAGAAAAGTGTTATTTTGTTGAGAATAACGCCTTTGTACGGCACCGGTTCATTCATAATAACGTCAAAGGCTGACATTCGATCCGTAGTGACAATGAGCAGTGTTTTTTCGTCAATGTCATATATATCCCGAACTTTTCCGCGTCCAACGAGCGGATAGGCATCGATGTGAGTGTTCATAACAATTTGCATGTTTTTTCCTTATTATAAGAGTTTCTTCATACGGCATTCGACGGAACGCGCATGTGCTTCAAGTCCTTCGAGTCGCGCAAGTCGCGCAATATCTTCCGCTTTTTGTTGTACAAATGTCGGTGATGTGGCAATAATGCTACTGCGCTTGCAGAATGTTTGTACAGAAAGAGCAGAGGAAAAACGTGCTGTACCCATGGTAGGGAGTACGTGATTTGGACCCGCAAAATAGTCACCAACAGCTTCTGGCGCGTGAGAGCCCATAAATATGGCGCCTGCATGACGTATGTACGGCAATAAGAACCAAGGATCGCGCACGCAGAGTTCCAGATGCTCAGCCGCTATTTTGTTGGCAAGTGCAACGGCTGTACGCATTTGAGGTACGATGACGATAGCACCCCAATCTTCAAGGGCTTTTTGCGCTGTGGCCGCTCGGGGCAATGCAGCGCATTGTTCATGCAACTCTCTGAGTACTGTTTCCGCCATAAGTGTGGTATCTGTAATGCAGATGGCGGCGGCAAGGGGATCGTGTTCTGCTTGAGAGAGCATGTCAGCGGCTACCCATGCGGGCGTGGCACTGCTATCAGCAATCACAAGGATTTCACTGGGTCCTGCAATCATGTCAATACCAACGCGCCCTTGTAGCAGGCGTTTTGCTGTGGTGACATACATATTCCCCGGCCCTACAATCATGTCAACAGGGGCAATGGTGGCGGTACCGTAAGCAAGGGCAGCTATAGCCCATGCGCTTCCCATGCGATATACTTCATCTATGTCTAACAGGTGAGCAGCAGCTAAAATATGGGGGCTTATACTCCCATCCTTGCGCGGTGGTGTTACAATGGCAAGGCTTTCAACACCAGCCACTTGGGCAGGTATGGCGTTCATGAGTAGGCTAGATACCAAGGGTGTGTCACCCCCTTGCCCTCCGGGTACATAAAGCCCCGCTCTGTCAACTGGCGAAACTTTTTGCCCGAGTATACTGCCGTCCGCTTGGGTGATAAACCAGGATTTTTCTTCTTGCGCTTTATGAAAAGTACGGATATTGGCAGCAGCTTCGCTGATAATACTTATATCATCTACAGAAACAGCAGCGGCACCGCGGGCGATCTCTGTGGGGTCCAAACGCAGTGGCATGTCAAATTCGGGACAATCAAAGAGTTTGATATATTCAATCAGTGCCTCGTCTCCGCGTTCTAACACGGCGTTTAAAATGTCTTTAACAGCGGCTTCAATGTTCTCTCCTGTGTCCTCACGATTTTTTAATATGTTCGCCAATAAAGGCCAGTCTTTTTCTGAGTTGCAGTGTACAATACGACAGGGCATGGGCTCTCCTTTTGTGTGGTCTAGGAACTGTTGTTAAATGCGCCATTCTAGTGTTCTTTGCGGGAGGCTTTACGCGCTTTTTCGATCATCTTTCAAAAGAGTAGTCTCACTCAAAGCGAACGTATCTTTGTCGCTATCCACGAAATGTACTATTTGGCGAAAGTCCCTGACAGGCTGTTGAAAAACGCACACTTTCAGGCCGTTCAAAAAGTGTGAGATACAGCCTTGCTTTCTATTGTGCAAAGATTCGTTTCTCACCTAGGGACTGTTTCTGGGGGCTGTCTCTAAATAAAGTCTTTTGCGCTCTGCCTGCGTCAAAAAATGCTTTTTACTCCAGTCAAATACCACAAGAGTATATTCTTTCCGTAAAAAGACGTGTTTTCCTTGGCAGAAACACAAAATCTTTTTATTTGCAAACAGTCCCTAGTGCCGTGTATACTCTAAAAGCTCTGATTGCATTCTATGCATGTTGCCATACTCCACAAAATATGTTCTTCTTTCTTACGTAAAAAAACTTCGGCATGCATGCGGACTTATTGGTTTTTTTGAAGGGGGTGTAGGGGGAAACTTTTTTTCCCAAAAAAAGTTTCCCCCCACATGCTTTTCAAAAAATACACATTTAGACAATACACGCTACTAGCAGGCTGTTGAAAAATTCAATTTTTGGCAGTCCGTTCAAAAAGTGTGAGATGCAAGGAAGCGAAAAAAAACAAGGCGCGCTGTGTCTTAAGCATACATGAGCGGTGTGACTTTTTGTCTCCGCTCCGATGGGGACGCCGCAGGTTACACTGTTTTAACGGGTTGCTAGGGGCTGTTCTGTAAAGTATGCACCATTTTAATTGTACTCTGAGAAAAACATTGCAGATGATATTTTGAAAGCCTGCAAAAAGCGTTTTCGACAAGTGTGAGGCATATATACGGCGCCATTGGGTGGACAGAGTGCTTACTAAACGGCACAAAGAAAATAGCGGTTTTCGAAGAAAAAATCAACAAGTTTAGACGCTGTCGTCAAATTGCGAATTTTTGTGCTGTTATTGATAAAGACTAGTACCTTGTCTACTCTAAAAGCTCTGATTGCATGCTATCCATGTTGCTATCTCTACAAAATATTTCCTTCTTTCTCAAGTAAAAAGCTTCGGCATACATACGGACTTATTGGTTTTTTTGAAGGGGGGTGTGGGGGGAAACTTTTTTTTCCTAAAAAAAGT